>JBJMXF010000095.1:0-21720 GCA_045809725.1 Candidatus Udaeobacter sp. | reverse complement strand
AGAAGCCGCTCGCACTCGGGTGCGACGAGTGCGAGACGACTTTACTTCTCTAGTTCAGTGGGATGCCGTCTTCTCAGCGGCAGCAGGTGTCTCCCTCTTCAACGGGTCGCCGTTCCCAGTTGAGCGGCTGCCGGTGAATTGTCTGATAAAATCCTCCATCGGCTTCGAGCTGCCGGTATTTTCCTGGAGGTTGATCCCGGCTTTCTCGCTCAGGATCAGATTGAGCAGCGTTTCGAGAACACTTCCCCCACCGTGGCTCTCGCCTGCTGTGGCTCCGCCGTTGCTTATGAACAGCCTGCTGGGTACCAGCGGTTGGACGCTCCTGGAGAATTGGTCCGCGAAAACATTCAACGCATAGAGACGCGGATCACGAAAAGCGCTCACTTTTTGCAATGTGACCGCTGCCTCGGCCAAACCAACCTGCGCGATTCTTGAAGATTCGCCTTTACCGATCAGTTCCTTGGCTCGCGCTTCACCTTCGGCGAGCGTCACCTGTTTTTTCGCCAACTGTTCGGCTTCTGCGAATTGAGCTTCACCACGGTTCTTCGCGATCTCGACGGCGATCGCGCTTTGAGTCAGCTCAGTCTGACGTTCGGCTTTCGCCTTGGCCTGGTTCAAGGCGACCTGTTGTTGCGCGGCTTCCTCTTGTTTTGCATAGGTGGCGCGCTGTTCGTCCGCCAAGCGCCGCATCCGCAGTTGGTCGAACAACGTTTCGATAGGATCGGCTTTCCCGGCAGCGATCTCTCGCGATTCCGGCCGGCCAATCAAGACCGCCACCACATTGATGTCGTAGCGCTTAAAGCGTTCGCCCAGTTCTTCCGTAGCGCGTTTCTGGATTTCTTCACGCTTGGTTAGCAAATCCAGCATGTGCGATGTCTGCGCGACGTCACGGAAATACGCCGTCAGAATGGGATCAAGCGTCTGCGTAATTAATCGCTTCACATCGCCGAACCGCTGCACTACGGACGGCGCCTTCTGGTAATCGATATGCAAGACCAACGACAGCGGGAGACGCGGTTCATAACCGTCGGCCGTGATCAGGTCTATACTCGTTAGGTCTTCGTCGTAATGGTGCGCTTCGGTTTGACCGCTGATCCAGCGCAACACGAAGTTGATCGTCGGGACGAGCTCAACTTTCACCGCGTACGGGTTCAGCGCGTATTTGCCGGGCGCGAGCGCCGAGCGCCAGACACCGCGATGACCGGCTTCAACTTGTTCGCCGTAACGGAACGTTTCGCCGGTGGTGTCGTCTCCCGCTGCGCCATGATATGAAACCACTACGCCCACATAGCCAATCGGGATCAGGGTCTTAGCCTTGATCTCTACTGTGCCGAACCAGCGGTTGATGAAGAATGTGCCGTCTGTCAGTACTTGTAGTTGTTTGCCACGTTTTCCTCCGAGTTGCAGAAAGGCTTCGGGGTCCTGGAAATAATTGTGATCCTTTCCATCGATCGCTTTCGCTTCGGGAGCAATGATTTCACCCGAGCCAATGGTTGGCCCGTCTTGAATACTAACCACGCCGATGGTGTCGACGTTCGGATTAAAATCGGGGCTAGCTGCGGCTAACGACGGGGTCGAGCCTGCTTCGCTTGCGCTGGTTTCAGTGATGCCAGCGCGAAAATGGCTCTGACCGCCAGCGCCTGTTCCGATAACTACCGGATCAAAGGCGCGCATGGAAGCGAGTTGCGCCTTCCACGATTCGTAACGATCGGCTGACTCGCGCACCGGTCCGGAGAACACACGTTCTTCCGTGATGACGACGAACAGCGCCAGGTTAATGGCATAAACGCCTTCGCGTAGGATCCCGCGCTGTCGACCACGTTGACCGTGCGCTTCGAGGAAGTGCATCGCGTCCTGGAAATGATTGGAATCCACGGTTCGACCGAGTGTTTGAATCGGCTCCAGCGGAACACCGTCACGCGCGTAGACGTAAGCCATTTTTCCTTCGGCTACGACGACGAGCGGTTCCTTATGAATGCGGTATTGCCACGGATATAACCCGAAGTGAATACCGCCACGTAAGAAGCGAGCCTGATAACCGGCCTCACCATTACGGGCAATGATCTGGCCTTCGCGCAGCGAACCTTTGCTGCTCCAGATTTTTTCGATAATGCCAACCTGGGTGTGCGGAATGTAAACGATTCCCAGCAACCGCGGCAGGCAGACTAACAACACCACTAAAGCAGCACCATGCAGCCACGGATTGTGAAGAGCAGCTGGAAGTGCGAAACCAAGAGCGATGAAGTTCATGTGTTTTTCTCCTTTTTTTATTTTCACTGACTTAGACAATGTCCAGCCGCGCCGGCGCACGTGCGTTCAACCAATTTTGTTCAATAATTTCTCACGATTGGCATGGCGGTTGATTCTTATGGGCCGCGTCAAGATGACCAGCCCTGCGTAACAAAGCGTGACGCCGCTGGTTGCGTCTCTTGGCGGGCGGATGATTTTTGTCGCGGCGATCCTTCGGCTGCGTCAGCCGCTAGCGGCCGACGAAAAGTAAGAAGCAGGACGGAAGCAATTCGGAAGCGGAAAACGTCGAACGCTCAACATCCAACGTCAATGAAACAATGCCGGCGATCAACGCTGACGGCCGCGACAAAGACGCCGCACAGCGGCGTGGCTACAGGTTTTTCCTCTGCTCTTGTTAGAGAACGCGGGGAAAGCGGATGTGCAGCTTAAGGCAAATGTAGAGGACGAGGATTGCGCCAAGCGTGGAAAAGATGATACCGGCGGGATGAAATCGTCCGGACGGCGGCGAAAACATGTGGGTAACGGCGCCGCCGATGATCGATCCGATGATGCCGAGCACGATTGTCCAAAAAATCGTCATGTGCACGTGCAACACCGATTTCGCGATGAGCCCCGCGATCAACCCAACAATAATGTACCAGATTAAGTGAATCATAATTTTTCCTCCGTCGTTTGCCTGCAGAAAGGTGGCTGAGCATGGCCAGACGTTTCGAAATTGACCAGACTTTTTTCGACAGAGAAAAGGATACCCGAGAAAACGCCCAACGCTTAACGCCCAACATCCAATGCCGAATGGGTCAGCGTTGGTATCCGTGCTCACCCAAGGACAAGACGCTGCACAGTAGCTTGGCTACAGGTTCCTGATTCCCTGATTTGTTGTTTTGGAAAGTTCGTTACGGCGGGACACCGCAACCGGCACGCGAGACGCATGCGCTACCCCAATTCGTGTTCATTCGTGTCGATTGAAACTCGTTCGGCTCCCGCTCTCACTCGCTGCTACCCTCGTAGCTTTGCCTTCTATCTCGGAAATCCCTTTCCTCGGTTCATGGTTACCGAGTTGCGTGAGGCATGGAACAAGTGGACACTGCGCGCTTTCCGAAATGCTGACCGTTTCACAACTTTCGAAATCGTTCGCCGGCCGGGCGCTTTTCGACGACGTATCGCTCCAGGTCAATCGCGGCGATCGGATCGGCTTGGTTGGCCCGAACGGGGCTGGCAAATCAACGTTGTTTGCGCTCCTACTCGGTGAGATCTCGCCCGATAAGGGAACCGCCGCGGTCGAGAAGAACGCCACCATCGGATTTCTTCCGCAGGAAACCGCCGCTGCCGGAGACGAAACCGTACTCGAACTAGCGTGCAGTAGAGTAGGGCAAGCTTCCAGCTTGCAAGCCAAGGAAAAGCGCAAGCTGGAAGCTTACGCTACGCTAGACGAGCACGGCGGCTGGGAGCTGGAACCAAAAGCAAAACGGGTACTCGCCGGACTCGCTTTTCGTGAAACTGATTTCCACCGGCCGGCGAGCGCTTTAAGTGGCGGCTGGATCATGCGTGCTCATCTGGCGCGCTTGCTGGTGATGCAACCTGACCTTCTTCTGCTCGATGAACCAACGAATCATCTCGATCTCGAATCGCTTCAATGGTTCCAGGAATATCTGCGAACTTATCCGGGCGCGATTGTCATGATCTCGCACGATCGCGAATTTTTGAATCAGCTTGTCGGCAGCATCGTCGAGATCGCGCACTCCAAACTGGTGCGGTATCGCGGCAACTGGGATAGTTACGTCGAGCAGAAAGCTGCGCGCGAAGAACAGCAGCTCGCCGCTTACAAAAATCAGCAAAAAGAAATCGCGTCGCTGCAATTGTTTGCCGACCGATTTCGGGCCAAGGCGAGCAAAGCATCGCAAGCGCAGAGCAAGCTGAAACAAATCGATCGCATGAAAAAGATCGCGGCTCCGGTCGCGCATGGAAAGACGATCAAGTTTCATTTTCCGCAACCAGTGCGGAGCGGCTTGCGAGTGATCACTCTGAAGGATGTCGATCATGCCTATGGCGAGGTCGTTGTTTATCGCGGAATGCAATTCCACGCTGAGCGCGGCCAACGTACCGTGCTTGTCGGCCCGAACGGCGCTGGAAAATCGACTCTTCTCAAGCTGCTTGCAGGCGTTTTGCCGGTGCAACAAGGCGTGCGCGAACTCGGCCATAACGTGCGTACGGGTTATTTCTCTCAGAACCGCATCGACGTGCTCGACGCCAGCCATACGGTTATCGAAAGCGCACTCGATATGCCCAATCCCGTGTCGGAACAGACCGCGCGCACTGTGCTCGGATCTTTTCTGTTTCGCGGCGACGATGTCTTCAAGACGGTCTCAGTTTTAAGCGGTGGCGAAAAGTCGCGACTAGCTCTCGTTAGGCTGTTACTCGATCCGCCGAACCTTTTGCTCATGGACGAGCCGACAACACATCTTGATGTCGGCTCGATCGACGCACTCATCGGCGCGCTGAAGCAATATCACGGGACGCTCATCTTTATTAGTCACGATGTTCATTTTATCCGCGCCATTGCCACGAGCGTTTTGCACGTAACCGCTGGCTCGAACGGTGCCGGAGCACGGCTGACCTTTTATCCCGGCGATTACGATTACTATCTGGACAAAGCCAAGGCCACGTCGGCCAAAGCGGGCCTGGTAGGGACGGATCGCCGGGCCGTCGGACTGACGAGTAGCGATAACGGCGTCGAAAGAACGGGCGGACTGCGCGAACAAAAAGCCCAGAAGCGCTTGGAAGCGGAATCGCGAAATGCGATCGCCAAAGCGCGGCGCGAACAAGAAAAGCGAGTGCACGACCTCGAGACGAAAATCGCGGAGTTGGAAGGACAACAGAAAGAACTAACTGCAGCGCTGGAAGATCCAGCGACTTACCAATCGGGCGGAAGCGCCATGGCAATCAATCGCAATCTTTCCGCTGTGTCCCATGATCTTGCCCGCCTCACGGCGGAATGGGAAAATGTTACGGCCGCAGTGAGCGCAGCTCTGACGAGCGAACCGGTTGAGACTTGATTCGTTTTCGTGACGCTGCGTCGGGACACCCGGTCGCAAGTGCTGCGCACGCCGCACGTTGCGGCGGGTGATCGTGGTAACGACCGCATGCTCCTTTCCGCACCCGAGCGGAGTCCAAGACCAACGCGAGAATCGTTCAGTTTCCCGGATTGGCATGGGCTCGTTTTTCCTACAAAAAAGTCTTAAATGTTCGAAACTTTCTGAGTTTTTTTCTGTTTGAACGACTAAGGAACGGTTTTGTAAAAACCTACTCCTAAGCGGAAACTTTTTCTAACCCGCGGCTATGAAAGTACTCGCGAGCCGAATTGCTAAAGAACTGAAGAACGCAAAACATTGCGCGGTATACGAACCGGACTTGTCCCGTGTTTGGCCAGGCGATGGCAGACAGCGCGAACCTCAAATTGCTTCCTTTGCCAAACGGCATGGCTGGCGGCTTCGCTACTACAAGGACGGACTCTGCGCAATTTTCGATAGAGATCCGTCGTGTCAGGGAAATCAGGCCTAGTCACAAGGGCCTGCGTGGGCCATTGATTCGCACAACTGGCTCAAGGTGCACCTGCGATTGGATTGTAGGGAATTTTACTTAGATACAACGGCAACCGGGGGCAATTGTATGAACGGCCTTTATGAAATGGCCGCCCTTATCAGGCAGCAACGCGATGCTGTGCTATCGAGCTGGCGAGAGCAAGTCAAGCAATTGCCGTCGGCTCGGAAACTCGATACGCCAACTCTGAACGATCACATCCCGCAGTTGTTGGATGAATTAGCGGACGCACTGGCGGCAAGATCTGATGGAACAATTCCGGAAGCGATGGCCAAAGGCACTTCACCGGTTCATGGCTTGATGCGTTTTCGCGAAGGCTACGACATTGGAGAGGTGGTAGCGGAGTACAATATGTTGCGGAAATGCCTCTACGATCTGGCCAAAAATCATGGGTTTACCCTGGAGAGCGGCTCGTTTGAAATCACCAATGACGTGCTGGACCGGGCAATTGGATTGGCAGTGCAAACCTATGCCACAGAGCGAGCACTCGAGTTACAAAAACGTCGGGAAGAATATCTGGCTTTCGTGGCGCACGATCTTCGGACGCCGTTAAACGCTGTTGCTGTAGCTGCAAGCGTTCTTGAGGAAACGTTCCGCGACGGAAAGGCTCGAGAGGACACAGAATGGATGCTGAAGACCTTGCGTCGCAACGCACAACAACTCCAGGAGCTGGTTGAGAAAATTATTCAAGAAAACACGAATCTTTCCACAGAGAACAGGATCAAACTGGAACCACGGGAGTTCGACCTCTGGCCGCTGGTGGAGGCGCTGATTTACGATCTGCGTCCGCTGGCAAAAACCAATGGTACTCAGCTCGTCAATGAAGTACCGCATCATTTGGTTGTGTACGCAGATGCCGGTCTCCTGAAGCGTATTTTTCAGAACCTTATCAGCAACGCGGTTCGACATACCGCACATGGCAAGGTCGTTCTTGGTGCTCGCGAATCCCACTCCGACGGCGCGCTGGAATGCTGGGTAATCGACGACGGCGCAGGTTTTTCAAAGGACAAACTGCAACAAGTCTTCGATGAACTTGAGAGCGATTCCGGGAACGGAAGCGGACTCGGTCTTGGTCTGGCGATCGTAAAAAATTTCATCGAAGCTCACGGGGGACGCGTAAGCGTCGAAAGCTGGCAGGGAAAGGGATCGAAATTTCGTTTCACGTTACCGATGAAAGCCGACCGCGAGCAACCGCCTACGCGACGCACTGCAGCCGCTCACGTGGTGGCGTGATTCGCCCACAGGCCAGATGCAAATAACATGATCAGCCGTGCTGACTGGCCTGCCTGCACCATACTCGATGCGATGTTGTGAGTGCTAGTTGTAATGGTGGCAAGCGAAACGCCTGGCGCAGCGGAGCGGCTATGGTTTCTGAGTTTCTGCCTCTGATTCGTTAGTCCTGAAAAGTGCCACTCCGCAGGCGGAAATCATGTCACAGCCAAGACATTGCACAGCAACACGGCTTCAGATTCCTGAGTTCCTGCTGTCCTGATTCATTCCTTCGGATGGTCGCAGCCGTGGTCACTTATCGGCAGCTCGAACGTATGTAAGGGCACCACCGATGTGGCCGTACGGGTGTGTCCTAATGATACAAAAAACTGCCATTCTTTACCTCTGTCGCATATAGCGACTCTCGCGTGAGTTACGCCAAAGGTAACAGCAAATTAACTTTTCATACAAGGCAGTGGCGTCATCTCGTTACGAACTTGCCTGCAGAACATCGAAGACAACACCTATGACATCACCCCACCCTTTTAGGGCCAAAATTTGCACACACAAAGCCAATTGGCGCACAGCGGAACTCCCAGGATGCGGCGACAGTCAATCTCAAGATAAAGGAAACACCATGAAAAGAACTCAACGATTTACTCTTATTGCTGTTACCACCTTATTTGCTGTTATGCTCGCAGTGCTTTGGGCCATCGTGCCTGCGAAAGTGAGCGCACAAACAAGGTCAGCCTTTCCCTTCGCGCCGCGTGCCCTAACGGGTCTAACGTCGCAGGAAGGGCCATTAACCTTTGTGCAGGGTTTATTTGATGCCCCATGGCGAGGCTTTGACACCGGAACCTTTAGTCAAGGCTTTGGCCCGAGATCGTTCGCTCTCGGCGATCTCGACGGAGATGGCGATATCGACATTTTGGTTGGCGACAGTTTTTTTGGCTCTCCGGGCGTTTCTGTTTTGAAAAACAACGGTGACCAAACTTTTGCCGCGCCAGTCTACTACTCAACGCCTTTGAATGAAGTGGTCGGAGAAGTCGGCCTTTCCGATTTCGATGCCGATGGCGATCTCGACGCGTTTGCCAGCATTCGCGGCGATTTCGATCAGATGACCAAGATTAAGGTATGGCGCAATAACGGGGACGGCACTTTTGTCGCGCCAGTTGAATTTATCACCGGCCAGGGGCCTGTCGGAATCGTGATCGCCGATTTTACGGGCGACAATAAACCGGACGTTGTCACTGCAAACTACGGCGGCTCATCGATCTCGATTCTCAGACACAACGGTCTAACAGGAAACGCGGCCGGATTTCTTCCGCCTGTCACTTTTAGCACCGCAAATCGCGCCGAAAAGATCGCCGCGGCGGATGTGAACGGGGACCAAATTCTGGACGTTGCCGTGGGCGGCCAGGTGGGCAGTGGGTTCGACGCAACGCTTGCGGTCATGATCAACTTAAGCAATGGCGTTTTCGCTCCGCCGGTGCCGTACGACGCGGCGCCTGGCGCGCGTTTCGATTCGACAGCAGTCGCGCTGGCGGATCTGGATAATGATGGTGACGTCGATCTCATTGGAGGCGGAGATTACGAGAGCGGTTCTGTCGACAATGGAGCGGTAACGATCCGCCGAAATACCGGAAACGGTACCTTTGGATCGGCCGAAATCATCATGTTTGCCAACTTCGTTCCGATGCCAAGGGAACTGACAACTGGCCGGATTAACAGCGACGGTTTTGTTGATATCCTAGCCGCTGTTCCATCAGGGCGGATACCTGAGGGCTTTGTCGTCCTCAACAGCAATGGCTCTGGCGGGTTCAATACGCCTGTATATTATGAAGCGTCGCAACAGACATTCGACGTCGCGATTGTTGACCTCGATAACGATGGCGATGGTGATGTCATCACACTCGCAAACTCCTCAGCGGCGGTCACCGTTCATGAAAATCTTGGTAACGGTTCGTTCCCGGTGCTGCCGCGCTACGAGGTGGCCTCGCTTTCTGATGCGGTGGAAAGTGCCGATATCGACCACGATGGCGACATCGATATCGTGGTGAACGGCGAATTCGACATCGCTTCGAACGATCCTCTGTTAAAAATTCTGAAGAATAACGGGGACGGTACATTCGCTCCGGCGATTGATTACACGCCGGCTCGAAATTTCGCCGACATGAAGCTGCGCGATATTAATGGCGACGGCTTTGTCGATCTCATCTTCGCGCCCGACGGTAACTACCCTTCCTATCACTTCGGTACAGCTTTAAATCTCGGCAACGGAACATTCGCCCCTACCGTTGTGACAAATGTTTTCGCCTGTGGTGAGGGCACCATCGATGCTGCCGACCTCGACCACGATGGCGACCTCGACATTGTGCTGACTGAGGAAGAAACATGTCCGGGAGGTGAAGCCCACATCTACGTTTTCCGGAACGACGGAAACCAGAATTTCGTTCGAATGCCCGATATCGCTCTTCCGGGTCGATTGCCACACGGCCTGGCTCTGGCGGAGTTAACCGGTGATAATAACATCGATATAATCACTGTGTTGTCAGACGGCATCGGTGTGTTTCCTGGAAACGGAAACCTTACATTCGGAGCTCCGATTATCAGTCCCATCGCCCCCTACAGATTTAAACTGGCCGACTTTAACGGCGATGGTTTGCTCGATCTAGGCATGATCATGCAGCAGTCTTCGTTTGGCACGGATTTGATTGGGACCTCGCTGGGGAATGGAAATGGAACATTTCAAGCGGCACGAACGCAGACCGGTTCAAGTGTTTTGGAAAATCTGCGGATCAGCAACGACGTGGAACCTGGTGACGTAAACGGCGACGGAAGGCCCGATCTCGTCGTGTTTAATTATGCGTCGAATGATGTGTCGGTGTTCATCGTTAACTCAGACGGCAGCCTGCGCCCGCACCAGCGGTACGGCATTGGCAATACGCCGATCCTAGGCACCCTGGCCGATTTCAACGGGGATGGTCGAATCGATGCTGCGGCATCAATAGGACTACCGCCGAGCGGACTGCACAATGCGATCGTGCTCCTTCGCAATGTTGGTGGTGTGCCACAATCCACACCAACACCTACGGCAACTGCAACCGGCACACCGCCGTCGCCTACTCCGACTGCGACTGGAACCCCTCCCTCGCCTACTCCGACCGCGACTGGAACGCCGCCCTCGCCAACGCCAACTGCAACAATGACGCCTACGTCTACTCCAACTGCGACGGCGACAACAACACCGACTGGAACTCCTGGTTCAACTCCCACAGTAACACCGAGCTCTACACCGAGGCCAACTCCAACGGCAAGACCAAGAACTACACCCAGGCCCAGGCCGACCCCGCCTCCTCGGCCCTAAGGGCGAAGGCAGAGGTAAGAAATGGACAAGCGGGAACGCGGCTAGCGGCTCACCGTCCAACGCCGTAGTGATTCCGGGACGCGCAGGTGCCCGCGGCTGAAACTATTCGTGTTCATTCGTGTGAATTCGTGGTTAGACTAAAGCAATGGAGTTCACCGGTGGATGTCTTTGCGGCGGGACAAGATATTTGTTGAAGAGCCAGCCTTTTGCGTTGGCCGATTGTCACTGCATCGATTGCCGCCGAAGCGCGGGTGCACCGTATGTGCAGTGGGGTTCAGTGCCGCGCAAAGATTTCGTTCTGACCAAAGGTGAGCCGCGCAAGGTGCTATTCGCGAATCGGCTTCGTTCGTTTGCTGCGTGTTGCGGCACGCATTTGTTTTTTGAGGACAGTAAAGAGTCTGACACGATTGATTTCACGATTGCGTCACTTGACGATCCGGCGCCGTTTGCCCCGCAGAAAGTAATCTTTCTAGAAGACAAATTACCGTGGGTTATCACCGACGAATCAATTCCGTCGTTTCAAACTGTGCCGAAACAGAAGCCTAACGAGTAAGGCATCTTTACTAGTAGATCGAGCGGCCGCGGCGGACGGTCGCTTATCTGGGATGAACAACATCAAATCAGCCGGCGGCTGCTTGGATCATCTGCCAACGCGTTGAGGACAACGCGTTCCACCTGGATGGTCCGACCCCGCCGTTAAGAAACAAACCCATCTCCAGGAATTGCGAATAAAATTCCCGCACTCGGTTCTGATACGCGCTGCGATTTACGATTATGGAACTCGAAACCTTGTACGATCTATATCTTCACGAATTAAGAGACCTTTACAGTGCGGAACAGCAGCTTATTAAAGCGCTCCCGAAAATGAGCAAGGCGGCGACGAACCGCCAGCTTTCGGCCGGATTTAATCAGCATCTGCAACAGACAAAAGAACACGCGCGGCGTTTGGAAGAAATCTTCGAGCGCCTGGACGAGTCGAGCCGGGGACCGAAATGCGAAGGCATGGAAGGCTTGATCGCGGAAGGCGACAAGATGGCAAAGGAAGATGCCGAAGATGAAGTGCGCGATGCCGGACTCATCGCCGCCGCACAACGTGTGGAGCATTACGAGATCGCGGGTTACGGCTGCGCGCGGACATATGCCGAATTGCTCGGCGACAAAACCGGCGCGCGTTACCTGGATACGACCCTGAAGGAAGAAGCCGAGACAGACAAGAAGCTGACGAAGCTGGCCAAGTCAGCGATCAACCTGGACGCGATTTACGTGCCGCGCACGGGCAAGAAAAAAAATGATGACACTTCGCTCACGCAGAGAGCCAAAACATTAATGACCAAACTGGCCGGTTAGATGCCCGGCTGGTAATTTCGCTAACGCTGTCGGCAAGTGCGTCGCGTGCAGGACGCTGGAGTAGTAAGAAATTACCTGTGCCAGAAAGCAGATTACCAAACGCGCCGACTCATTGAGGAAACTTTCCTTAAATTTAACTGCCACATTCCTTTCGACGTCTAGGCGCCGGTTCGGAATTGGTCTTCCTTATTCTTGAACAGGATGTTGAAGGTGGTCAGCGATCCGTAACACCGTGTTATATACTGTTGCAGATCGAACTTGTCCGCTTCGCTGAGTTTGTCGCTCGCGTTCACCCTCTGTTCGAGAACCCGCAGATTGTTCCGAATCATCACGATTTTGTGGAAGAACGTCTCGAGCGGCACTTCCTTCGGCTGAAGCGAAGTGTCCGCAGACTGCATGACCAGCGTCCCCCGATGCCATCGAGTCGCCAGGCCTTCTACGACTACGTCCTTTTGTTCCAAGCCGAGCGCTTCGACTACAGCGTGAGCAGTGTCGCGTATGAGAGTTGCAAGCGGCATTTCTAACTCGCTCAAAGTAGCAGTGGCTTCTGCCGGTTGCAGATCGCTGGAGGCTGGCGCAATTGTGCGCTGCGCGTCGTCAAACACGATCTCGGCCGTTTGCTCACTCAGCGATTTCACCGTCCCGACGCCGTATTGCGGATGGCGCACCTTCATACCGATGTGGAGCGTTTCGATTTTCATGTTGCTCTCGAAGTTTGCGAGATGGTTAGCGAAAGCGCAACCCTGCTCGCCCCCGGGGTCTTCGCGGTTTGGCTAGCTCTGTCGCTCATTTCCATTGGCTTCATTCAAGGGTGAAGAGTCGCCTTCCGGAGGAACTCAACGTAAGAATTGGACTAGAACACGCTCCAGCCATTATGGGTTGATGTGCTGGAGCGCTGTGGGCGCTCGCCGCTCATCGGGACGCGTTCAGTTCCTTGATTACCGCGACCGTCTTGACCCATTTATCCTTGGGAAGGCTCGATCCCAGGTCGTTGAGGTACTCGGCGATTGTCTTTTTTGTGGATGCGAGACTATCTGGGAGTGTTCGCGTCCATGTGCCCAGTACGACGACAGCATTAAAAACCGCGTTTTCATTCGGCTGGGGCACCGCCTGCGCTTGCTCGATCGCCTTTTGCAATTCCGGATAAAGAACCTTTACTGAGCCCGGATCTGCAAGCCGCATAAGAAATTCCGAGGCATACTGACGTACTTCCGGTTCACTGTCACCGATTAGACGTACGAGTAAAGCTGCGTCTGCGGAGTCCGTGATCGAAACCGGTTCGTTTATCTTAGAGAGAGTAAAGCTGACTCCCACCTTGATTCGATAGTCATTGGGCTCGTCACGCAACGCTTTGATTAACAGTGGGACATTGCCGGCTCCGCCTGCGGCCAAATCGTCTCGAGCTTTGCGACGCACCTGCACGTCCGCAGACTTCAGCGCTACAATTGTGCTTGCGTCGACGTTCGTCGACGCTGGAGTCCGGGTAACAACATCCTTTCTCAGATTCAAATCATCCACCTGCTGCAACGCCTTATGCACGCTTTGAAGTACGCTGCTCGCGACGAGTAATCGATGCGAGCTTCCAGTTGCAACGCCGGCCGCATCGCTGCAAAGAGTCAAATCGGGGGTTGCTAATGCAACCAATTGTAATGCGCTCGGTCCTCGACGGGCGGCGCGATCCATCAATGCGGTCGGCCTTGATTCAAGCGGAGACGGGGACGGGGTTGGCCGCGATTGTTGCAACTGTTGTGTTGCGGCATCCTCCTTAATCGAAGTGCTGGCAATAATGACAAGGGCGTCACGCCCACGGTGAAGAAGGGCCTTAAGGGGTTCATCCTCCAACAGAATAGGAACCTTGTTCGTCACTCCAACCATAATTGAGAATTGCTCGATCGCGTCCTGAGTCAGTGCCGTCCGCGCGAAGTCATCCGAAATCTCGAATATCTTCTCGAAACAAAACCTAAAGGTTTCCAGCTCGGCAATGCTCCCGCGGTAACGTCCAATTTGGCCGAGCGCCTTGATAGCGGTTCGCTTGATCTCATCATTTCCACTTTGGATTACCGTGTCAGTCCAAAGCTTGAGCTTGCGTTTGTCGGCGCCGATGTGAGCAATTAGATCGGCGTCGTGAGTTGCCAGCGCCAGTCGCAATGGAATGAGCTGCTGGCGTTCCGCATCGGTGTAGGGTCGTTCGCCTGCATTCAGGTTCGCCTCTGTGATGATATCGAGCACATCGATCACGACTCCGCTTCGCTGTTCAGGATCCATTTTTAAGTCGTTGAGATGACTCAGGATCTTCTCGGCGTAAGTCTGTGTGATTCCTTCGCGCTGGATGCGTCGCGAAAGTTCACCTTGTAAAACAGTGAGCCGCACAGCGACTGCGCCAGTCACAATTGTCAGGATTAGCTGCACCGTATCCAACAGATCTCGATCTTGCCTCAGGAGACGCACGATCACTTTTTACCACAGCTTCAAATAGAGTTGCGAGGCCGTTTTTTTGGCATCGAATCGACCGTTGCTATGCTGACGGCTAGCTGACCTTCTCCTCCAGGTATTGCGCGCGGTACTCGATTCACTCGTGTTTTGCTCCAGCACCTTACGAATCGATGCGAAGCCGACGTATCTCGTAGCGCCTCAACGAAACTGCATAACGAGTGATTACAAAATTGGGATGTCGGAACTCGGAAACGACTCCGTGATCTCTGCCGAAAAAGATCTCCCTTCAAATGCGCAATAGCGAGGACACTATCGCCAGCACCAGGTCGCCGCGGCGACCGCTCCCCAGAAGTGAGATTGTTTTAAGCGACGGGAACCACGGTCGCCGCTTCGATGGGACGCGTGTCGGCTTTGTCGGTGATCAGCCTGCGCAGAAATGGAATCAGCACGACGAGCGCAATACCGACAGCCAGGCTGCCAGCGCCGAGCTCCGCGAAAAGCTTCGCGTATCCCGCATTGGTGGCGACCGCAGTGGTGCCGGTTGGCTCAGGGATCATTCCTGAAAAGTCGCCGGCAAAGAGCGACGCGAGGCCAGTCCAAAGCATCCAGCTGCCCATCATCACGCCTTGATACTGTCTCGGCGCGAGTTTGCCGATCATCGCGTATCCGATGGGAGAGATGAGCAGTTCACCGACGCTTTGCAGCACGTAGCTCATGAACAGCCACACGAAGGCACTTTTCCCGTCGGCCCCAGCCAGTTTGATGCCGGCCGGCAGAATGAGAAAGGCGACTGCCATTAAAAGCAGCGATGCCGCGAACTGCTTGGGTATGTCGATTCTCCACCCACGCGCGCGCATGTGAGTGAAGAGCGCCGCGAGTACTGGGCCGCCAATCACGATGCAAACGGTGTTGATGTTCTGAATCCACTGCGGCTGAATCTTCACGGGACCAATCATCAAGTCCACGTTGTTGACCGCGAACAGCATCAGACCGCTCGGCGCCATCTGGTAAAGCGACCAGAACATCAATGAGCCGACAGTCAGGATCAGATACGCGATCATGTTGCGCTGTTCGCGCCGGTCAGAATGGCGAACCGTAAGATAGATTAAAGTGAGCGCGACCGCGCCGCAGATCCCCTTGATGATCGTCTCGGTGCCGCCGGGCCGTTGGAGCATAAACCACACAACAGGGACGAGGCCGATGAGAATGCCGATGCCCACAAGCTGACGCAGCCGGAATTGCTTCGGCGTTGCGTCGAGCAGCGTTGTGTTGCGGTCGGTCAGCGTTTTCCAGTTAAAGAACGCGAGGATGATCGCGACGAAATTGCCGACCGTAGCAAAGATGAAAAGGCTCGCGTAACTCTCCGTGGCCTGGAAATGGCCGGCGACGCTGAATCCGACGAAGAAGCCGACGTTCATGCCTGCGTAATTCCAAAGAAAGGCTCCTTCACGGCGCGGGTCCTCTGGCGTGAACCGCTGCGTGAGCATCATGTTGATGCAGGTGACGTTGAGGCCGCTGCCCGTTAGGAAAAGTGCGAGGCCGATGTAGAACAGCGGAAGTGTGCCGGTCGCGATGCATGCGCAGCCGAACACCTGCAGCGCCATGCCGCCGACAAACAGGTTCCGGTTTGAGAGGAAGCGGCCGCCAAGGTAACCGCCAAAGAGGTGCAGGCCGTAGTTGAAGGCGCCGAACACACCCATCAGCGTAGTGGCTTGTTTCACGCCGAGATGGAGATGCTTCGTCGCATAGAGCACGAGCGTCGAGTAGAGAACAGCGAAGCCGAGCGTGGCAAAAATTTGAATGAAGAACAGCGCAGCCGTTCCCTCTGGAGCCTGGGAGAAGCGGCGTGTGAGAAATTTCATCCGGTGCTCCTTGTCGCTCGACGCGACGGGTAATGTCAAGCTGCGCCTGCGATGTAAGCCGTGCTTGCTTTGCAACGCGTTAACCAACGAATGCACAGGTGGGATCGGCTTCTCGGGAGGCGATGGCTAATCGCCGAAGGCGCAAATTTAATCTGGACAGAGCAGCTTATGTCAGTGCTAACGCGTTGAGGACAACGCGTTCCACCTTCAGTCGATGTAAAGTTCGCGATGGCGCAGGACACCATCGTCAGCACGCGAGACGCGCGCGCTCCCCGGAATTTCCGATGTTGTTGCAGACGGGACAGGGCAGGATGCGCATTCCTGTTCGTGCATAAAAAGCGCGTTGCGCTAAAATTCCCGCCGTCCACAGAACAGATATGTCCCCCGATATTTCGTCAGAGGTTAAGTTTGAGATCGGACACGTCCTGTTCCTCGACATTGTCGGCTATTCGCAATTGCTCATCACGCAGCAGAGCCAGCAACTCGATACGTTAAAACAAATTGTGCGGGGCACGGAGCAGCTCCGCGAGGCGGAAGCAGAAGGGAAGCTGTTGCGACTACCAACAGGCGATGGCGGAGCGCTGGTATTCCGCACTACACCGGAAGCACCGGTGTTATGTGCGCTCGAGATTGCCAGGGAACTGAAGAACCATCCCGAGCTAGGCGTGCGAATGGGCGTTCACAGCGGTCCCGTGAATGAGATTACCGACCTGAACGAGCAAGCCAACATCGCCGGCGCCGGAATAAACATGGCGCAACGCGTGATGGATTGCGGTGATAACGGTCACATCCTGCTTTCCAAACGCGTTGCCGACGATCTCGCGCAGTACCCGCGGTGGCGATCGTTCCTTCATGATCTCGGCAAATGCGAAGTCAAACACGGCATGCGTATCGATGTCGTGAATTTCTACGGTGATGGAATCGGGAATCCAGAAGTGCCAAAGCGGTTTCAAATTTTTCAGAAACATCGCGCGCCGATAGGCTGGGCTCTCATTGCTGCTGTCGTACTCGCGGCCGCGCTGCTCGCGTTTCAATTCGCGCGAACACGAAAACCGGCGATTGCCGAGGTGCCAAAACAAACGGCGCCAATCGCGGCGCAGGACAAGTCAGTTGCCGTGCTGCCGTTCGAGAATCTTAGCTCAGACAAGGAGAACGCGTTTTTTGCGCAGGGCATTCAGGATGAAATCATCACCACGCTCTCGAGGATCAGCGGGCTGCGCGTAATCTCGCGCACTTCTACTGCCCGCTATAGCAGTGCTCCCGAAAATCTGCCGGAGATCGCAAAACAACTGCACGTGACGAATGTGCTCGAGGGCAGCGTCCAGAAGGCCGGCGATCGGGTACACATCAATGTGCAGCTGATCCGGGCTGACAATGACGCGCATCTGTGGGCGCAAAGTTATGATCGGCAGTTGACCGACATCTTTGGAGTGGAAGCCGAAGTCGCTAAAAGTATCGCCGACTCGTTGCAGGCGACGCTTTCGCCGCAGGAAAAAGCGCGTGTCGAAACGAAGCCGACAACTAACGCAGACGCGTACGTTCTTTATTTGCGCGCTCGCGATTATCAAACGCGACCAGACAACCTGCTGCAGGATTTCAAGGCGGCGATCAATCTCTACGATCAGGCGATTAAACTCGATCCAAACTTCGCGCTTGCCCACGCGCGGCTCTCCGCGACGACAAGCAACCTGTACCACTTCTACGAACCAATCGCGGCATGGAAGCAAAAGGCGTATTCGGAGGCGCTGGACTCGCTGCGACTCGAGCCGAACCTCGGCGAAGGCCACCTGGCGCTGGGGCTTTACCAGTACTACATGGAAAACGATTACGATGCAGCGCTGAGCGAACTGAAACTGGCAGCGGAAGCGCTCCCGAACGATGGGGACGTGGGTCTGTACACCGCGGCAGTTCTTCGACGTCGTGGGGATTTGAAACAAGCGCTCGCCGCTTATCAACACGCCGAACAAATCGATCCGCGTAATCCGGTTATGCTCTATGATGCCTCGCAGACGTACTTTGGTCTGCGCGATTGGCGCACGGCAGCCGAACGAATGGATCGCGTGCTCACTCTTTTTCCCGATTCTTTTAACGTCAAAATACAGCGCGCCTACGTCGAGTTTCTCTGGAAAGGCAGCACAGCACCAATCAAAGCCGTGCTGGAATCTTTGCCGCCGAATCTGGACCCTGACGGCGTGGTCACTTTCGCACGCTGGGATGTTAATTTAATGGACAGAGATACAGGCAGTGCCGACAAAGCCCTGGCGAACTCGCCCCTCGATACCATTACCTCTCAGACGGGCGTCCCGTTGCCGAAAAGTTATCTTCAAGGTTGCATCGAACTCGTGCGCGGCGACACAGCGAAAGCGCAGGCGCAGTTCGAAGTCGCCCTGCCGCTCGTTGAGCAGCTCGTTGCTGAAAGTCCGCAAAACGGAACGCGACGCGCGCAGCTCGGATTGCTCTATGCGTTACTCGGGCGAAAGGACGACGCGTTACGAGAAGGAAAGCGAGCGATGGAACTGGCGCCGATCACACGCGATGTGATCGAGGGCGCAGTGGTGGAGGCGTTTTACGCTGTGACTTGCGCGCGGGTTGGAATGACCGACGAGGCAATCAGCCGTATCGAACGTCTACTCAGCACGCCCTTCGCCGTCGATTATGACGAGGCAAGCATCACGCTTTCAGATCTGCGGCAGCGCTGGGAATGGGATCCGTTGCGGAACGATCCGCGTTTTCAAAAAATTCTCGCCAGTCCCGAACCGACGACGATTTACAAATAGGTTGATCGGCTTCTCCCGATCGAAGATTCGCCGTGGCGAAAGACGATGGCTTTCCAAATCGGCGAGGGCGCGAATATCTGGCGGCAGAGCCGCGTATGTGAGTGCCAACGCGTTGAGGACAACGCGTTCCACCTAATCGATAAAGAGCGTCCGCACTTTCTTAAACACTTCGTCGTATTTCGCGGCCGTCACTTTTCCCATTGAATGAAGAATGACGTGCTGCTCGACGGTGAACAGCCGTTGGGGGCGGATGAAACAAGGCTGATCGAGTTGGCAGTTTTCACAGTCACTTTTATCCAGCGGAACGGCGAAAGAATCCCAGTGCGCCCGGCTGGTGATCTGACAGAGAATCAAATCCGCGCCGGGAAGATCGGTAATCACCAACGCAGGCCGGCGTCTTTCCGCGCCGGAATCGTTCCGCGAAAATGGAATGACAACGATTTCGCCGGCTACAGGTTTGACCATGCGGCATCCTCTTCTGGGGAGTTCCAATCGCGCGCGAGAACGGACTCGCTTAGCTCGGCGCCGTTGAACGCGGTATCTTCCTCCGAAATCTTCGAGGCGTCCGCCTTCACGTTGCGGGAAAGCGCGATCAGCTCGCCGACTTTGTGAATTTTTTCTTCGAACGATTGCTGGGCTAGTGCATGGCGCATTTCGGATTTCATTTTTTCGGTAGCTGCAAATTATAGCGACCCAGAATGTCGTCCAGCAATGCTTTGTCGATCTTCACCTGTTCAAGCATTTGCTCAATGCGCGCGAAATCTTTGTGCCTGCCGACGCTCGCTGCGATGGCAATGATGTACTCTGGCCGAAAAACTTTTGCGGGCACATCTTCAAACTGCACCGGTCTTCCTTCGCGGACTGCTTCTTCAGTTAACCCAGATGCAGCGAGAAATTGCACCGGGAAGTCTCCGATTAACAAATGCTCGCGCTCGATTCGCCAGCCTTTCGATTGAAGATGCGAGTAGATCGCGGGAATTCCGGCGCTCAATGTTTTGTCGCTCGCGACGAAAATGATGTCCGCATCGTACGTGGTAATCGGTTCTGTATAGTAGATAGCGGCGAGCGCGCCGCCGAGTGCGTAATCTTTAATCAAGCCAGCTGAAACGAGTTCGTTCGCAGCGCGCAAAACATCACCGAGCGGAATTGCGGAAGGCTCGTCGCGCATGCTGTCGATCTTAGCACAAGTCGGTTTCGGCGAGACGCTGAAACGACACGCGAGACGGTGCATTCTCTGCCGGATATGCGCTGAACTCTAACAAAGTTCGTTTTGGCGAGCCGCCAAAACCAGCACGCGAGCCGCGTGCGCTCCCCAGAATTTCGCTGAGACAGCGGATGCTACAGGCTTGGACCCACGTTAAATTGCTTCGCCCTCACGCGAATGGCTGATATTTCAATACCGAGATGAAATGGTGGCACAGTTGTTTAGTCGCAGCATTCATTCTCTGTTTAGCTTTTGCTGGACCAATGCGTGCAGAACACTCTCCAACAGAACGAGTGGCTGAAATTCAAGCAGCCTTGCGCGAGGCGAAACTGGACGGCTGGTTGTTTTACGATTTCCGGCACAGCGATCCCCTCGCCTACCGGATTTTGAAGCTGGACGAAAAGATGTTCGCTTCACGTCGCTGGTTCTATTACATCCCCGCGTCAGGCGAGCCGGTTAAAATTGTACAGTCGATCGAACAATTCAAACTCGACTCGCTTCCTGGCAGAAAACTCGTGTTTCGCGGCTGGCAGGAATTGAACGCACGATTGCGTGAAGCATTGGCTCCGGCAGCAAAGGAATCGAAGCGTCGCGTTGCGATGCAGTATTCGCCGATGAATGACATTCCCTACATCTCACGGGTGGATGCGGGAACAATCGAGCTCGTGCGCTCGTTAGGAGTCGAGCCAGTCACGAGTGCGGAACTGGTGCAACGATTCGAAGCGGTGTTCTCGCCGGAGCAGCACCAGATGCATGTCGAAGCCTCGAATAAGATGCATCGCATCATTCAGGAGGCGTTCGGTGAGATTGCGCGCCGGATCAATGCCGATGACCCAACGACTGAGTGGGACATCGCGGATTTCATGCTGCGTCGTTACAAGGACGAAGGGATGGAGCAGGAGCCGATGATTGTGGCGGTGAACGCGAATGCTGCCAATCCGCACTACATGCCGACAAAGGAAAAGAACTCGCCAATCAAACGCGGCGATTTCGTATTGATCGATGCGGCTACGAAATTCACGAAACCCGACGCAGTCGCGACTGATCAAACGTGGACGGGTTATGTCGGCGAAAGCGTTCCGGAAGAGTACTCACGCATTTTCAACATTGTGAAAGAAGCACGCGATTCGGCGGTCGATTTCGTGCGCAGGAATATTCGCGCTGGTAAACCGATTCGCGGCGCTGAAGTGGACGACGTGTCGCGCGGTGTAATCACACGCGCAGGTTTCGGAGAACAATTCACACATCGGACCGGTCATTCGATTGGCGAAGAAACGCACGGCAACGGCGTCAACATCGACGATTTCGAGACGCGCGATTCGCGACGCATCATTCCCGGCGTTTGTTTTTCCATCGAGCCGGGAATTTACCTCGAAGGAAAATTTGGCGTTCGCTCAGAAATCAACGTTTACGTCTCGGATAAAGAGATCGAAGTCACCGGCCAGCCAATTCAAACGGAGATTATTCCGATCCTTAAAACTGAGTGATCCGGTGAGCGGTCGGCGCGGCGACCTGAGACTCCGAAAGCTTCGCCAGTCTCCTTCTTTCCGCTGCGGACCCGCCTTCGCACAAGGCTACGGCGCGCCGTGCAGCGGCCGCTACGGCAAAACGCTCGATGTTGTAGCCGTCTCACTCTGTCGAGCCGTTCGCTCTCGCGAGAGCCTACGCCTTGTG
>JBJMXF010000094.1:0-4736 GCA_045809725.1 Candidatus Udaeobacter sp. | reverse complement strand
ATCGGAACGTCAGAAACAAAAGATCGCGGCACGACAGCCATTCGTTAGGCTGTGTGTTGTCGTCAACGCTTTCCTCGAATCATTTCGCTCATCATCTTTCGGCCGGTGCCTTGCAATGGTCCCATGCCGCTCCCCGGCAGGAACCACATGCCTTTGTCCTGGTCGCGGCAGTACACAATGTTGACGCCATCACTCATCACCGCGTGATGAAAAGTGGCACCGGGATTCTCAGCGATGAAGCCGAAGAACTTCGCCCGCCATGGATCATCGGCGTAACGAAAGATCTCGTTTCCGAGCGCCTTGAGTTCTTCGACGCTCATTACACGAATTGAGTCTGCAACGGCTTTGCGCCGCTCCTTGTCCAGATTTTCAAGATCAAATGTTTCGAATCCCATAATGTTTTCCTTGGTTGATGTCGTTGACTAAACTTCAATGCTTTCGTCTAACTTCGGCAGTTTTGATTGTAACCGGTGCTGCTGTTGAATGAGTCTGGCAAGCGCGCTGCGCTGGTCGTCTTCTCCATGAGTCAGGACTACGCGCGGCTTGCTCGGCGCGATCACATCGAACCAGCGCAAAAGATCGGTTTGTCCCGCGTGCGCGCTGAATCCACCGAGTGTATGAATCGTCGCTTTCACCGCGATTTTTTCTCCAAAAATTCTCACCTCTTTTTCGCCATCGATAAGGCGTCGCCCCAGCGAGCCCTGAGCCTGATAACCGACGATCAGCACATGTGTGTCTGGCTTCCAAAGGTTGGCCCTGAGATGATGAAGGATGCGGCCGCCGTTGCACATGCCTGCCCCGGCCATGACCAGACACGCGCCGCGCACATCGTTGATGGCGCGCGAATCGTCGGCGGTCGGCGTCGGTTTCATCGTCTTCAAATCTTCCGCCAGCGGACGATCGCGAATGAACGCTTTCATCTCGTCGTCGAAAAGCTCCACGTGTCTGGCGTAAATGTTCGTTGCTTCCACAGCCATCGGGCTATCGAGAAAAATCGGAAACGGCTTTACCTTTGCCGCGCGAAACATTTTCGCGAGCAGCAACGTGAGGAGTTGTGCGCGGCCGACGGCGAAAGTTGGCACAAGCATCTTGCCGCCGCGATTGACTGCGTCGATCACGATTCGTTCGAACTCCGCGACCGTCTCCGGAAAGGAACGATGATCACGGCCGCCATAAGTTGATTCGAGAAAAACAAGGTCGGCTTGCTGGAACGGTTCGAACTCGCGCAATATCGGCGCACTGCGCGGCCCAAGGTCGCCCGAGAAAACGACACGCTTTGTTTTTCCGTCCTCCTCAATAATTACCTGAATGCTCGCTGACCCGAGCATGTGGCCGGCATCGTTCCAGATCGCTTTGATGCCAGGCGCTACATCAAGCTCTTTTTGATACGGCGCTGGTCGCAGTTGCGTGAGAATTTTCTCCGCGTCCTCCGGTGTGTAGAGTGATTCCTGCGGCGGTTCGCCTGCGCGCAGCCGTTTGCGATTGTTTCGTTCGTTGTCCGCTACCTGCAGGCGAGCGGAGTCGCGCAGGATCAGACCGGTCATGTCTATCGTCGCAGGCGTTGCGTAGATTGGGCCGCTGTAGCCGATTTTCGTTAGCAACGGCAGCCGGCCGACATGATCCAGATGTCCGTGGGTGATAAGGACCGCATCGAGTTTGTCATTCGAAGTCGTTGGCGAGCGATTCAGCGCCTCCGATTTCTTGCCACCTTGAAACAGACCGCAATCGAGAAGAATTCGGGCGTGCTCGGTCTCAACGATGTAACACGAACCCGTTACTTCGCCGCCTGCTGCGCCAGCCAGGGTGATCTTCACGTGATAATGAGTCGGTGATTCTTTGTTGTTTGAAGCAAACTCGCGTGTTGGACTTTCGTCTACAAACTCGCATCCGCGGTTGATGCATTCTCCGCTAAACGCATTAGCTCGATTCGATAATTAGCTTTTGGATTTCGAGGAGATGGGCCGGCGACAAGCATGACTCGTTCTGCGGTCATTCCGTTCTGACGTAGCCAACCCGCAATCCAGTCGCGCCAGTCGTCCGGTTCCTCGGCGAGATCGATCGGATAAACTCCGTAGGAGAACGCGAGACTCTGGCACGCAGTGCAGTCTAAACTTGGCGCGATGATCCACACCGGCGGTTTGAAACGCGAAATAGCGCGCGCGATGTTGCCGCCGCGCGTGGGAACGAGCAGCAGATCGCATGGGACCGTGTACAATGCGTTCTCGACCAAAGAAGCCATGCGATCGCTGCCAACAGTCGCTGGCTTGCGCTCCACGAATTCACGTTGAGCCGCAAAGCTCCTGGACGGCCGATGCGTTTCGGTGAACGCGGCAATCTTCGCCAGCATCGTCACTGCTTCCTCGGGAAAATTGCCTACTGCTGATTCGCCGGAGAGCATGACACAATCGGTGCCGTCAAGAATTGCGTTGGCCACATCGGTCGCCTCTGCGCGCGTAGGCAGACGACTCGCAACCATCGATTCGAGCATTTGCGTCGCAGTGATCGCTGGTTTCCCGGCGAGGTTCGCCTTGGCGATGAGCTGCTTTTGCGTGCAGGCGATTTCTTCGATTGGGACTTCTACACCGAGATCGCCGCGCGCAACCATGATGCCATCGGCTGCTGCCAGAATTTCGTCGAAATGCTCAAGCGCATCGGCGCGCTCGATCTTTGCAATGATGAAAGGCTGTGCCCCAATTTTTGCCGCTGCCGAGCGTACGGCGTCGATGTCTGCGGCGCGTTCAACGAACGACTGGCTCACTGCGTCAACGCCTTCTTTCAGCGCAAACTCAAGACAAGCGCGGTCGTGTTCAGTAAACGCGCTGATACCCAGATCGATGCCAGGCAGATTCAATCCCTTGCGTGAACGGATTTCGCCGCCCACAGCAATCGTGCACTCCACATCATTATCTGCCACGCGCTCGACCACGAGCTGCACAATACCGTCGTTAAGAAAAATGCGGTTACGGGGCTTCACCACGCGCGGCAATTGCTGGAAGCTGGTCGAAGCGCGCTGTGCATTTCCAACGATGTCTTCAGTCGTTAGGGTGAAAGGGTCGCCGACTCGAAGTTGAACCGGTTCGGGATCGATTTTTCCCAACCGCAGTTTCGGGCCCGGAAGATCAGCCATGATGGCGACGCGCCGGCCGATTTCGCGCGCTGCGTCGCGGATGTGCCGGATAACTTCTGCATGTTTTGAAGGAGTCCCGTGTGAAAAATTCAAGCGCGCGACATTCACCCCTGCGCGAATAAGCCGCGCCAGCATCTCTGGGGATTCCGAGGCGGGGCCGATCGTGGCAACGATCTTGGTTTTGTGCGTCGGAAGTATCGTGGTCATCAGGCTAACATTGTATTCCCACTAGCACGCAAATCGCTCGAGCCTCTTCACGCGATAGGCGAAAATTGCACAATATCTTTTGAACTGAGGAACTGGCATAATGTTCACGGGTGGTGATCCATTCGGATTTTAGTCGTTAGCCGACCACGTTCGCCACCGCATTCGCACAATATGATGCACCTGATTACGTGCAATCGCACGATGCCGCTTCATAGACGACATCGTTTCCGTGCAGAAGGTGTTACGGTGCGATAGCTGGGCTTCGTTCAGTTTGGTTGTGGATGACGCGTAGAAAAGTTAAGCCACAACCACCGGTCGAACGGCACCGCGTCGCTGATTAGATTAAGGAAGCGACGGTCTTTGATGGGGCCGTTTGTCGAAAATGGCGCAAATTCCCTTGCTATAGAGCCTCAGGCGGAATCCATATTGCGCTGCAAATTGCGCAATCTTTACCTCCCGATCTTTGTCATCTAGTGGCCAAAGGCGTTTCAGGTCCTCCTCGTAAATCGCGCAGTACGCGCCATTCCCGTTTTGGAATAGTTTCGCCAAGCGTTTCATTGCCATATAAACGCCGAAACGAAACACTAAGGCTGTATTTAGTTTGGCTTTTGCTTCGCCAAATTCGCATTGCCGCGCCAGTCGTGCGCGGCCGGACTTGCTAACCCTGTATGAAATTCGGTGCTTAACGACGTTGTGCTTTCCTGGACTTGGCGCGTTTGTTAGGCGGGACCAGTAGCGGGTCCGGTCACGGTGCACCAGGAATTTAGGCACTGTCCTAATTTGATCGCAAGCGTTTGCTAATTCCTTGGTTGAAGACTGTGTCCCTGAACAACTTCCTGAGCGGCAACAACGCAGCTGTCAACGGTCTATAGCAACATGATCCGCCTTCAAAACACGGCCCGTCGGTTCTCTGCACTGCCCGACAACACGACGGGCTTCAATAACACAGCCACGGATTCTAGTGCACTCTAAGTAGCATAGCAGCGACCGTAACACACCCATGAGATGTTACTCAGCGCCACCATAGACATTTCCTGACCTCAAAGGGCCGCCCATATGCAGCAGACTAGCAACGCGTGGTATACGACTTTTTCGGATAGATCGGCGGGGCTACCGTCCGATTGTGCGTGTGCGCACGAACGATGAAACTTGTGCTATGCAACACGAGCCTCCTATCGAAATGGAACCGGACGAAAAGCTACGGTGGTTGCGAAGGCTGGACGGGACGCGTCATTGGCAATTCCTCAACGACCGCCGCTTTTGCAGGTGCTGCGGAAAATCGTTTACCGGCCGCGAGGTTGAGATCATCGGAGGGACACGTCCCCACGGGCCGTTGCGCGCGACGTGTCCGACACAGAATTGTTCATCCGCACCGGCTGACTGGCTTTATCTGCACGAGACG
>JBJMXF010000093.1:0-9135 GCA_045809725.1 Candidatus Udaeobacter sp. | reverse complement strand
TTATCTCCAAGGGCCATATTAACCAGTGCCAAATCTCCAATGAGGACATAGTTATCCGGTTGTTCTTTGAGGAATGGTTCCAGTTCGCTACGCGACTGGCGAAAACTTTCCTGGGCAGCGGCATTGTCGCCAGCGACTTGTTGTGCCCAGCCTAACCAGAAGCGCAGTTCGCCATTGTTATAACCCAATGCCGGATCAGGCTTGGTAAGAATTTCTTTTAGCCGGAAGATCATTTGTGTAGGTCGACGTTCGAGGATCGCTTGGTAAACTTGTATTTCGAGCGCGCCCGTATCGTCGGCGGGGGGATCGAGGGTGGCGAGGAGCGCAGCAGCTCGCGGAAGGTCGCCCTCCGCTTGTGCAATACCCGCCTTCTGTGCAAGCGTGTCCACGTCGTACGGGATAATGTCGAGCACCTGATCAAACTTCCGCAGTGCTTCCGGGAAACGACGAAGTAACATGTAGGATTGGGCGTGCTGGGTCAGCAGTGAAACATTGCGTGGGTCAAGCCGCTCAGCTTCGTTGAAATACGAGTCGCTGCGATCCCACTGACCTCGCCGGCGCGCGACGTATGCTAGCGATTCAGGAATCTGGCTGTTATTCGGCAGGAACTGTCGTGCCTGCTCAAAGTAACGCACCGCAGCGTCGTAATCTTTCAAACAGGCGTAGAAGTAATACCCCTTGGCCAGTATGGCTTCGCCGAGATTGGGCTGAAGAGCGAGCGCTGTTTCAGCTGCCTGCCCCGTTTCTTCGCGGAGAGCGGCTGTTGGTTGCAGAGAAAGTGTGAGATAGCCGAGCGCATCGACATATGACAGCAGCGCCCAACTCAATGCGAACTTCGGATCCAACCGTACCGCTTCTTTGAGATATTTCTGTGCGCCAAGGGTATTACCAGGCGAATTTCCTGTTCTCAGTGTGTAAGCCAGGCCATGCAGGTAAGCATCGTAAGCCTCAGGATTATTTGTCGGTCTGGCTGCAATGACTTCCGCTTCCTGGCCGGTAAGTTTCGCCCTTAACTTATCGGCGATCGCCTTAGCCACCTCGCTCTCAACCGAGAAAATGTCAGTCAGTTTGCGATCAAAAGTCTCTGCCCAGAGATGTGAATCGTTCGCGGCTCTAATCAGCTGCACAGTCACGCGCACCTGATCGTTTGTTTTCTGGACGCTGCCTTCCAGGAGATTGGCAACACCAAGTTGCTTCGCTATGTCGGAAAGCTTTTGATGCGTTTTCTTGTAACGCTGCGTCGACGTGCGTGAGATCACTTTGAGATCTGCAATCTTGGAAAGCCGGGTCAATATCTCGTCCTGTATGCCATCTGCGAAGTAAGCGTTGGATTTATCTTCACTGAGGTTCTCAAATGGTAGAACAGCGATGGATTTTTGATTTGTTAACGGCGCGGGGGCGCGAAAGAAAAAAATCGAGGCGACCGCCACAGCCGCGACGAGCGTCGCTACAAGAGTAACTAACGCTGCTCGCTTAGGATGTTTGATTTTGCTGACTTTAGAATCGCGATGCGATGCTGTGTCCAACAAGGAGCTCTGCGTTTCGAGTTTCGCCTTGAGACTCAGGAGGTCGGCGAGCATCTCCTTAATCGTTTGGTAACGTTCATCACTGGTTTTGCGCAGCGCCTGTTGCAGAATGGATTCGAGTTTGAGTGGAACATTCGGCAACACGCCGGACAAAGGCGTTGGCTCGGTT
Organism: Candidatus Udaeobacter sp.; assembly: GCA_045809725.1. Taxonomy (GTDB): domain Bacteria; phylum Verrucomicrobiota; class Verrucomicrobiia; order Chthoniobacterales; family UBA10450; genus Udaeobacter. The sequence goes on along the minus strand of JBJMXF010000093.1, from coordinate 7,440 downwards.
GTCAGGATAGCTGCGATGCAATCGCTCGGGGTCTCACCACGGAAAGGCGGGGTTCCTCCCACCATTTCATAAAGCACTACGCCGAGGCTCCAAATATCCGAGCGCGTATCCACCTTCTGGCCTCGGGCCTGTTCCGGAGACATGTAACGCGCGGTGCCTAACACCAAACCCGGTCGCGTTTGCAGCGTGGCTGTTGTTTTGGTCGTGTGATCGTCAACGCTTTGCTCGGTGAGTTTGGCAATCCCGAAATCCAGCACCTTCACGTAGCCGTCCGGTCGCAACATGATGTTCTCCGGTTTGATATCGCGATGGACGACGCCAGCTGCATGCGCGGCAGCCAGCGCCGACGCCACTTGCGCTGCAATTTCCAGCGCTGCGGGCGGTTCTATCCTACCGCGCGTGATCCGCGCGCGCAGGGTCACGCCTTCAATAAATTCCATCGCGATGAATTGCCGCTCGGCGTCCCCGCCGATCTCATAAACCGTTAGGATGTTTGGATGATTTAAAGCTGAGGCACTCCGCGCTTCATTTTTGAACCGGCTCAACTGCGCCTCGTCTATCGTTAGGCTGTTTGGGAGCAGCTTGAGCGCGGCTTTACGGCCGAGTCGCTCGTCGCGCGCGAGATAAACTTCGCCCATCCCGCCGACGCCGATGAGTGACTCGATCCGGTAATGACCGATTAGTTTTCCAATCAATGCGCCGGGTTTATCGTTAGTCACAAGCTCGGGGGCAACTTCAAATGCTGGTAATTCTATGAAATTTTCCGCGCGCTCATGCGAAGTGAGCAAAGACTCTACCTCGCGGCGCATGCCTTCGTCACCGTAGCAAGATTTATCAAGAAATGCGGCTCGGTCCCGGGGTGCACGTTCGACGGCCGACTGGAAAAGATCGTTGACCTGTTTCCAGCGATCAGGCTTCATCAACTTTCGTCCTCGCTCAGTTCGCGGTGGAGCCAGGCCTTGGCCATGGTCCATTCGCGTTCCACCGTCCGCTGAGAGAGTTTTAAAAATTCAGACGTCTCTTTGATCGACAAACCACCGAAGTAGCGCAGCTCAACAATCTGGCTTTTGCGCGGATCCTGCGCGGCCAGCCTCTCCAACGCTTCATCGAGGGCGAGTAACTCCTCCGATCGCGTTTCTGTTACTAACGCAGCTTCATCCAGGGTGACTTTTAGCGCGCCGCCGCCACGCTTGAGTGAGTGACGTTCACGCGCATGATCAACCATGATGCGCCGCATCAACTGCGCAGCTGCGGCGATAAAGTGGCTGCGGCCTTGCCAGACCGGCTTCGTATCATCGACCAGCCGCAGGTAAGCTTCGTTAAGAATTGCGGTGGTTTGCAGGGTATGCCCGGGGCGCTCCCGGCTCATGTAATGATGGGCGAGCCGATGCAATTCGGGTTGCACCAGCGGGACTAATTTCTCCAGTGCTCCGTCGTCTCCGCCGCTCCAGTCGCCGAGCAGTTGGGTGACCTCTTGTCGCGTGGATGAGGGCGTCGTCATAGAGGCTGCTCGACGCCGCACAGCCTATCACGATCAAGCGATTATTACAGCCCGGCTGGGGCACGATCGAAAAAAAGTGCGCAGTCATGGCGGGTTTCAGGCGGGGTTTTCGCTTTAGCACATGAACCGGCACAACAACAGACACGCCGGAAACCCCAAAACCAATAAACATTTTCAAATGAGAAACGGAGGTTCGATGAAAAGTATAATGCAATGGCTTACAAAACCGCCGGTTGATGGCCCGAGATCGGTGCTCTTACTCCGCCTGATGGTTGGCGGCGTGTTCTTCTGGGAGGGAGTGCTTAAATTCGTCTATGTAAATCAAGGACTTGGACGATTCACCAAACTGGCGTTGCCCTTTCCGGCATTTACGGCCGACTTCGTGGGTTGCCTTGAAATCGTGGGCGGACTGCTTTTCCTCTCAGGACTGCTTACGCGACTAATCGCCATTCCTTTTATAATCGAAATGATTGTCGCGATGCTTTCAACAAAGATCTCGCTCTACTTGGGAACGTCACCCCTTCCACTGCCGGCGGCGCCACCTCAGATCGGATTCTGGGCCGTTTTACACGAGATTCGTTCCGAATATGCGCAGATCATGGTCGCTCTTTACCTGCTGATCAATGGACCCGGAAAATGGTCGATCGACACCCTTCTGGACAAGCTGCGAACGTCAAAAACGCAGTGATTCATTGCGGAAGCTGTTGTCATCGATTGCGGCCAAGCATATGATCCAGCCAACCGGTGCCCGGGCTCAAATCGCTGATTCGAGTTCGACAAACGCAGTCAGCTTTTCATCGGTCCGCGCAACGAAACGCTTTCCGTCATCGCGGTACGTGTCTGCAGCAAGATCGTACGCCCGCGATAATCCACGGTTGCGACGCAGCCCCAACTCTAATCGTTTTGCTGAGATTGTTTGCGATGATATTCCCAATACTTCATCCTATGTCGAGCATGGCTCCTTGCGGTAGAACAGCTTAGCTATCGTTTTTTCATGCGCCGCCGCCACGCTTGGGTGACTGGCGTTCACGAACGTGGTCAACCATGATGCGTCGCATCAACTGCGCGGTGCCGCGATAATTCCGACCGGCCTTGCCAGACCGGCTTCGTATCATCGACCAGCCGCAGGTAGGCTTCGTTGAGAATGGCAGCGGTCTGCAGGGTGTGTCCGGCGCGCTCCCGGCTCATGTAATGATGGGCGAGCCGATGCAATTCGGGTTGCACCAGCGGAAACAATTTGTCCAGCGCGTGGTCGTCTCCGTTGCTCCACTCCCCGAGCAGTTGCGTGACCTCTTGTCGCGTAAATGGAGGTGTCGTCATCAAGGCTGCCCGACGACGACAAGTCTAACACGCCCGGGACATTTTCACAGTACCGCCGGAGCGATAAAAAACTGCGCTGTCGTGGCGGGTTTCAGCCGGCCTTTCCGCTTTAGCACATGAACCGGCACAAAAAACAGACCCGCCGGAAAACCAACACAGAAACCAAACTTTACAGAAACAAGAGCCATGAAAACACTAATCACTTCTCAGAATTCACTTCTGACCATTCTCCGTTCGCGGATCACTCTCATTCTCGTCGCCCTTATCTTTGGTGCTTTTGTTCCCGCCCAAATGACGCAGGCGGTAGGTCCGCCGCCTGATGGAGGCTACGCCGGTGGCAACACGGCAGAAGGACAAGCCGCGCTTTTTGGTCTTACTAGCGGAACGTTCAACACCGCGGCCGGTTTCCTTTCGCTTAGAACGCTGACAGAAGGCAACTTCAATACAGGTATGGGCGCAGGCACGCTCTTCGCCAACACCGCAGACCAAAATACCGCCACGGGCGCTGCGGCACTTTTGAATAATACCATCGGCAGCGATAACACGGCCAATGGAGCATTCGCTCTGCTGAGAAACACCGAAGGTACCCAGAACACAGCCAACGGTTTCCAGGCCCTCAGTAACAACACAACAGGCAATGGCAATGTAGCAATCGGAGTTACCGCTCTTTTGAACAACACTACTGGAAGCGGCAACGTAGCTATTGGATTGAGTGCGCTTTCTTCGAGCACCGGCGCTGGAAGCGATACCACTGACGGTGCTAATGTAGCGATCGGCCCTGGGGCGCTGCAAAACACTAACGGCTCCGGCACCAACAATGGTGGCGGAAACAACGCCGTCGGTCAGGACACGCTTCGAACCAATACTACCGGATTCGCGAATAATGCGTTCGGTGTTAAGGCGCTTTTCAGTAACACCACTGCTGTCGAGAACACTGCCTTCGGCGATAATGCGTTGCTCAGTACCACCGTCGGAGGCGGTAACACAGCCATCGGCGCTCTTGCGCTTAAAAACAATACCACTGGGGTCACCAATACAGCTGTGGGCTTTAATGCGGGTTTTAACGTCACCACTGCGAATAACATTATTGTCATCGGCACTAACGTCGGTGGTCAAAACGTGGACCATGGCTGTTTTATCGGGGAGATATTTGGTCAAACCTCGTCCAGTGGAAGTGCTGTTTTCATTAATTCAGAGGGCAGGCTGGGCACGGCTACGTCCTCCCGGCGCTTCAAAGACAGTATTAAACCAATGGATAACGCCAGCGAATCACTCTTTGCGCTCAAACCGGTTACATTCCGTTACAAGAAGGAAATTGATTCGACCAGAACACCGCAGCTTGGACTTGTGGCCGAAGATGTCGAAAAGGTGAATCCCGATCTAGTGGTGCGCGATAAAGAAGGAAAACCCTATACGGTGCGCTACGACCAGGTAAACGCAATGTTGCTGAACGAGTTCCTGAAAGAGCACCGCAAGAATGAGGAACAAGAAAACACGATGGCAGAGCTCAAATCTGGAATGACCGCCCTCGCAGCGATGGTGAAGGAACAGGAATCTCTGATCCAAAAGGTGAGCGCACAGCTCGCCACAGCAAGTCGCCCTCATGGCGGACTTGAAGCGAGCAAATCCGGCGTACGACGCATCCGAGAAGGCGGACCTGCTCCGCAAGTGGTGAACAATCCTTAAAGCCGGGCCCCCCACCAACAAAACCAGCAGCGTTTCAACAATCAGCCGTCACGCTTCAAGGCGTGGCGGTTTTTTGTTTTACGCGCGCACAACTAATGAGGCGCCAGAGCTGATAAAAAAATTCGTCGGCCGTGGCGGGTTTGAGTCGCCCTTTCCGCTTACGCACATGAACCGGCACAACAATAAACACGCCGGAAAAACAAAACAGAAACCTAACCTTAGAAAACAAAAAACCGATGCAAACTAAACAATCAGTAATCAACTTAAAGATCCGTGCGACCATCGTCGCCGCCTTTGGCGTGCTATTGATGGGCCTTGGAGTTAGCGAGCCTGCACAGGCACAGGCCAGTCAGTCCACGCCGCTCGTATTCCAAGCTGCCGGACCAGATGCTACGTCCATTCAGGGCGCAGTCGATGCGTTCCGTGCTGCTTTGGGAGATAACAACCTCAACAATCCAGGTCCTCTGCAAAAGGGCCGGCGCGAGATTAACTGGGACGGTGGCAATCCTAACCTCATGGACACGACACCTCCGGTAAATCCGTTCCTGGTGTTCCTGAACACGCGAGGCAGCCAGTACAAAACACCTGGCTTGGGGCTTTCCCAGGCTCCTCCGGCTGGAGGAGTGCAAGGCGGCTTGGCGGTGCTTTTTGGCAATGCGAACTATGGTAAGATCTTCAGGACATTCAGCCGGTCACGGTTGTTCACCCCTGTGGGGAGCAACATTACGGAAGCATCGTTTTCCATACCAGGGACGAATGGCAATGCCAGGGCAACAGTGAGAGGCTTCGGCGCAGTGTTCACAGATGTTGACCAGCCAGACGGCAGCGTGCCTAGCGCAGTCACCAGCAACCACAAGCCGAGCACGATGGTGGAATACTTCGGCAAGGACGGCAGACTGCTGTTCAGCAGTTCTGTTGCAGCCTCGCCGGGGGATGGGAACCTCTCCTTCTTCGGCATCAAATTTGATGACGCCCGAATCGCATCGGTCCGGATTACGGCCGGCAACGTTGCGCCCGGGCCTAACGACGACGCCCGTCATGACGTTGTTATGATGGACGACTTCATCTACGGCGAGCCGCAGATCCTTCATTAAGTAAAGATAACATTCCACGTTAAATATTATGGAAGGCCGCCCAACCTGAACGCAACGGCCTATCCCATACAGTCTAACGAGAATAACATGAACTGCCGGGGCCAATCCCCGGCAGCTTCATGTACGCAAGAAATCGGCGACTGCGATGTGAGATCGTATGCGCTTGGTTATCGTCAGGACGCAGCGCTGTGCAATTCGGGGACTTAAGAATTAGGCCAATTTGTTCGATGTTTCACTGTCCGGTGACTTCGATGTGTCGAGCTGTCGCAATCAGGGATGCACAAACCCCGATGACGTTGTGAGGAGCACGTTGACGTTCAGAGAAACGAATCGCAAGGTACGGCTATGACTAACTCGAATATGTCGGTGCAACCATATCTGTTCTTCAATGGTCGTTGCGAAGAGGCGCTGGAATTTTACCAAGGCGCTGTTGGCGCGGAGGTGGAAATGCTTAGCCGTTTCAACGAAGCGCCTGCTCCCGGCATGGCCCAGCCTGGAATGGAAAACAAAGTGATGCATGCCAGCTTCCGTGTCGGCGAAACAACCCTGATGGCCTCGGACGGCAGATGCGAAGGACAACCGAGCTTCGAAGGATTCTCGCTTTCAATTATTGTTCCTGACGAGCAAGAGGCCGAGCGCGTATTCAACGCGCTTGCCGACGGCGGGAACGTTACAATGCCTCTTGAGAAGACATTTTGGGCGCCCAAATTCGGAATGCTTGAAGATCGGTTCGGCGTCGGCTGGATGGTGTCGATTCAGCACAAGCCGTAAGCGAAGGCGGGTCCACCGCGGAAAGAATGAGACTGGCGAAGCTTTCGGAGTCTCAGGTCGCGGCGGCACCGCTCCCCGAATCACTCAGTTTTAAGGATCGGAATAATCTCCGTTTGAATTGGCTGGCCGGTGACTTCGATATCCTTATCCGAAACGTAAACGTTGATTTCCGATCGGACGCCGAATTTTCCTTCCAGGTAAATTCCGGGCTCGATGGAAAAACAAACTCCGGGAATGATACGACGCGAATCGCGCGTCTCGAAATCGTCGATGTTGACGCCGTTGCCGTGGGTTTCTTCGCCAATCGAGTGACCGGTCCGATGCGTGAATTGTTCGCCGAAACCTGCGCGTGTAATTACTCCACGCGACACGTCGTCCACTTCGGCGCCGCGAATCAGTTTGCCCGCGCGGATATTCTTGCCGACGAAATCGACCGCCGAATCCCGCGCCTCCTTCACAATGTTGAAGATGCGTGAGTACTCTTCCGGAACACTTTCGCCGACGTAACCGGTCCAGGTTTGATCCGTCGCGACCGCGTCGGGTTTCGCGAATTTGGTAGCAGCATCGATCAAAACGAAATCGCCGCGCTTGATTGGCGAGTTCTTTTCCTTTGTCGGCATGTAATGCGGATTGGCAGCGTTCGCGTTTACGGCCACGATCATTGGCTCCTGCTCCATGCCTTCCTCCTTGTACCTAAGAAGCATGAACTGCGCGATGTCCCACTCGGTGGTTGGTTCATCGGCGCGAATCCGGCGCGCAATCTCGGCAAACGCCTCCTGAATGATGCGATGCATTTTATCTGAGGCTTCGACATGCATCTGGTGCTGCTCCGGCGAGAACACCGCTTCGAATCGTTGTACCAGTTCCGCACTAGTGACTGGCTCGACGCCTAACGAGCGTACGAGCTCGATTGTTCCCGCATCCACGCGTGAGATGTAAGGGATGTCATTCATCGGCGAATACTGCATCGCAACGCGACGCTTGGATTCCTTTGCCGCCGGAGCCAACACTTCACGCAGCCGCGCGTTCAATTCCTGCCAACCGCGGAAAACAAGTTTTCTGCCGGGA
>JBJMXF010000092.1:0-22453 GCA_045809725.1 Candidatus Udaeobacter sp. | reverse complement strand
CTTTCGCTTTGCGGCTGTAACCAAGCCGGTCGTCATTGACGTATTGCAGACCAGCCTCCTCTGCAGCCTCGATAGAATCAGCCACCACCGCGGATTCGATCGCTTTCCCGTTCCGACTGCTTGCCCCTCGCGCCCCCATTGAAAAAACGACCAATTCTAGCTAAGCGCTCCTGCGAATGCCTGGCGGACTGCCGATATGCGTTCGGCCTCAAGCCGCTCAATCTGTTGTTCGGCGCGATGCTGTAGCTGCTCGAAATTATAGGTGTTTAATGGTGGCAATTTCGCCGCTGCTAACGAAGCCCACATCAGTTTCTTTCCGGTTACTCCCATAATCAATCCTTCCAACGTTAACACCAATCCCAAGCTCCCCGGGTCGTTGCCGGCAATTATCAATCGTGCGCGGCCAAGCTTTTCGGCCGCCCATGCACCCGCTTTTCGCACTTTGCTTTCTTCGATTGCAAGAGTACGCATGATGCCGCGCAGCGTCTCTTGATCTGCTTTGATCTCCGTTCCGGTTGCCACAAAAAAACTGCCGAGTGGCTCTCCTTTGTGAGCCTCCGCCCAGTGGTCAATGAGTTCCAACGCACTGATGGAACCGGCGACATGATCATTCAGGTATGAGGCGAGGTTGGAAAGAGGCACATTCGTCATCTTCCATTCTTCGCGACGCATGTGTGTTTCAGCCGTGCACACGCGGCGTTTCATCCAGTAGACCTGCACTTATTCATTTCCCACCCGCGCAACAGCTAACAAGAGACACGCGAGCGCGCCGTGAAATGCGACTATTCTTTTATGAAGAACGAAAATGAAGTAATCGATAATTTAATCGAAACTCTCAAAGATGGTCAGGAAGGGTTCAAGCAGGCAGCAGAAGCGGTTAAGGACCCGCAATTGAAGTCGCTCTTTCTCGATTACTCGCAGCAGCGCTCGCGATTCGCAGCCGCGCTGCAGAGCGAGGCTCGTCGGCATGGAGAAAACGAACCGGAAACCAGCAGCAGCGCGGCCGGCGCGATGCATCGCGGCTGGATCAACTTGAAATCGGCGATTACGGGCGGCGATGATCATGCAGTCCTTGCCGAATGTGAACGAGGTGAAGACTCAGCGGTGGAACAATACAAGAAAGCCTTGGAGGATGGTTTGACTCCCGCAGCTCAGGAGCTTGTTTCCCGTCAGTTCGCCGAAATTAAAGCGGCCCATGATCGAATCAAAAGCCTCCGTGACGCCGCCAAGCGCTAATCGCAAGCAATAGCGGATCTCACTTATATCAACGTAATTACTCGGCGGCTAGGATTTTGCCGGATAGGGCGACCATCCGTCAGCCGGACTGTGTGTTTCAGTCCGAACGGCTTTTCACGGCGATTCCATTGAAAGGGTCAGTCGCGGTTTGCGAACAGCCGCAACCCCTAATTCACTAACAAGAAAGGCACCATGAACAGACAACAAGATCCAAACCAACCGAGACCGACCGGCGCTGGACAGCAAGGCGGACAACAAGATCGCGAGAGAGAGCGCCGCGGAGGCGGTCAACAAGGTGGCGGTCAACAGGGCGGTGGTCAGCAGGGTGGCGGCCGACAAGGCGGTGGTCAGCAGGGCGGCGGTCAACAAGGCGGTGGTCGACAGGGCGGCGGCCAACAAGGCGGACGATAACACTGGTTCTTTTGAACAACAAAGCGGCGGGGATAACTCCCGCCGTTTTGTTATTCGGAGAACGCTCGTTAGGTAATAAGGCGTTATTGAGCAAGTTAAAACCCTTTGATCGCAAATCGGGGAATCTAAACGTCGTCATCGACACTCCGAAAGGCAGCCGAAACAAGTACGCGTTCGATTTCAAAATTGATGCTTACAAGCTTAAGGCGGTTTTGCCCCATGGAAGCGTCTTTCCGTTCGACTTCGGATCGATCCCCGGAACAGTCGCTGACGACGGTGATCCGCTCGATGTCCTTGTGCTGATGGACGAGCCCGTGTTTGTCGGGTGCCTCATCGAAACGCGGCTGCTCGGCGTGATCGAGGCCGAGCAAACGCAGGACGGCAAGACTGAACGCAATGATCGTCTGATCGCAGTCGCCGCAGAATCACACACTAATGGAAGTTTGAAATCGCTGGAGAAACTCGATTCCAAGTTCCTGGACGAAATTGAACATTTCTTTGTTTCTTACAACCACGCTCGCGGTAAAAAATTCAAGCCAACAGCCCGCAACGGACCAGCCGCGGCTGAGCGGCTGATCAAAAATCAGACGAAGAAGCGAAAGTAACACGTTCACGTCTGTCAGATGGCGAGCTTCAAATGCGCGTGCAACACACGGGCACGCATGAAAGCCGGCGGCTGCTTCCTGCTCCCTACGGTTGTTTAATTACGTCCAAAGGCGTGGCTAAAGGCGTAATCCTTTTGCTATGCCCGAAGAAGCAGTAATTCAACGCGCGCGCGAAGATGAGCGTGAAGGCAAGTCGCCTTCCACCCAGGCGGGCGAGTTTGTGCGCGAAGAGATGGAACACATCCGCGAAGGCGAACACGGCGCCCGATCGCCAGAGCAAGCAATTGCCATTGGTTTGTCCAAAGCGCGCCGAGCGGGAGTCAAATTGCCTCCTCCAAAACGCGGCAAGCAACAAACAAAACGCCAGGCAAAGCGCGATCTGGCAAAGGGTCGCGCCGGACGACGTGCAAAGCCTTCTTTGAAACGCTCACGCGCGACGAAACAAGCGCTCAAGCGCGAGAGCCGTCGCTCAGCATCAAAGCAGGCATTGTCCAGACACGCGAAGCAGGTCGCAGGGCAACGCTCGGCACGCTCCCGTTCGGGCGCGGCGAAGAAAGCAGCGCGCACGCGGACGCGCCGGCGCTGAGACGCTACTGTTACTTCGGCCCCGCGGAGATTCGCATGCCCAAAGAAAAGAAGCTTCAGCCGCCGCAGCACCAGCAACGGCAACCGGGCCGCGAACACAAGATGCAGCCGCGACCACGCGCTGAGGACAAAACGCACCGTGGCAGCGGCAAACTGCAAGACAAGGTGGCGATCATTACTGGCGGCGACAGCGGGATCGGCCGCGCGGTTGCAATCGCGTTCGCCAAGGAAGGCGCTGACGTTTCAATCGTTTACCTGGAAGAAGAAAAGGACGCGACTGAAACGAGGCGTCTGGTCGAAAAACAGGAGCGCGAATGCCTTTTGATCAAAGGCGATATCGGCCGCGAAGAATTTTGCCGAAAAGCTGTCGCGCAAACCGTAAAGAAATTCGGCGGAATCGATATTGTTGTAAACAATGCCGCCGAACAGCACCCGCAGGATTCGATCGAAAAGATTACGGAAAAGCAACTCGAGCGGACATTTCGGACAAACATCTTCTCGTTCTTCTTCATGGTGAAAGCAGCGATGAAGCATTTGAAAAAAGGCGCTGTAATTATCAATACGACTTCGGTCACGGCCTACAAAGGCAGCCCGGAACTGCTCGATTACTCTGCGACAAAAGGTGCAATAACCGCTTTCACACGCTCGCTCTCCCAGGCGCTCGCGGATAAATGCATTCGCGTCAATGGCGTCGCGCCGGGGCCGATCTGGACGCCACTCATTCCATCGACCTTCCCAGCAGAAGAGGTTGAAACATTCGGCTCCGATGTTCCGCTGGGTCGAGCCGGTCAGCCAGAGGAAATCGCGCCCAGCTACGTGTTTCTAGCATCCGACGATTCGTCATACATGACAGGCCAGATCCTACATCCAAATGGCGGCACCGTAGTGAACGGCTGACCGCTAGTCATACGTCTGACCTTGGTTCGACTGACCTGTTCGTTGCGAGATGTGACACCACAAAACAACCCGCTTCCCAACATCAACATACGTGTTGGAAGTCTCATCCTGTGATGGGACGTTTAGATATGAACACGTTCTCACAATCGCTTCACACGCTGCTTGGAATCGGCACTCAACCGGGAGAGTTAACCTTCCTGCAAGTTTCACTGCGCGCCGTAATTGTTTTTATCGCTGCTCTCATAGTGATTAGAATGGGCAGCAAACGGTCGCTTGCAGAGAAAACCGCGTTCGATGCTGTTTTCCTGGTTATCATCGGCTCCATGCTCTCGCGCGCCATTAATGGATCAGCGCCGTTTTTTCCAACCCTGGGGACCGGATTCGTTCTGGTGTTATTGCATCGGACTTTCGGAATGGGCGCGTACTATTCACATGTATTTGGAATGCTCGTTAAGGGCAAACCAATGGTGCTCGTGGAGAACGGCAGGTTTCAGCGGAGAAACATGCTTTGGGAGCATATTTCCAAGCATGATCTGGAAGAAGATATGCGCCTCGATGCGAAAACCGAGGACCTGTCGCAAATACAAGTCGCGCGACTCGAACGCAGCGGAGACATCAGCTTTATCAAAAGAAAGGAACAATCCGCATAAGCACTATTGCTTTTGCCTGACGCGGAGCGTTCCTGCAAAAATCCGACCGGCTGAATTGGAAGTATGGCGATTGCGGCTGTTGAATTCAGCAGTATTGATTCAATCGAGATCAAAACGAAATGTCTGAACAACACTTAACGATTACCGACAATCGTACGGGGAAATCGTACGAGTTGCCTGTCGAAAATGGGACTGTGCGCGCGATGGACTTGCGCCAGATCAAAACGGACGAAGACCACTTCGGGCTGATGACCTACGACCCGGCGTTGATGAACACCGCGTCCACCAAGAGCGCGATCACGTTCATTGACGGCGACAAGGGAATTCTCGAATACCGCGGATACCCGGTCGAGCAACTCGCTGAGAGAGGCAACTTCCTGGAGGTCGCATATCTGATTGTCTTTGGCGAGATGCCTAACGAAGAACAGTTGGCGGCGTGGACCTACGACATCACGCATCACACTTTCATCCACGAGAACATCAAGACGCTCATGCAGGCGTTCCGCTACGATGCGCATCCCATGGGAATGTTCATCAGCACTGTCGCTGCGCTTTCAACATTTTACCCCGAAGCGAAACAGGTTAGTGACACCGATAATCGCCTGGCGCAGATCAAACGTCTTATCGCTAAAGTGCCGACGATCGCCGCATACACTTTTCGGCACAATCGTGGCTTGCGTTACGTCTACCCTGACAATGACCTCAGTTATACCGGCAATTTTTTGAACATGATGTTCAAAATGACAGAGACCAAATACAAACCGAACCCGGCGCTCGAACACGCGCTCGACGTGCTTTTTATTCTGCACGCGGACCACGAACAAAATTGCAGCACGAATGCAATGCGCGCGATCGGTTCAAGCTGCGCCGACCCTTACAGTGCGATGGCCGGAGCAGCAGCCGCGCTTTATGGCCCATTGCACGGCGGCGCGAATGAAGAAGTGCTCAAGATGCTTTCACGCATCGACGACACGCGCAACATACCCGAATTCATCCAGCGCGTTAAGAACGGCGAAGGCAAACTCATGGGTTTCGGCCATCGCGTTTACAAAAATTATGATCCCCGCGCGCGCATCATCAAACGCGTGGCGGACGAGGTATTCGAGATGACCGGGCGGAATCGTTTGCTCGACATCGCGCTCGAGCTCGAACGCATCGCGCTGGAGGACGAATATTTCATCTCGCGCAAACTTTACCCGAACGTCGATTTTTATTCCGGCATCATTTATCAGGCCATGGGTTTGCCGGTGACGATGTTTCCAGTGATGTTCGCCATTCCGCGCACGGTGGGCTGGCTGGCGCAATGGCAGGAGATGATCACCGACCCGGAGCAAAAGATCACCCGCCCGCGCCAGATCTTTGTTGGGCAGCCGCGCCGCGAATTGCCGAAGAAGAAGACTTAGCGCCGCTACAGCTTCGATTCAGGGATAAACCTTAAGCGGCTCCACGTAGTGAGTGAACAATTCGTTCGCACAACCCCTCGTCGTCCACTACTCAAGATCGCGCTCGAATCATTCTTGATTGCCGAGTGGCAAAGGATCCTGCCACAATCAACAAGGAAAGTACAAATGAAAACAATACTGATGTTGATGGTTGGCTTGTTGCTCGCGGGCTGCGGATCAATGGAAAACCATGCGCGGAATGGTGATGCGGGATATCGCCATCGCTATTTAGTGGAGCATACTGCGGTGGACACGATATGCGCTTGCCCTTGACGGCTAAACCATCGCGTTGCCTCCACCTGCGGGCCCGAAATTGGAATAGCTGCCGTCGGGCGATGGACTGATGAAAAGGCTGTAAAATTTATGCGACCCTCTAACACTCGCGTTGCGATTAACCAACCGGGGCTGCCTTCGGGGAGAGGGTAGCCCTTCCTAGTGGAGGGAGCGCGGGCGGATACGCATTTCGCTCGCGCTCTTTTTAAGCAATGGATCATCTACGCCCACGCGAACATAAACACGAACATTGGGGAGAACCGCCGCCCTGGTGCTGCGTGAGAAGTTGGAAAACTACAGAACGACGGAGCTTCGCAGCTTTTCGTTAGTTTACCTATAGGACCTTAGTCGTATTCCGTCGCCCGTTGGCATAACAAGGCTGAGAGTTAAACAAACATTCGCAGCTCTGGATACCTTTCCGCTCCCGGGTTGGGTCTGAATTTTGGCAGCGAACCGTTTGTCACTTATGTTTTCGCATGAATGATTCGCGGTGGATCAAATGGTTTGCCATAGCAACGGCGGTGTTGGCCGCCAGCCTGGTATTTTTGACCATCATCTTGGCGAGATATGCTTCGCGCTTGGACACGCTAACAGACGCACTAGTTGCCTCCCAGCGATCTGCTCAACCTTCAAGTCCGATACCGGAACAATCCCCTACCCCCACAGCTGCGCCCATACCAAAGGCAATACCCATAGCTACGCCGAGCCTTACGCCGTCACCAACTCCCCAGCTTACCCGAGTGCCTCGCCGGCATCCGCGCCGCCACCGATAGCGGGAGCAGCCAGATCACACGATGTAGTGATTCACGATTGCGATGAGACTGGCAATGTCATTGGAACACACCCACACTGGCGAATTTAACGAGTCGTAACCGCTCGGCAGTTTGACCGATTGCCGCAGTCGCCCGAGTAGTGGTGCATTTGTGACACGGTCGTTATCCTTTATCTTTTGCAGTGCTGCAACTCTCGAAGCGCCGGGGTTTTCAATCTGTGGAAACGGATAACGCGATGGACTGGAGAAAATTCGCTCTCGTTGGTTGCGTGGTGGCATGTGTTTTCGCAGCTTCGACTGTGGCTGCGCAGTTGAGGGGGCACGGTAATGCGATTCCCACGATTAGCATGCGCCGTGCGTTCACGCCACCTTCCAGTGCCCGAACACCGATGCACCGGGCTCCAATGATGAATTCAGCCCTCGGCCTACCGCGCTTTAATCGTTTTAAGTACGGCGACTTTGATCGACATCATGGCTTTCGTCGCTCTCACCGTGTCAATAAAATCATCGTTGTTGGCAATTTCGCCTTTCCATGGCGTCCTTGGTTGGGATGGAACTGGGGCTACTACGCAAACGGACCCTACCAATATTCTGAGTATTCCTATCCGTCCTACTATTCTTATCCGTCCGACTACTCCAGCTACGGATACGGGTATGGTAACTATGGTTTCGGCTACGGCTACTCGCCTCTGCTTTACTATGGCGGATATAACAGCGGCACGAACTACGAAAATGATGAAAGTGTTGTGCGCAATATTCTCGCCGAATACACAGTTTCTTGGAACCAGCATGACACGGCCACCGTTAGTCGGCTCTTCTCCGAAAACTGCGACTACGTAGACCTGGCGGGTGTTCACTGGAAAGGAGTGCAGGAGATTGTCCACCGCGACGCGGAACTGTTTCACAACAGATTAAAGACCGCTGTTCGAAGGCTTACCGGTGCAGAAGTGCGTTTTCCAACGCCCGATACTGCACTAGTCCACGCTACGTGGGACGTGACCGGCGGAGGTGCCAACAGGCAGTCCGTTCCAGCTCTGAAAGAAATCACCACGATGACGATGACGAAAACTAACGGGAGGTGGCTAATCACGGATTTTCAGAACACGGACAGCGAGGATTCGACAAGGTAACGAGCCGAATCTTGTCATTCTCGTTTACGATCAAGCGTGTTTCGAAACGAATGAGCACACGAGCGATTTCACGGAGCCATAACGCATGAAACAAAGCCGCCACACGGTGACGCGTGACGGCTGATTGTGAAATGCTGCTGTCGGGATTGTTGGCCACTTGCGCCGGAGGTCCCCCACGGCCGATTCGCCCAGTGGCGAATTTGTTCGTTTCCAGTCCGCGACCCGAGGGACTCGTTGCGGCGAGCTGTACGCTCACCTTCTCGATTTGTGCTGTCTGTTGTCCGGCTGCACGTGAGCTGTGCAACCGTGGCTCGCATTGCCCGACGCCAACGACTTACTGAAACTGCCAGCTCTGATTTCCCACTGTTTCACTGCGAACTATTGTCCGGTTCGACGGCCATTCGGTTGCTGCGCCACGAAATCATTAGATGGAACTACTCTTTGCCGGGTTGCCGCCTGGTGCATCACTCGCTCTGAAAGTGTTCTTCTCAGTGGTTGAGCTCTTAATCATTGGCGCCGGAATTTACGTGTTCCAAGGGCGCGAGAAGTTGTTCGCGCACATAGGAGAAGAGGGTGACACATCTGCTTCGGCGAACCTTCGGCTGGCGATGGTAGTTATGATCTGGTTTCACTCAGTCATCCTAACTGCTATTATGATCTTTGAAGTTTGACGACTGTAACATACGTCACCCGGCGCGTTTCGCAGACAGTTGCCAGAGCATTCAATTGAGCAATTATTTTGAGCGAAGGCGCTGGGGGTTTGAGCCGCGACGGCTTCGCCACCGCCTCGGGCGGACCCAGTCGGGTCTCGTCCGCGGCAGTGTCCGTCGGCTCCGGACTAACATTCCCAAAACGCGGACTAACAAAATCCACGTGATGTACCTTGCTCGAGCAGCGAGGGCAGTTTGTGGGTACCACCGGACCGAATCGATCCGCAGATCAATATCCTCGTACTCAGTCATGGAACGGATGGCCGCAAAGTAATGTCGACTGGCTCGGCGCGGACGACGACCCACCGATGCAGTGCCAAATAACCGGCACTTCGATTCCAGCGTTTGTAGACGTGTGTCTCAACCATGGTTCTGTCACTCGATTGGAGGGCTGTCGTAATCGAAACACACGGACAGAAGAGCGTCTCTTGACGCCTTAGAAGTTTAAACTTACGGTCTGAATCGGGCAAGGAGGGAACCATGAAAGCAACTGTTTATCTATCGATTCTCGCGTTGGTATGGTTGGCTGGTTGTGCGGCACAACAAACAACGGTAGCGACAACAACCACGACGCGGCAAGTGACGCGCGAACCGCCGCAACGCATTCCAATTCAGCCTCACACGCTTCCGCCAGAGATATGGGCGGCTAAAAGCGCGATAATCGGGAAGGATAGTCCGTAGAAGGCTGCATCCAAAGCCTGGGATTTAGTCACGATGTGCGGCTCCGATCCGCATCATTCGCCACTTGGTTCAATGGCTAAGACACAGCTCCAAGTAGTCCGGCTTTGCTGATGTGTTAGCGATGATTTCCAGTGGTTCATTTCGATCTATCTCGTGGTCAGCGCGCTAGCAGATCCGAAGCCACAAATCATTAGCTGTATTCCCGACCGAATCGGTTGCCGCCGATGGAGCACGCTTTGTAGTCACAATTGCGGTTGTCGACCCATTCGAGCGTCATGTACCGAGCGGATCCGCTGGATGACATGAGGAACAACCTAAGTTGATCGGCTGTCGTATCAGGCGGTGCCCAAACGCCCCATTCACTGTCCGTCGTTGGTCGTGAGTAGGAAGATTGGAAGAATGGCCCCGTTGATATATTTGACTCGTATTTTTCGATCTTGTGCACGTACGTGAGGTCGATATTGAACTTCCAGGTCTCCTTCATTGTACTAAGCCACGATCCAACGGCCCCTTCCTGCTCGCCTCGAACCCAGCTACCGATCACATGCATTGCATTCGTCTTCGCGAAAATCCGCCGAGCCCTCAACATTCTGGGTGAGCAAGTTCAACGCGCACAGCTGCGCCTGCTCGTTACTGAATCCCCACTTTTCGAGGCATTGCAACAGGTAAGCGTGCCTGCCCTCAGGAGGTACCTGCTCATGCGCGACGCGAAGCGTGTGATGAAGCGCTGAAACATCGTTGAAAAATACCAGGGCCACGATCGTTAAATGAGTTGGCTCAGAAGCGATTTGATCGCGTAGTGAAGGCTATATTCTTAGGGATTGTTGGCCACTTGCGGCGCAGGTTTGCTCGCTTTAAGCTGTGCGCTCACCTTCTGAATTTGGAACGACTGCTCTTTAACGGTCGCAGTGAGCGCTGCGACTTCTTTCTTAAGTTCTTGTACTGTGCTGTGCTCTTTTAGGAACTCGTTGAGCAACATAGCGTTCACTGCGTCATAACGCACGGTATAAGGTTTTCCTTCTTTATCGGGCAGCACCAGCGCAGGATTCACTTTTGCGACTTCCTCGGCGATCAAACCAAATTGCGGCGTGCATCTGGTGTCCGTTCTGTAATGGAAGGTGACCGGCCTCAGTGACAGGATTGTTTCACTGGCCTCCTCCATCGTGGCGATGTCCTTCTTGAACCGCTCAGACGACGCGGCTGTACCCAGCTGGCCGGTGTCGGACACTATGACGGGCGCAGTAATGCCGCTTTGGGTAGTCACGGCATAAACATTACCGATCCAAGTGGTGCCGCTCACGTTTGCGCCGGCGACGTTCGCACCGATGCAGATAACTCCGTTGGCTGTGGTAACAGCGGTTCCCGCGGAAACGCCCAAGGCCGTGTTGGCTCCGCCGATCATATTGCCCGAGAGCGCTTCAAAGCCAACTGCTACGTTGGCTCCGCCGGTGATATTGGCAAACAGCGCTTGCGATCCGGTCGCGGTGTTAAATTGACCAGTGGTATTGGAGTACAGCGCCTGAAAACCGTCGCCCGTGTTGTAGACGCTGTTGTTGCTAAAGAGCGCTTGCGAACCGATCGCCGTATTGCCTGCACCAGTGGTTAGGCTAAACATCGCTTGCGAACCGTTTGCCGTGTTGTCGTTGCCAGTGGTGTTGTTAGCTAGCGCATAAACACCATTGGCGGTGTTGTTGGGGCCGGTGGTGTTACTCGTCAAAGCACTGAATCCGGTGGCTGTATTCTGCGTGCCCACCGTGTTGCTAAAAAGCGCCGAATCACCTGCGGCAGTGTTAAAGCCGCCAGTCGTGTTGCTAAAAAGGGCGAACGCTCCATTAGCCGTGTTGGCAGCGCCAGTAGTATTGCTTAAAAGCGCCACGGCACCAGTGGCGGTATTTTCATCTCCCGTGGCCAAAACGAGCGATCCCGCACCGATAGCGGTGTTCGCGCTACCCGTTGCGTTACTCAGAAGTGCAGACCAACCAACTGCCGTATTCGCAGCGCCGGTGGTGAGGCTAAACAATGCCTTTTGCCCCTCCGCCGTGGTGAAGTTGGGATAACCTCCGTCTGGTGCAGGCACAACTGCCTGCGCGTTTTGAACCAGCGCAACGCAGACGAGTGCAAATGTAATTAGAACCGGTCGAATGGATGTTTTCATACAGTGGAGTTTCGGACAAACTTCGCCAAGGTGTCGAGGCTATTCGCCATGAGCATGGCTATCCGGGCGGAAATGCCGTAGCGATGTAAGCAAAGCACTCCGCGCCTGCCTGAGGTAAGAGCTAGCACTAGGAAGGCTGAGGCAGCAGGCCCGAAACCGCCGAGCGCTATGAGTGAGTCTGGGAGATGCAAGGGCGTCCAGATCAGCCAAAAGTAGACCCAGGTTAAGCTGAAGGAGAGAACAAAACAGGAACGGCGCATGACGGGTGAGCAGGCTGTTAGGAGCAGCATCCGCGCTATCGAGCGTCGTCATAGAAATCTTAGTCGTCCGGGCTCACCCGCCCGGAATATCTCACCTTTGGTCCTCCGCGATAACGCGACTACACGCGTACATGCGCACGTGAAACGAGTGAACGCAGCGCACGATCGCTAGATCATTTTTCATTGCTACATGACAGATGACGCGGTCATAATGGCTCTGAGCGACCACCGAGCGCCATTCGGCTTCTCGGGGGAATGTCTCGGGCAGGAGGCGCGCAACCCCGGTGCAAATCCGAAAGGAGGTAAGGAAGGACGACGCACAGATTCTGATTCTCATCCACGCGGTGTCGTGGCCCGCTTTAATCTGGTTACTCAGCAGGACATGGAACTACGTACAATCTCCATCGGGTTCTCAATGCTTTCCTTGTGTGCGATTGGTTAATTGTTCCCCTTGCAACGGGGGCTTGGACTGCCAAACCTTATGCCGGAAAGACTATGCAATGTCGGGACCCAGCTAACAAGTGTATCGACCCAGTCCGCAGCCTGAAAGTATGCAACGACGCATATCACAGTTGCTAGCGAATTGCGTTAATACTCGCAACCCCCTGTAAAAGATCCCTTCGCGAGGTGGCTTCACGAGAAACCGCTATCCATTTCGCAACGATAAGCCGATATGTTTCGTCGACATTTCTGACCTTGTCGCGATGCAGGATTCGGTAGCCATGGCCGTCAGCAATCCAGATTGTTCGGCCTTCGGAATCAACCGCTGAGACCCAGTCGCACTTCAACCGGCGTTTAGGGATTGTTGGCCACTTGCGGCGCAGGTCCGCCACGACGGATTCGTCCTGTGGCGAATTTGCTCGGTTCAAGTCCGCCGCGGGACGGACTCGCCACGGGCAGTTGTACACTCACCTTTTGGATTTGCGCCGCCTGTTTCTTTACTGTTGCTGCGAGTGCGATCATTCCAGTTTTTAGCTCTGCGATTGTGTTTTCCTGTTCCTCGTTCTTGCGGTGCTCTTTGAGAAACTCGTTGAGCAACATCGCGTTTACTGCTTCGTAGCGGACCGAGTAAGGTTTTCCTTCTTTGTCCACTGCTATCAATGCAGGATCCACCTTTGCTACTTCTTCAGCAATCAAGCCAAATTGGAGGATGTTGGTCTTGTCGTTCTTGTAGTGGAAGGTCACCGGTTTAAGCGAGAAAATCGCTTCACTGGCCTCGTCCATCGAGTCAATATCCTTCTTGAACCGCTCAGAGGAGACACAACCACCAACACCAAGCTGGCCGGTAAGCGGATCAATGGATACGCCGCACGCGAAAGGGCCATTCCCGAGGATGCCAGCGACAAAGGTTTGCGTCTGGGTTCCTTCCAGGCCAATACGGATGGTGTTGTCATCGGCGTTAGCACCACCGTTGCCAATTTCGATGTTGTTATTGCCAGCGAGAACGGCGGCGCCAGCGCTCTCGCCCAACGCGATGTTGTTGGAACCGGTGGCGTTCCTGAGCGCGTTGGCACCAACGGCAGTGTTGCTGTTGCCAGCTGTGTTCGCTTCAAGCGCGTCAAAACCGATGCCGGTATTATTGCCACTATTTGTATTGTGAAGTGCCTCGAAACCGTGGGCCGTGTTGTTGTTGGTACCCGTGGTGTTACCGAGGGCTTGCCAGCCGGTCGCCGTATTGCGGTCACCACTTGTGTTGGAAAACAGGGCTTGAAACCCGTTGGCCGTGTTGTTGCTGCCGGTGGTGTTGTGCGAAAGCGCAAACTCGCCGATTGACGTGTTGAAGCTACCTTCTGTGTTGTTTAACAGCGCAGCCGCTCCAACGGCTGTGTTTGCAACGCCGGTGCTGTTGAATAAAAGCGCCGCGGCGCCGAACGCCGTATTCTCCCTCGCCGTATTGAAAATGAGCGCCCCGGCGCCGGTAGCAGTGTTGAAGTCTCCCTCTGTGTTGCTAAACAGCGAATACCAACCAACGGCTGTGTTGGCAGAGCCGGTAGTGAGGTTAAAAAGGGCGTTCTGCCCTTCTGCGGTGTTGAAACTGGGATAGCCGCCGTCCGGTGGGGGACTGACCGCCTGCGTCGTCGAGAAAAAAACGCAGCAAACGAACGCGACGAGAGACACTAAAGCTACTTTTTTAAGCTGCATGAATGGGTTCATAGATATTCCTTTTCCTCTTCCCCCGCGGTGTTGATTCTGCGATTGCAGGTCGAGAAGAGGCGAGACCTAGCGGGGAAAGTCCTCCGCCTGATTCAAGATCGGCTTACCAACGTCCACGTTGCCGAAAAGCTCGCCAAGTTGTCAAGATAGTTCAGGCGCACCAGGGCGACATCAACCTGAAATCACCTGCCGTGTCAGTGCGAAATCCGTTGCAATGAAAATCGGCGCTGCGTTCCCGTTCGCCGAGGGCCGCACATCCAAATTCCAAGCTCAACACGAATTGTTCATCGGAGCTAACCATGAATTACGCCAAGGGACATTTATTCGCTCGAGCTCGGGTTGAATATAGCTTTGGAGCACTTGTCGCCCGCACGATTCGCGAACAGGATGGCGAAGAGCGGCGACTTGCAGAGCAGCGTGCTACGAAGCACCACTTCCAGGCGAGAAACTCCTGTATTTTGGATGGGCGAAATTATCGTTTCGCTCGACGGCTATTTCTGTTCGCCTGAGCACAATTTTGACTCGAAACACGCCGGAGTTTCTCGAGTAACTTCGTAGTGCCGCAGCTCGCACAGCATTGAGGCAAAGGAGCTCGGAAAGAATCTCATGCGTTGGCAGGAGAATTACTACGGCACGTCCTCGTTACAATTTGCAGCGCAGTCTCTTGCCACTACAGTCACACGTTCAGGGCGGTTAGCTCAGTGGTAGAGCGTCTCGTTTACACCGAGAGGGTCGGAGGTTCGAAACCTTCACCGCCCATTGTTTCAGTGACGAGTGGCAGGTGGCAAGTGACTGGTTCTTCAGCAATGAGTCACGAGAATCCGATCTATTGCCGCTTCGCAGTGGATCTTTGTTGTGTCGAGGAATGGAATGCCGTTGTGAATCGGATCGCGAAGAATTAGCGGCAGTTCTGTTCCGGCGAGAATTACTCCGTCGATGTTACTCGTTGCTTTCATTCGATCGACAATGGCTAACAACCCGGCGCGGGTTTCTGCCAGAAATTTTCCGGGAACCAATTCGTTCATGTACTTATCGTGAATGTAACCCTGGTCTTGTACGTCCGGCACAAGCAGCTCAATACCGTCGCGCGCGAAGACTTTTGGATAAAAAGTTGCCTGCATCGTATAGCGCGTGCCGAATAAGGCGAGCCTATTCAGGTTTTGCGCTTTCGCCGCAGCGCGTGTCGCCTCTACAATGCTGATCAGAGGAATCCGTGACTTCGGCGCAATTTCATCGAACACGATCTGAGGCGAGTTGGCCGAGATTATACCAAAATCTGCGCCCTCCCGCGCGAGTTTCTCGACGCCGTCCAGCAAGATAAAGGCCATGCCGGTCAGGACCATAGCCTCCATGAAGTCGAGTCCCTTTCTCAGGTCGACGCTAACGATGACACACTCGGGGTAATGTGTGTCGCCGGTGCGCTCGCGAAAAAGTGCGATTATCCTCTGGTAAGAATCCACTGTGCTTTCCGGTCCCAAACCGCCGATGATCCCAAGGGTTTTCATTTGTAACCACGAATCGACACGAATGAACGCGAATGGAAAGCACGACAAATCACCATCATGAATCGCTGATCAAGAGGCGCCGCGCACTCCTCACGGCGCGCTTACCGCGATTGCGGTGATATTTATAGGGAACGAGCAGCGCTGAATAATCATGGATCCGTACGCAAAACCAAAAGAGCGAGACGTCGGCGCGCGCCGGCCGAAGATCCGCCACGTGTCGCAGTCTGTAGAACCGCGAACACGGCGAGAACGTCAGGCGGAGAAGCAAGGCGTAGCCGCTGAGCGTCGCGCGATAAAGAAGGCTGCGCGTCGCCATTTGAAGGAGCAATTGCTGCGCGAACTCGACGAGAGGGCCTGAGGATTCTACATAAGAAATTTCTGTAGCCGCTTCGCTGTGGGAAGCGCGCCGCCGCATATGGGGCGACTACAGGAGAAAGTTTGTAGCGTTGTCATTTGAGATAGTCACGTTACGATTGCGCGGGTGAAGCCAGCTGACTTTCTAATCATTACTTTTCTTTGCCTTGCTGTAAGCAGTGCGGGCGCGCAGTCGCCGTCACAACGTAACCCGGACGTTTCTAACAAGGCGTTGATAACAAAGTCGACGCCGGCCATCAGTGACGACGCGTTCAAAAACCAGAGTGTGAGCGCGACAACTGCAACGCTGCACAAGCTTGCAGACGACTACTACGCATGGCGCAATGAGAATTATCCCGTCCGGAGCAGCGAGGCCGGGCTCCACACGTGGGACGATCGGCTGACCGATTATTCTCCAGCTAAAATCGCGGAACGCGCGCAGCACGTGCGTTCGCTCCTGGACAAGGTACGTGCGATGAAGACCGATACCTGGTCGAAAGACGAGCGCATTGATTGGATTCTCTTCCGCGCGCAGCTCGAGAACGTCGAGTTCGGCGATCGTGTCCTGAAATTCGAGTTCACAAATCCGCAGGTTTACACGGGCGAATGCACCAACGGCATCTTCTCGCTGCTAAAGAAAGAATACGACACGCCGCGGAAACGCGCGCTCGCGGCCACTGCGCGTCTCAAGCAGATGCCAGCACTTTTGAAGCAAGGTCTGAGCAATTTACAAAAGCCGGTGAAACTTTACGCGCAGCTCGCGATTCAGTCCGCTCGCTCGATCGATCCGCTCCTGAACAACAGCCTGATGGCGCTGGATGTGGATCTGTCGCCTAACGAGCATGGGGAGCTGGTGAAAGCACGCGACGAGGCCCTCGCAGCTCTGCACGCCTATGCAGACGAACTGGAGGAGGGCGTGCCAAAAATGGTGGATTTCACGCCGATGGGCGAAGCGAATTACAACTACTATCTCAAGCACGTTCTGCTTCTGCCACTCAATGCCTCGGAGGTGGAAATGATCGGGCGGGCCGAGTTGGCGCGTTACCGTGCGCTCGAAGCGCTGCTGCCTGATCCGAAGCTCGCCGATCCCGATCCGAAACGGGCACCGAACATTCCACCCGATCAGGAATCGTTCTTGAAAGCGTACGAGAGTCGTGAAACCGAAATGATAAATTTTCTCAAAGCGCACAATTTAATAACGCTGCCGGATCATCTCGGACCGTTCCAAATTCGGCAGTTACCGGAGGCGTTTAAACCAACCAGTCCTGGAGGCTTTATGAATCCCCCGGGCGTTTACGACAAAGAGTCAACAGGCTTCTTTTTTATTCCGACTTACAACCCGGAGTCGAAAAACTTTTATATCCGCGCAGCAATTGAAGATCCGCGGCCGATCTTGGGGCACGAAGGCATACCGGGACATTTTCTCCAGCTCTCCATCGCAAATCACGTAAGCGATGAGATCCGTCGCCAGCATGAGGACAGCGTCTTCGTTGAAGGCTGGGCGCTTTATGGCGAGGAGATGCTGTCCCGCACCGGGCTATATGCGAACAACTCACCATCGCAAGGACAAATCCTGCGGCTGTCGCGATATCGAGCCGCGCGCATCGGCGTCGATGTGAATCTGCACACCGGCCGCTGGACTTTTGAACAAGCAGTGAAGTACTTCATGGACGCGGGTGGATTGGATCACGAGGCAGCGGAAGGCGAAGCAGCCGGCGCGGCATCAAGCCCGACCCAAAAGATCAGCTACATCACAGGCAAATGGCAGATCATGAACCTGCTAGGCCGTTACAAAGATCGCGTCGGCGAAAATTTCCGGCTCGGTCAATTCCACGATGACCTGATCAAAAATGGCAGCCTTCCAGTTTCCGTGATCGAATGGATTCTGCTCGAGGACCCAACTTCGGTGCAGCAGACGATGAAGTAGATTTAAAATCGTCGGTGTTACAGGTCGTGACGTCTTAGGCACGAGAAAGCTGACGAATTGCGCGCCTCCTCGAGTGTTGACACGTGCGACCCAATCGGGGCAACATCGGCTACTTAAAGGACCGCCATATGAAATCGACGCTTGTGTCTCGAAATATTTTCCTCTGTGCTGCCGCAATCTTCGTCGCGAGTTGCGGCACCGCGACATTCACGAAAACTGGAAGCGACGCTACCATCGAAACTCTCCGCAGTTTTCACCTCGGGTTCATCGACGAGTTTGCCGTACCCGGGAAGAAATTTAACGCCACCGCATTCAACGCCAAGGTTAACGAAGGCAACGCGAAATTTCAGCAGGCCATTGCCGATGAGAAATTCACCGCGCGGCGTCCTGTCCTTGTCGATCTTAAAGCGCAGTTCGATGCTGATGCTGCGCATTTAAAAAGCAAAGCGAGCAAGGGCAAAGTCACGCCGGCGCTCGCCAGTGAAATGAAAAAGGACGTTAACAAGATCTACGATCATGCCCTCGGCCGGTAAGAAAAAGCACAAAAAGCCTTCGCGGAAAAAATCTGAACTCGATTCCGCGCTTGATCAGGTCGGCGAGGAATCATCTGCGGCGGCGATTAAAGAATTTCAAGATCTGCTCGGTCAAGCAAAGGGGGACACCAGTGAGCTGGTCCGGCAAAATGCAGAGGAACTCGAACGGCGTCTCGTGCTTTTAAAGAACCACGAGATCGACAAGGATGATTTCGATTACTTCGTCGAAAATCAGAAACGCGATTTGCGCGCCTACGTCGATGCCCAGCCGGCGCAAGCACAGGAACACGCCGAAAAAGTAACCTTACAGGTTCTGGAAATAGCTGCGAAGGTGGCGATCGCATTGATTTAGCGCCTGTGCAATCGCGCTGTAGCATCGGCTGTCCTCATCGGACTTCCTTTACCCGCACAGCAAATGCGCTGAGGACAGCGCACACTACAGCATTTCAGTTGCAGGTTCCGACAGACGACCGCCCACAGGGCGGTGGCTACAGCGGCGATTTCGCACTTAACGGGGTCGCTTCATAAGATCGCGCAAGCGGTCGTGCGGAAGCGCGTCCACATGGTGATCATCGCGGCCGGTCATTGAAGCGTTGTCTACCAATCCATTGACGACGGCTTCCTCGGTCGCCTGGACCACGCCTGTGAAAAGCGGATCCATCAAATCGTTCGGAATTGTTTGAACGCTGTGCGTCACTTGATCAGGATTCGTGACGTTAGGATTCGCGGTTGAAAACGCGATAAACAAATCCCCGGAGCCGTTGCCGGAAACTGTTCCGGTTCGCGCAAGGCCAAGGGACACCCGCCTGGCCAGGCGCTTTAATTGGTTAGGCAACAGTGGTGCATCGGTCGCCACAACAGCGATGCACGAACCGCTCTCCTGTCCGCCAGAGGACGGATCCGCCGAGGTGGACTTGTAAACTTCACCCGGAATTTCTTTCCCGACCGGCACGCCCGCGATCACTAGCTGCGACCGCCTCCCGAAATTGGCCTGTAGAAACACACCCAGTACAAAGGTTCGCGGTGGAGCATCTTTCGAACTGCGAATTTCAACCTGGCGCGAGGCCGTTCCGTTTCCGCCTTTGAACTCGTAGCAGATCATTCCCGTTCCGCCGCCGACGCTCCCCTCTTCAATTGCGCCGTTATGCGCAGTGTCGAGCGCGTGAAAGACGTGTTCCGGTTTCACGTGAAAACCATTGATGTCATTGAGCCAGCCGTCCCACGTTTCAGCGACGACCGGCAAACTCCACCAATACCCGGTGGTGTCCGGCGCGCCGTGTTTGATTCGCCACGCAATGACAGCGTCACGCGCGACACCGACGCTATGCGTGTTCGTGATCGCGATTGGTCCTTCCAAAAAACCGCTTTCGTCTACCCACGCGGTCCCGGTCATTTCGCCGTTGCCATTCAAGCTGAAATAGCCGGCGTAAACCGGATCGTTGAGAGAATTGTGTCCACGCGGAATGATTGCGGTAACGCCGGTCCGCACTGGACCCTTGCCAACTTCGAGTTTTCCTTCGCCACTTATCAGGGTCGTGTAACCGACTTCCACGCCGGGGACATCGGTGATCGAGTTCAGTTTGCCAGGCGTGCCATCGAACGGCACACCGAGATCGCGCGCACGCAGAATCTTGTCGGCGAGCTGCTTTACAGGCGGTGGTGATTTGATCGGCTCGCG
Source organism: Candidatus Udaeobacter sp. (assembly GCA_045809725.1). GTDB lineage: Bacteria > Verrucomicrobiota > Verrucomicrobiia > Chthoniobacterales > UBA10450 > Udaeobacter. Next base: position 2,495 of record JBJMXF010000092.1, on the reverse strand, counting down.
GGCCGAAAGCTGGAGCCCGAATAAAACGGTCAGAGTCAGAAGAGCGAACGTACGTTTTTGCATCAGCGAACGTTCAACTAACCCAATCCATCGGAATCGAAAAGCGATGGTTTGATCTGAATCAGACGCGAGCTACATTTCAAGCCTTATGCGCAGAGTCGGACTGAGCACTTTGTTGATTGTGTGTCTCGCTACCTTTCTCTGTCCGGAAGTGGCCAAACCGAATGTGGCTACTGTAATCAAGGCGCCGGATTGCTGCTCCAAGATGTCGCGATGCGAAATGACACATGAACAGACATCGCATCATGATCGATGCCGACACGAATCGCAGCCTGGCAGTTGTTGTACCGTGTCGTGCTCCACGCTGATTCTTTTCTGTCCAGCCTCGGAAAGGTGGTCTACTCCCGGATTTGTAAGACACACTTTTGCGACCGACGACGCAATCGCGTCTGCACGAATCGAACGCCCGCCAACTCCGCCTCCGCGGATCTGACTCTCTCCACAGCATTCGGCTCGGCGCAAAACCTCACGCGCATTGTGTGCGTGCTCACGCAGCCGAGGAATTCACGAAATCTCAACAGGAGAAATTCATGAAATATCTACTTTTGATTGCAGCAATGATGGCACTGACCAGCGCGACGACGATCTCGTCCAGTGACGCAGACTGCTGCCAGGGCGGCGCCTGCTGCCCAGGCGCTTGCTGCATGACAATGGCCCAATAATCCGGGCAAATTGATAAAGGGCCCCGCCAGGAAACTGGCGGGGCTTCTTTATTCATTCTTAACAGCCCTGTCATGTTGAGCGAAGCGAAACATCTCGGACTATTCTCCAAGGGAAGAAAATCAGGGATTCTTCGCTTCGCTCAGAATGACATTTTTGAGAAAGCTTCTAGAGTTAAGCCCGTGAATTACGAGGTCTTCGCCAGAAAGTATCGGCCACAGACGTTTGACGATTTGGTCGGCCAAAATCACGTTTCGCGCACGTTGAAAAATGCAGTGGCGCAGAACCGGCTCGCACACGCATATCTATTCGTTGGCCCACGCGGCGTTGGCAAAACTTCGACGGCACGAATTTTGGCAAAGTCGCTCAATTGCGTCAATGGACCGACGATTACTCCTTGCGGGGTATGCGATAACTGCCGCGAGATCGCCGGTGGCAATAGTCTCGACGTGATCGAAATCGACGGCGCCAGCAACAACAGCGTCGAGGACGTGCGCCAGTTGCGCGAGAACGTTCGGTATGCGCCTGCCAAAGGGCGTTACAAAATCTATCTCATCGACGAGGTGCACATGCTTTCGTCAGCCGCGTTCAACGCGCTTTTGAAGACGTTGGAGGAGCCGCCAGAGCACGTGAAATTTATTTTTGCCACCACCGAGCCGCAAAAAGTTCTGGCCACGATTCTTAGCCGTTGCCAGCGATTCGATCTGCATCGTATCCCGGCAAATCTGATCGCGCAGCACCTGCAATTCATCGCGAAGCAGGAAAAGATCACGTTGCAACCTGCGGCCGCGCACGCGATCGCCCGCGGCGCAGAGGGCGGCCTGCGCGATGCGGAGTCGATGCTTGATCAGCTCGTTGCGTTTTGCGGAGAAGAAATTGCCGAGAAAGATGTGCTCAATGTTTTCGGATTCACCAGCGAACAAACGGTAAGCGATTTGATCGGGCGGATTTTGCGCGCCGAAACGCCGGAAGCAATCGACCTGCTGCACGAACAATGCGAAGCCGGCAAGGACATGATGCGACTCATGGCTGATCTGATTGCTTATCTGCGCGATTTGCTCGTGTTCAGAGTGAAACCCGAGGCGCTAAAGGAAGATGTTGATCCTGACGTTCAAAAATCTCTGGCCGCGCACGCGGAATTGATTTCTACCGATCGTTTGCTCGAGCTGGTCGATCAATTCGCCGCAGCGGAAGGCCGAATGAAATGGGCGCCTAACAAGAAGCTCCATTTCGAAGTTGCGATCATCAAGGCCATCCAGAGTCTCGGACAAGCGACGCTCGATGAGGTGATCGAGAAATTAGGCGAGCTTCGCGATGGTCGGGCGCAACCAGAACCTGCTCGCCACAGCGAGGAGGCTCCGCCGACGCGAGCTGTAGCTGCGGACGCTTCATCCGCCGTAGCTTCAGCGAAGGCGAATGACCGCGACGAGACGAAACCATCGCGGCAAAACGTCGGGCTCACCGCCCCAGGTAACAGCAAAACGCGCGTAGAAGAAAAAGCCACAACTGTCGATTCGGAAAAGGTTTGGCAAGCAGTGCTCGCCAAGATTCCAGTGCAGAAAGGGTTCGTCCGAAACTCAGCTTCAGCAGCCCACGTTCTTGGAATCGAAGGGCGCAATTTTATACTCGGTTTCGCGCCTGGCGACAAAGCAACGATGGATATTCTGGGCACACCAGCGAATCGGAAGTTCGTCGAGACGCTGCTGCATGAAGTCAGCGAGAACGAGTGGACTTTGAAGCTGACCCTGAACGAAGAACTCACCTCCAAGAGCGCA
>JBJMXF010000091.1:0-21215 GCA_045809725.1 Candidatus Udaeobacter sp. | reverse complement strand
ACAAAACCGATAATGGCGAGCGATATGCGTTGGAGTTCGCCGCGAGCGCGATTGCGCAAAATCGGAATGAGCAGAATCAATGGGATTGCGAACGCCGGCACCGCGACAAACAATCCGTACCAGCCTGTGCCATGTTCGTCTCCGAGCGGATCCGGGATTAGCGATGCGATTCCGACACTAACGATTCCGGCATAAACCGCGCCGGTCATCCACGAGTCACAGTACAATCCCGACGTGTGCGCGAATTCCTTGAAAGCGCAGATCGCAATCAACGTGACGCCAACGATCGTTGGAATGCGTCCGAGAAAAACAACGACGAAACCCATTCCGGCAATGAGAATCCACGACCAGTACGTCTTGAACATCGACGCGGTTTCTTTTTTCAAGACGAATCGCAAAAATCCGAGCACAACGCCGGCGATTACGAGAGAAATTAAGACGATCCAGAAGTAAGCGCGAAAAACAGGATCGTGCAGCGCCGTCTGCGGAGACATCACTGCTTATCTTGCAGCGCGGCTGTGATGCGTTTCAAGCGAACAACGATTGTTTCAACACAACCAGCGATGATGAGAAGACAAATCCAATTGAGTATGGCGAGACTCGCGGAGCCTTGCGGAGGCAAAAAAAATGTGAGCCACGCGCCGATACTCAACGCGACCATGCGCCAAGGCTTCGACATAACCCCACCAAACTGGCGTTGAACGTGCAGCGCTTGTCCGAAGAGACCAACGTACGAGGTGAGCACTGCGAAGATTGCCGCCCAATATCCGATTAACGGATCCATCAACCCGCTGTGGGCAACGCCGACGAAAATTATGATGTCCGAAATGCGATCGGGTAGATCGTTCAGGATCTCACCACGGCGGCTGGCCTTGCCCGCCGCGACTGCGACCAGACCGTCGAGCATGTTGAACCAGAGCCGCAAATAACAAAAAAGCGGCCCGACGATGAGTAGCCAACGTGTCGTGCCTGATTTCCAGAAAGCGATTCCGGCGATCAGCGCCGCTACGATCGACGAATACGAAATCGCATCGGCATCAATTCCGTGACGTACACAGAACCGCGTTGCAGCATCTCCAGTTCGCCGAAACACTGCCGCAATTGGCCGCCGCGAAGAAGGTTGGTAGTTCGACATCGCTGCCATTTTGTAAAGCAGCGACTCCGTCTGGCAACACAAACGGTGACAGGGTTGTAAGGATTGAAAAGAACGGCGAGTGCAAAGTCGCCCCTAAACGGGTCGGCGGATGAAGCACCTTGCGGGAAGAGCAGGACCGTTGGAGCGGCTGATGCTGCGCCGCCCTCAACGAAGCATTCCCCGGCGATAGCCAGATTAAGCCGAGTGAAATTTGTTGCCGTTGGCCCGAAGCTCGTTTACTTGCGGATTGTTCTGGGGGGAACAGCCGCCTCTCATACCTGTTCGGGTGTGGGGGGCGGTCATTTTTTTGATCAAAGGGCGCCGATAAGACCCGCACTAGGGGATTGAACCAACGGTGCGGCCCTTTGATCTTTGACCTTATATATGGAGGTTACCCTGATTAGTCTGGCGGTTCTGAACATTGCGACTGCTGCTTTGGGGCGTTCCGCCGGGGGGCACTCTACCGCCCTTGGCATCTTTTTTCGGTTTCAGGTCACGGACTTTGATCGATTTGGTTTCTTTTCTCTGTGCCATTTTTATTTTCCTAGCTATTTATTTGGATTGTTTGTCTTGTGTTGTGTCGGTGACACCGAAAGGCAACTGACGCCCGCCTTTAACGTCCTTTTCTGGAATGAGGTCGTCGAGACGAATCAATTTATCTTTTCTGCGCTGGCGCGTTTCGCTCCCTGATTCCGTGGCGGGCGCATTCTTTTTATTCTTCGGTGTATTCACCTCGGGTTCTCCTGATATCAGCATCCGTGCCAACTCTCCTCCGGTGGGAATAAAGGGTGAGATGCTTTGTGTATTTCTCCTTGAAACGTAGGGACTTATGGGTCCAATTATTTGGCTGATCGTCAAAACGACGATTCGGTATTAAACGAAACCGCAACTTCATTATTAAGCCTTCTCGCCTCAGATTTAGGCCAATGGTGCCTCATTTTTGAGCATGCCCCGAAGATAGCGGGAGAGAGTGGACCGGGAAATACCGAGTAATCGCGCTGCGCGGCGTTGGTTCTGATTTGCTTGGTCATAGACGAATCGAACATGCCGTTGCATCGCGTGTTCGAGCGAGAGATTAGTACCAACATCGGCATCCTGGTGATTGCCCCCGAGCGGCGGCGCTGGCTTGTCAGTTTCTGTTGGGGCTCGATCCGGCGTAAGATCGGAAGGGAAAATGACGTGCTCGGGTAAAATGACGGAACCATTGCAAAAAAGAGTCATGGTGCGGACCGTGTGACTCAATTCGCGCAGATTACCGGGCCACTGGTGACGAAGCAGCTTCTCCATCGCTTCAGGATGCATGGCCGTGATTTTTTTGCCTTCTTTAGCCCCGGCAGCTTGCAATTCCGCAGCAATCAATGCAGGCAGCTCCTCCAACCGTTCTCGAAGCGGAGGAATAAGCAGGGTAAGGCCGTTGAGTCGCTGATAAAGATCCTCTCGAAGTTTTCCCAGCCGCACCCGTTCCCGTAACGAACAGTTGGACGCGCAGATGATTCGCGCATTGGACGTAAGCATTCGTTCGGAGCCAAGGCGTTCAAACTCGCCATATTCCAGAACGCGCAGGATCTTTACCTGGGCGAGAGGACTCATTTCCGAGATTTCATCCAGAAAAAGCGTGCCTTCATTCGCAAGTTCGAACTTCCCTTTCACGGTTTGTTGTGCGCCGGTGAAAGCTCCGCGTTCGTGACCGAATAATTGACTCTCGAGCAAGGTATCACTGATTGCCGAGGCATTAAACGCGATGAATGGCCGGTTTGCTCGCCTTGATGAGTTATGAATCGCCTGGGCCAATAATGTTTTGCCAGTACCAGTCTCACCGAGCAGCACAACTGGGACGTCGGACCTTGCAGCGAGGGCGGCCAACTGAAGACAACGCGCCATGGCATCGTTGCTCGTAGTTAGGTTTTCGAGCCTTAACTTGGATGGCCGAGCCTGCATCAATGATTATTGTCTTATGCTCTCACGTAATCGCCGAATCGGTTCAAATGCATATTCAATAAGCGTCCGGCTACCGACAATGATATGCGCCTCGCCCTTCATCCCAACGCGCAGAGGCAGAGCTTGTCCGGCAGGTGAAGAAATTTCATAGCGATCAAGCGAACCTAGTGCAACAAAGCGAGATCCTTCAGTAGTGGTGACAGTGGATGGACTGATCAAGTCCACCTTTCCAGTGATGGTACCGTAGCGTTGGTAAGGAAACGCTTCGAAAAAGTAACGCACGCGCTGAGCCACGGCGAGTCTGGGAAGACCGGCTTCATTTAACATCATGCGTGCGCGTGGCTTCGAACCCCTCGGCGCGAGCTGGCAAAGCACTTGTCCCTGCTGAACAAAACTGCCTGTGGTCCGCTGGTCCATTGAGATAACAACTCCTTCGTAAGGGCTGCGAATCGTTAACAGATTGTGTTGAGAGTTTTCCAGGTCCGTTTTCAGAGCGCCGGTACGCATCTTTAGCTTTTCAATTTCCGCCTGTTCCTCACCTCGCAAGCGAGCGTGCTCCATTTCCATTCTCTCGCGATCAAGGGTGACCTGCTGCAAGGTCCTTTGGGCCACGCTCAAATCTTTCTCCGACCCGGCTAAATCCAGCTTCAACTTTATGAGGTCGATCTCTGACTCACCGCCCTGCTTGGCTAATTTTTCCATCCGTGTAACTAACTCGCGGCTGGTCTGCGCATGGTTTTCGCGAAACTTCACCTCGCTTTTCGCCTGCTCGATCTCCGCGCTTTTAATTGCAAGTTGTGAAGCGAAAGCGCTTTCGTTCCTGTTGAGGCTTTCCTGCTTTGACCGTAAGTCTTCGTTCAGCGTGCGAAACTGTGTATCCCAGCCGCCGATCTCATCGGAGCGTAGAACAAACAAGTCGTCGCCGGCTTTTACTGGTTGTCCCTCCTCCACCACCACGCGGCTAATTATCGCCTGGCGTGGAGCCTGAATCGGATCAGCACCCGTTGCGGGTATTAGAACGAACCGACAATCAACCGTCTCGGGCAGTCGCATCACTAAAGCGAGCAGCAACGCACCGAGAAACGCCCCAATTAACAGCCAGGCTGTCCCGCGAATGATCCAGGGAGGCGGTTCCTGTGGTGGTAACGCTGATTCGGCGTCGAGTGAGTCACTTTGAGTTAATTGCGCACTCATCGAAATCTGCTTTAGATCCCGAGTTGCTGGCTGGAAAGGTAGTAATACAAGCCACGTTGAGCCATTAACTCATCGTGCGTACCAATCTCGGCAATACTGCCTCTCTCGAGCACTACGATAGAATGCGCTTCCCGAATCGTGCTCAAACGATGCGCAATTACGATTGTGGTGCGGCCAGTGAGTAATCGACCGAGGTTGTCTTGGATCGCGCGTTCGGACTCTGTATCCAGCGCGCTCGTTGCCTCATCAAAGATCAATACCGGCGGATTGTTGTAGATCGCTCGCGCGATGGCTATGCGTTGCTTCTGCCCGCCGGACAAAGAAAGACCTGATTCTCCAATCTTTGTCTCGTAGCCGAGCGGCAAGCGCATGATGAATTCATGGGCCGCGGCAGCTTGGGCAGCTGCAAGGACGCGATCGAGGTCGGGTTCAGGATCACCAAATGAAATATTCCGCGCGATCGTATCGTTAAACATGTGATTGTCCTGCAGAACGGTCCCGATGTGCCGTCGTACGTCGCGATAGTTCAGAGTCTTCAAGTCGACATTGTCGAAAAAGATTGTGCCTTCTGTCGGCTCAAGCAGTCCGGCAATCAATTTAATGAGCGTTGTCTTGCCGCTTCCGCTGCGGCCAACGAATGCCACCGTTCGTCCGGGCAAAAGATCGAGCGTGATGTCCTTTAAGATGTCAGGCGATTCAGGGCCGCCATACTTGAAACTGACTCCGCGCAATTCGATACGCCCTTCGAGGCTGCGTACTGGGACGAGGCGAGAGCGATCATGCCCCTGCTCCGGTTCTTGTTCGAAAATGTCATTCAGACGATTCAGCAGAACAGAAGCGAGTTGCACATTGTCCCAAACTCCGAGTGCACGCAAAATGCCTGCATATGCCATTGCAGTGAGTGAGCTAAACGCAACAAAACCACCGACCGTCAGGTGGCCGTGGATGACTTGCATGGCACCGACCCACAGGAAAATCGCAGTAGATAGCAAACCAATAGTTTGCAGGACGCTGTCCCACGACATGACAATGAACGTTGTTTTGAAAAGTTTTTGGGAAACCGAGAGGAACTCGTTCAGCATGGTGTCACGAAATGAACTCTCGGCAGCTGCCGCTTTTACAGCCTCAATGCCTTTGATCGCATCGATCTGATGCGAACTGTATTTGCCCTGGCTTTCTTCCACTCCGTGATAAAGGGGACGCAACACTTTCACGGAGAAAATCATTAGGCCGACGTATAAAGGCGTTGTTGCCAGGAACGCGATCGTCAGCAGTGGACTGTACATCGCCATCAAACCGAGTGCGCCCAGGAGAAAAACGACTGAGAGCAACGCGCCAACTCCCTGTTGCACGGCCAATTGCCGAACTTGCCTCGCACCTTCGAGCCGGCGTTGGATGTCCCCCGTTCGACGACTTGTGAAATAACTCATCGGTAGAGACAGCAACCTTCGGCTCAGAAAATCGAGAACTGCCGTATCCAGACGCACGGCGGCAAATGCCAGTAAGTATTCCTGCGCAAGCGTGGCAAGCTGCACGAAAACAAGCGCTGCGACCAAGCCCAGCAGAATTACTTTCAGCAGGCCGACGTCATTTTCGACGATGACTTTGTCGACGACGATTTGGGTGAATACGGGAAATAGTAATTCCAGGAAACTTACGGCGATTGCCAAGCCAAGCACTTGCAGGAAGATCACCTTGAACCGCGAAAGAAACGGCAAAAGCCAAGCCAGTGTCGGCTTGCTTTCCGGAGCTTCTTCGAACGCTGGTGTGTAATCGAATAGTGCTGCGTAACCAGTCCACTTCGTCTCAAATTCACTTCGCGGAATTTTGACTAATCCGCGCCCGGGATCGGCAACGCGCGCAAATTGCTCGTCGACATCGTAGAGCACGATCCAATGATTGCCCTCCCAGTGGACTATTGCTGGAAGCGGCATCAGCGGGAGATTGCGGTGTGAGATTTTTAATGGACGCGCGGCCAACCCAAGTTCCGTGGCAGCTCGAGAAATGGCTTTGAGGCTGGTGCCATCGGTCGCGGTGTGACAGAGCTGGCGTATCCGTGCCAGACTTACCTTGCGACCAAAGTGTCGGCAGATCATTCCTAGGCAGGCCGCACCGCAATCCATCTCATCGATCTGCATGATATGATCGATCTTTCGGAGCCGTTTTCCGCGCTTCCGGAACAAGCCTCGCTCGTCGGCGAACGGCTCTTCTTGGCCATCGATTTGCTTCGCTGGCTCCTGGCCATCGAGCTGCACTTTATCGTGAACCTGTGTTTCGGCAGGGAGCAGTTCCGTCGCAAAATCGAGGGGAATACGGGCTTCAGTCTTTGCCTCATAACGTGCCAGCCGCTCGCCTAACAATTTGTCGAATTCCGGAAACCGCCGGCGGAGATCTCGTACGGACTTCAGTTCAAGGGAAAGTAATTGGCAATCCGTGAATGCTTCTACTGAAGCCGCTCGCGGCGAGTCGTTCAGGATCGACAATTCACCAAAGAAATCGCCCTCACGGTAGAACGCGAGATTCCGCTCGCGTCCGTTTAAGCCAGAGAATGCCCGCGCCCGCCCCTTCTCAATTACATAAAGCGGACCGGCGTTGTCCCCTTCTCGAATGATCAGATTGCCTTTTTCGAATGTGACGGGGGTTAGCTTATCGATCATCCCGCGCAATACCGGAGCCGGCAATCGCCCGAAATTGCTGAACTGATAAAGAAAACTTTGAAGAGCACGGTTGCGACCGGTTGATTCGACATACTGTTGTAAGTCAGGTACGCGGCTGACGAGTTGAAGAAAGTCATCACGATCGATCCGCAGGACATCTACTGCGGTGCTGCAGCGAACGGTCGCATTTCGTGTTCCGCCCTCAGCTAACGCAGCCTCCCCGAAAGAATCCCCGGGCTTTAGTACTCCCAATGGGATTTCCTCGCCATCCGGCTTGATCTTCAGCGCACGCGCCCGGCCGCTTGTCAGAACGTAGAATGAATTGGCGGGATCGCCTTGTTTTACGATCACCTCGCCGAATTCATAATGCTCTTCCTGCAGGAGCGGCGCGATCGCCTCGAAATGCTCATCAGAGACAAAGCGGAACACCGATGAACGCCGCAGAACTTCACTGTCTTGGATTTTCATTCCATTGAAACAGGAATGTTCAGCCGTGGGTACGTATGTTTGGTCGTCAGGTCTGAAAAATACCGGTCAAGCAGTCGCTGGTCGATCCGTAATTTGACCGCGGGATCTTGTAGCTGCGGCTCGACTTTTCTTATGACGCGACATAATTCGAATCCATCCCCACGCGGAATCGCTTCCAACACGTCCCCTTGTGAGACGCTTAAATACTTCTGCTGCGAATCCCCGGGGAGGTCTTCCAGAAGAAAGTCCGCACGTCGATAGGGATATCTCCCCTCGGTGGCAACTTCCTCCAGTGACATCCCGTCCTCCCGTACACAAAACAGCGCTTCCTGCGCAGCATCATGCGATTCCAACTCAACCAGTTCGACTTCAAATCGTGTCAGAGGCAATCGCAGAGCCATCAACTCGCGTTGGCATGCTTCGGGAATCAGCAGCGTGTCGCAATGCGTTCCGTACGCCGCCTCGATCGCAAGCATTTCATCGAACCACTGCGAATCGCGGGCCATTTCCTCCAGCCAGGCAGCCAACTGCGCTGGTTCAATTCCCATCCGATGGAAAAGTTTTAGGTTCTCGGCAGCGATCGCATCTGATGTAGGCTCGTTTCCAGCACAGCGCGCGGCCAGACGCCACATGAGTTTATTTGTCATGTCCTCCAGCGCTCCGGAGAAAATCAATTCTGCTACGAACAAGTGACGTAACTCCTGAGGTGCGGAGGTATACGCGATTTGCTCAGAACAAAAACATTTATCCACCGCACCGACGCAATATTGCCGCGCGAAGTAGTCGCTGAAGTCTTCAAATGTCAGGCCGCGAATCGCGAGCCATCTTTCCGTCTCCTCGGCCGTGATCAGGTCATGGCGATAACGAAAGTGCTCTGCCGCAGCAGAAATGGCCGACTCGTCCAACTCCAATTCCAATTCGTCTGCACGCGCTTCCGCGGCCACGTGGCGGAGGAACATTTGCCATTTTGGCTCAAGTTCGCCTCGAAAAATAGCAGCATCGATAGCATCGCGCGCTGCATATTCCCGAGTTCCGCAGGCGCACACGATTACATCGTGAGGCGAAACTGACTCTGTGCTCGACATGAAGAACAGATTTTCTACCGCATTTTAGCAAGAAAGTCGAGCCTCTCAGTCACTACCCCGCGGAGAGCTACTCAGGGAGTCGCTGGAGCGAATTGTGTGATAACAACATCATTGTGACGCGGAGGTATGCGCGCGAGATCCCAGTTTGATGACTATAAGTGTTGCGAGTGGTCTGTAGTCCGTTAAGCTCGACAGCGGCCATGGAGGAACAAACGCCGAACATCAATGTAGTACACTCCGTTTGGCGTCGGCTTAAGAAAGCTAAAATCCGTGACCTGCAGCCGACAAAGGACGTGAAAGGTGGTCGCGGTGTTAGTGCCACAGCGAAACCCGCGACAGGCGGCCCAGGCACGGCGGAAAACAAAGGCAGTCGTTAGAATTTTGCGCTACCACGGGCGCGGATTGCGCTGGCATTGCCGACTTGGCGACCGGCACAATTGTTGACCGCCTGCCCGCGCAAATTTGCTTTCGGATGGAGCGAAGCAGCCTCGACCCTTCTACTTTGAGTTGTCGATGATTTGCTGCGCGTTTTTAATCGCGGATTCGTCCGGAGCCTTATCTTTCTTCAGGATATCGATGGCCTTTTGCGCCGAGGCGGTGGCTTCTTGCTTGTTGCCGAGCTTCGCCTGTATCTGCGCTTTCTTATAATGCATGAAGTAGGCGTCCGGGTTCTTCTCCAGCGCCTGATCGATCCACTTCGCCGCCTGGTTCATATCCTTGTTGTTGTCGTAGTAAAAGGCCGCGGCCTGATAGGCGGTGCGCGGGTCGAGCGGAGTTCCTGCGCTTACGGCTGCATCGAGTTGCTTGCTCACCTGCTCGACATCGTCCGTGGTCAACTTGACGGGGACGCGAGTTTTATCCCAAACGAAAACAAGCGTTGCAGAAGCGCCTTTGACATCATTCAGCGCAATCGTGAACGTCTCGATCGAGATTGGAAGGACTTCCGGCGTCGCCGTGACACGCGCGACGTCGTTCTCCTGCTTATAATCGGCTGCGCTCTGCATCTTCGCATCCTTCGAAAGAATGATCGTCCACTCGTTAGCTGTTGGAATTGTAAACAGTGAGTACTCACCGGGCGGAATTTCCTTGCCGCCCAGTGTTACCGCGTCGCTAAATTTAATTTTGGTCACCGCATTGGCGCCCGTGCGCCAGAGCTTGCCGTACGGCACGAGGCCGCCGAAGATCTCGCGACCGTTTTTGTTGGGCCGCGAATAATCCACCTCGACATCGGTCAACCCGACACGCTGTTTTACGACCGAGTGCTGGCTGGCCGAAGGGAACTCTATTTTTTTCTCGTCCGCCGCGCACATGCTCCCAGGCAGGAGCGCCCCTGCGACGAAGAGAAATGTGAAGAAACCGGAAAAGAGAAGCGAAGGAAAACGCGATGATTGGATCATGATGTACTGGATGTTTTAATGTGTGATAGCTTGGCGGAGAAGATATCGCGAGGCAGCCCGAGTCAAATTGCTTTCCCGGGCCAAGTCCCAGCGCTTCGTGGAACTGATAGCGCCCCACGCCTAACTCTCCGCCTGTGAGTCCGCAATCGGTAGAAGCAAATTTGTCATTCGGTAAGGACTTACGATCACGAAAGCAGGAATGGAAAGCTGTTCCTCGTGAACCCTTTTGGAATCGCCGATAAAAACAAATTTGCACAAAGTCCGTCAACGACACAACCTAACCACCACGATATGAACAACCGATTCTGCCGATTATTTATCCTGATCAGTTGCATTTGTGCGGCTAGCCATTCTTTGGACGCGCAGACTCCGGAACCCGGCAAGCCAACTCCTGGCAAGTCGACTCCCGACGCGAGTAAGCAGAAGGAGTTTATCTATGTGCAAAGACTCGTCCCGCGTTTGTACGACGGCCAGAAGTGGACGCAACAGGATAACGCAACGTCGGATCGGCACTTCATTCGATTCCAAGAAGCGATGAAATCCGGTCAGTTGATTCTGGCGGGACGCACAAAAGAACCAGGTGATAAGATGTTTGGCATTGCGATCGTTAAGGCATCCGATGAATCAGCCGCTCGCGCGTTCGTGAAAGCCGATCCCCTCATTTCCGCCGGATTGATGAACGCAGATTTGCATCCCTTCGGAGTGGCGCTTGAAAACCAGAATCCCGAAGCCGGCAAGGAGACGTTTATATATGTGCTAAAACCCGTGTCACGTTTGTACGACGACAAGAAGTGGACGAAAGAGGATAATGAAGCGGTGGATCGGCATTTAACTCGACTTCAGGAAGCGACAAAATCTGGTCAGTTGATTCTGGCGGGACGCACGAAGGAGCCAGCTGATAAGACGTTTGGCATAGTGGTCTTCAGCGCATCCGATGAAGCAGCCGCCCGGAAATTTATGGAGAGCGACCCTGCGGTGGTCGCCAAAGTAATGACCGCGGAATTGCATCCATTCTCGGTTCAGCTACAGCGCAAAACACCGTAATGCTCCCGCGCTCGATGAATGATTAGGATTGTGGCCGTCAAGGTCGAGTTGGCGATAACTAACGCGCCAGGTAAGATCATTCACGACTAGGACTTTTAGTAGTCGGTCAATCGATTTAACGCGAGACAATAGGCCGTTATTGGCTTCGCAACGCAGTCATCGGATTGACGCGAGTGGCGCGGTTGGCCGGGAAGAAACAAGCAAGAAGCGCCGCGCTCGCGAGCATCAAAGTTGCGATACTAAGCGACAACGGATCGCTGGGACTGACGTCATACAGGATTTTGGCCAGGACGCGCCCTGCAGCCAGTGAAAGAAGAAGGCCAGCACCAAGCGCGAGCGCCGTTTGCATCGCGCCCTGCCGCATGATCAGCGCGAATACGTCACGCCTGTGGGCGCCCAATGCCATACGGATCCCGATCTCGCGAGTCCGGCATGCCACGGCATAAGCTTTTACACCGTAAACGCCGACTACCGCCAACATAAGCGCGATCGCACCGAAAGCGCCGAAGAGCGCTGCCCCAATTTTAACGATCCAAAGGTTGGGCGACCTCTCCATCAGGTCGACAAATGGAGTGACCTGTAGCAGCGGCAGATCGGGATCGATCTCGCGCAACATTTGTCGAAGCGCCGGAATAAATGCGGCGACCGCATGGCGATCTTGTGTGTTGAGTCGCACGTGCAGATAAGTTTGGCCGGTATATCCCTGCGCCAATGGCACGAATAAACGGCAAACGAGAGAATCATTGTCAACGCTATGGCGGTGTTTGCTCACGACACCGACGACTTCCATGTCGTTAGGCGAGCCGTCTTTCGGCGGATTCGTGTAGCGAATGTGCTGACCGATCGGGTCTTCGTTCGGAAAAAGTTTTTTCGACATTTCCTCGTCGATGATCGCAACGCGCCGCGCATCCTTGTTCTCGGATTCGCTCAGAGTGAAATCTCGGCCTCGTAGCAGTTTTATGCCGAGCGCCTCGCAGTAACCCGGCGTGATGGCAGTAAAGAGGGAATTGACGCTGGGATCCGGAGCTTTTGGGTCGTTAGGCATGGCGTCTTTTGTACGAATAACACGCCGTGCGCTGGTGAAATCCGAATACGGCAGCATGGTGCCTGTGGCGGACGCGGTCACTCCGGGCAGCTCTTGTACGCGTCGTACCATGTCGAAAATCAAGCGACGCGAATCGGCCGGCGTTTTCTTAATCAAACTGAAATCGAACTCGCTAATGATATCGCCGCGCGCGACGAATCCGGGATTAAGCCCGGCCGCCTTGAGCGCGCCACGGAAGAATAATCCGGCAGCGAAAAGCAACATCAGGGAAAGCGCTATCTGCGCCATGACCGAAATGTGGCGTGGCGCGAAGAAACGACTCAAACGGCCGATGCGGGCCGGTTCCCCGACTTGCTCTTTCAGATCCTTAACGAGATCGGCCTTTGTTGCCTTCAACGCCGGGCCGAGGCTGAATAGCATTGTCGCGATGACACAAAACAACAACGTGATTGCAAGCACAGTCACATCCGGCCGCAATTTCACGACGAAAGAGAAATTGACCGACGCGAGCAGACCGCGCAGTTGTTGGAGTAAAGCGTCGTTGAACCACGCGCTCAGAATCAGGCCGATGATGCCGCCGCAAACGGCCAGCAAAAACCCTTCGCACAATAATTGCCTGACGATCTGCCATCGTGAGGCGCCAACAGCCAGCCGCACTGCGATTTCCTTCGAACGCGATGTGCCGCGCGCGAGCAACATGTTGGCAAGATTCAAACTGGCGATGAGCAGAACCGCTCCCGCCATGGCCATGAGCAATGTCGCCACCAGCGTGAGTGGTCCATCGTTCTCCGGTTGCGTGCTCAGGCTGAATCGCGTTGGCGTTTGAATTTGTAGCTCTCGCGCACCTTCACTGCCGTCCGATTGGATCGCATTTAACCTTTGCGCCAGCACCGGCAAACGGGCTTTCGCCGCGTCGATCGTCAGACCGGAACGCAGCCGCGCCACGAGATTGAACGTGTAATTTGTTGGGTTCAATAGGTCGTGCGTCGTTTCGGAATCGCCAAAGGCCGAACCGAGTTGCGAACGAATGCCAAGCGGCACCCAGATATCGGGCGCGATCAACGCGCTCGCGCCGCTGAATCCGTCCGGCGCAATGCCGATTACGGTGTAGGGCTGGCCGTTGATCTGTAGTGTGCTACCGACAAAATCGTCACGGCCACCGTTGCGTTTCCAAAACCCATAGCTTGAAACAAGTACAGCCATGTTCGCATTTGGCTTAGATTCCTCAGCGTTATAAAATCGGCCGCGAAACGCCTGCACACCCATCATCGGGAAATAGTTTTCCGAAGTCAGAAAAACAAAACTACGGCGCATCTCATGGTCGCGCCCGATACCCGCGACGGCGAACTCGAGCGCGGCCACATCGGCAAACATATCTCCGCCGTTCTCGCGCAGTTCGCGGTATTCGTTATACGAAAACTGCCGGTAATCGTGGCTCGCATTTTGTCGAGCCGTGAACACATTTACGACCTCGGCGGGCCGGACCGGCACCACCGGTTTCAGCAACACGCCATTGATCAGTGCGAAAATCGCCGAGTTAACGCCGATCGCCAGGGCAAGTGTCAATACCGCTACGCTCGTAAATCCCGGCGTTTTGAGAAGCTGCCGCACCGCAAATCTGAAATCCTGCATCATAAGGAACCTTCTTTGTTTTCATTGAGATGCAGTCCGCCCTGGGTTTGGATTCAACAGACGTACGGATTTCGCTGCGCGCCTGCGACAACACGTCGTGGTGACGCGAAACAATCAGTAGCTGTTTAGCGGTTTCAGAGTTTGCGGATCAAGCCTGCGTATGCCTGGCGTAATGTATCTCGACGCCCTTTGGAAGCAGGCGTTTACGACCGCGCTGGCGCCGACGCGCAAGAGTGGCGCGGCCGCCTTTTGTTCGCATACGCGCGCGAAAACCGTGCTGGCGTTTACGCGTTCGTTTCGATGGCTGATAAGTGCGTTTCATAAACCGTGAACTTGCTCCGGCTGCCTTTGAGAGCGCTTACACTAGGGACGCGGCCAGCATTGTCAACGACAGCGGCGGGAGCAATTTTAAGAGGTGAAGAATGTCGTATGAACACGGCATTACCGCTACCAGCCCGGAGGGTCTAATTTACTAAGTTGCCAACAAGGCGAATTTTTGAAATAACCACTCGCAGAAATGCCTGAGAAAGAAGATGTCGTGATTGA
This sequence comes from Candidatus Udaeobacter sp., assembly GCA_045809725.1. Classification (GTDB taxonomy): domain Bacteria; phylum Verrucomicrobiota; class Verrucomicrobiia; order Chthoniobacterales; family UBA10450; genus Udaeobacter. The sequence goes on along the minus strand of JBJMXF010000091.1, from coordinate 7,074 downwards.
GCCGGCGACTGAAGCCGACTTGGATGAGTTGTCCGAAATGCTCGGCGAATTGTTCTCTCAGGAAGGTGACTTCCGTCCCGATAAAGACAAACAGCTCCGCGGACTGCGGCTCATTTTCGAACAGCCCAGCCGTGGCCGGGTTTTTGTGCTGCGGCGCAATGGCGCAATCGTCGGGATGATCAATTTGCTCTTCACCATCAGCACGGCCGAAGGCGGATTTGTCATGCTCCTGGAGGATCTGGTGGTGCACAGTCAGTATCAAGGTCACGGCTACGGCAACAAGCTTCTCGAACACGCCATCGATTTCGCGAAGAAGAAAAACTTCCTGCGAATCACACTATTAACCGATCGGCCCGAAAATGTGGCGCAGGCGTTTTTCCGAAAGCATGGTTTCGTCGATTCTTCAATGATTCCGATGCGCCTGTGGATCGCACCGCAGCAACAGGGCTAGCAGCGACCCGCGCCGATCCGGCGCTGCGACGTAACTTAGTTTCCAGCCTGACCGTCGGGCACGCTTGCCAGTCTGCGGGAGTCCCGAATCAGGTAAGAATGCGTGTGTTACGAATCAGCGGTTCTTCCGCTCCATCCACGCAGTCAGCTGAGTCGCGAGACGTTTCTTGAAGTCCGCACGGAACTGAACTTCGTCGACGACTTTATTTACTTCCGGCGCGCTCGCCTGCGCCAAATTCTTTTTCGCGTAGCTTTTTAATTCGTCAGCGCGCGAGCTATCGGAGAAAAAAGTAAACTGACTGGCTGCATAGCGATTCGCACCTGCGGCGTCTACTTTGGCAAGCAACGCTTTCATGTTCGCTTTCGCGAACTCCCACGCAATATCGGGATGACCGCTGTCACGGGCGACTCGCGAAACCAGGAAGATGGCCCGGCTTGTTGGCAGCTCGTCGGTAAGCGCGATCGCAAGAGTCTTCCTCACCAACTTTACATCCGTCGCCACCGCAAGCGCATTGTAGAAATTCTGCTGGTCCTCAATGCTTGTAGTTTTGAGACCGAGTTCATGCAGTTTGTCCCACGTCTTTTCATCGGCAGAGCGTCCGACCACCGCCAGAACTGGAGCACGAAGATCCGGTGGCAGCGACGACGGATCTGCGAGGTATTTCGCAAACCGTTCGCGGCACCCAGCTGAAACTTCGGGATCGTTTAAATATCCGAGCGCGCCGATTAAGCTCGCGCGCAGTCTGCCGGAATTCGGGGGTTCATCCGGTTTGGGCTCCCACCCCAACGTCGCAAACGTCGGGCGCAAAAGAGATCGGGCATACCTTTGAAATTTTTCACGTTCAGAACTGCCTAACAACAGACCGTTCACGAAATCCAGTACGCTAATGATCTGTTCGCGTTCGGCCAGATCGGTAGAAGCGGGCAACTTTTCGACCAGTCCAAAATAAAGCGAGACCGGCGCGCGACCGGCTTGCACCAGCGCCCAGGCATCGCTCATAAGATTCACGCGATCTTCAACGCCCAACTTCGGGAGCGCTTCGAGTAATAACTTCCAAGACGGCTCATCATATTCGACGCGATAATTTCCAGCGCCGTTGAGATTCAATTTGAGTGCGCGATCTGCGGGAATGTTTTCCAGAGCTGCCGTCTTATCGGTCATCAACAAAGTCGAAGGTCTTTCGCCAACGACCGAATACGTCAGAGGGATTGGCCACAGCAGTGGCGGTGCGTTCTTGAAATTCACGGTGAAGCGCTCCTGAGTAAGCCGGAGCTTGGCGTCGGCCTCTCGCTTGACCCTCACGACGGGAAATCCGGGCTGCTCCGTCCAACCAGCGGCAATTTCAGCTACCGATTTCTTCGAAGCATCCGAAAGCGCCGTCCACAAATCCGCAGTGGTTGTGTTCGAATATTCATGCGCGGCAATGTATTGCCGGATCCCATCGCGGAAAACGTCTTCACCGAGAAAACTTTCCAGCATTCGCAGGAAGGACTGACCTTTCTTATACGTGATATCGTCAAACGCGCTGTTGGCTTCGGCTTCCGTTGCGACACGCTGCTGAATCGGATGGGTAGTCGAACGCGCGTCGCCCTCCATGGCTGCTTCCTTGGCAATTCCAGTCCGCCGCGTTGGATCTCGCGGTAATTCACGCGCCAACCAGACTTCCCATTGCGGGTTGAAGCGGGCGGTGCATTTGCTGCCCATCCAGGAAGCGAATCCTTCATTCAGCCAGAGATTGTCCCACCATGCCATGGTTACCAGGTCCCCGAACCACATGTGCGCCATCTCGTGGGCCAACACCTCATAAATATTTTGCTTCGTCTCGCCAGAGGAACTCTTCGGATCGAAGAGAAGCCGTGATTCGTAGTAGGTGATGCCGCCCCAGTTCTCCATGGCACCACCGAATCCGCCAGGGATAGCAATTTGATCCAGCTTCGGCAGCGGATACGGCACGCCGAAATAATCGTTGTAGTACTTCAAAATCTCTGCTGAAGCCTCGAGCGCGTAGCGACCCAGTTCTGCTTTGCCTTTCGTGGCGATGACGCGGATCTGCGTCGGCCCGACTCGCGACTCGATCAAATCGAGTTCGCCAGCGACGAATACATTGAGATAACTAGACATGGGTGGCGTGGATGCAAAGCGCACTTCTTTTCCGCCCTCAATTTTTTCCTCGCTCTCGATCGGCATGTTTGAAACCGCCAGCCAATTTTTAGGCACCACAGCGGTCAATTGAAAACGCGCACGAAAAGCTGGTTCGTCCCAGCAGGGAAAGAATCGGCGCGCATCAGTCGCTTCGAATTGTGTCCCGAGCATAACCTTGCGCGCACCACTGCCCTCTTCCTGATATCGCATGTAGAAAAGCCCCTGCCCTTGCTGGTTGATCTTGCCCGTGAAACGAAGCGTGAGAGCGTGATCGCCGGCCCCGAGTTCTGACGGCAACGTAAGCCTTACGAGTTGTTTTTCATTGTCAGTCTCAATCGCCCGAAGCTCTAGTTCTTTGCCATCGACAGCCGCGGCTTCGATCTTGAGTTCCAGGCCGTTCAACACGAGTTGATGGACCGGACTTCGCACGGTCAACTTCACCGTTTCACTTCCTGCGAATGTGAAATTGTCGAGCTTCGGAACGATCCGGATTGCGTATTCCGTCGGGACTACTTCTTTCGGAAGTTTTCCGGGCGTCTCGTTGAAGTTGAAAGGTTTTTCCACAGCGGCGACTAACGAGCTTATCAAAAACAAAACGAGAAATGCGAGAAGTGGAACGCGCATGGCGAGCTCAAATTTCAGTCGTCCCGAGCGAAGTCGAAGAACCCTGTGAAGTTACCGCAATCGTCGCGCCACGGGATGTCTCGACTTCGCTCGACATGACACGTTGGCGTAGGGCAAGCGTTTCGCGATGGACCGCGCTACTGCACCACTAAAACCAGCAGCAATTGTCCCCCACCCACCTGCGGGCCTTTGATCACCAGCGGGCTGCGCTTGCTGAGCTTTGCTTCGGTCTCGAGCAAAAGCTCCTTCTCCTTGTAAAGCTTAAGACTCAAAACATATCCACCTTGGATTTCACCCCGCGCGTCTACGTGCAGACCGAAAAATTTGCTCGTGGCGAGCCAATCTTCCTGACCGGTGTTAAGCGTTTTTTGCGATTGACCAATCACCTTAAATTGATTGTAGCCGAAAAACTTTTTCAGCAATCCTTCAATCCGGGTCAATTCCGGCGGGACTGGCTGCGGCCCCGTAACGTTCTCTGCGATGACCAGACCACTCCAAACTTTTTCCGCTGCTTGCGAGGCGGGCACGACAATCGTTGTCAGGAGAAGAACAAGAACTACGACCGCCAGCGAGCGATGCATGAGCAACTATTTTGCGGCGTAATCGGCCGGCAAGGTTTGTAGTCCTTCGGTCCAAAGAACTGTTACACGGTCTTGTTTTACCTCGAAGATCGAGACGGTTCCGTTGGGACTAACGACAGGATCGACCCTGGCATTGAGAATCTGTGTCAGATATTGTGATTCCTCTGGCGGTGTTTCCTGACGCATGACGAACACTGTGCAAATCAAAAACAGAGCGAGCGACGCCGTTCCCGCCCACAGCAGGCGCGGAATCGTCCACCAACTGGAAGCTGAAGTTCGGCGAGCGCGCTCCGGACGTTGTTCCCCACTGTCCTGAACGATTCTTTCGCGAAGCTGATGACTAAAAAATTCTTCATTCTGCAGTGGATGCACACTTAACTCGCGCTTCAACAGCTCGCCGAGTTTTTTCGCCTCGGCTTTTTCTGCTTGAGCCGCAGCTTTGTCCGGTAGTGACGCCTCGAATTCTGACAACTCGCGACCGGTGAGCTGGTCGTCCAGCCATGCTGTCCATCTTTCCTCAAACGTTTTCATAGACGTCTCTCAGTAGGGTTTGCAATTTCTTGCGCGCGTAAAACAGCCGGGACATTACGGTGCCAATCGAACACCCCAACGCTTCTGCGATCTCGTGATACTGCATATCGTCGATTTCTTTCATCAAAATCACCGCGCGGTGTTCGGGTGATAGCTGACCAATTGCCTTGTCGATACGTGCGCGGATCTCGTCCCGTTCGATAGCTTGATGGGGTAACGCTTCCGTTTTCGGAACGGTTTTGGATGCCGGATCAATCTCTCTCAGTTGAATTGCATCGTCGAATTCAGCGTCGCCGCCTTTGATCTTCTTCTTGCGCAGCCAATCAATCGTCACGTTCATGACGATGCGATAAATCCAGGTGTAAAAGGAGGACTGGCCGCGGAAGCGCCCAATCGACTTCCATGCTTTTAGGAAGCTGTCCTGCGCCAGATCCCATGCGTCCTGTTCGCTGTGGACCATGTTGTAAATCATGCCGAATACTCGTGTCCGGTAGCGCGTTACCAGCTCGTCGAATGCTTCGGTGTCACCGGCCTGGCATCGTTTTACCAGGTCCAATTCCGACACATCGGACTGCGCAAGAGTCGCTTCCGTTTGCATGATTGGACGGAGCGCGCCCTTATTTCATTCAACGCTGGAAACTGTCCGGGCCGAAACGACGGCGCCACTCAGCGCGATATTCACCCATCAGGCTAACGATGCCGTCGCGCACTTCAAAGAGCCGTTGCTGCAGCACCAGATAATCGGACCGGGTTATCAACCCGGCGGCCTTCCGCATTTGTGCTGCTGCATTCATCGAAGTCGTGATCGCCTTCAACGCTCGTTTCAAATACGCGATCGTCATCCCGATTTCGTCGAGATGATCGCCGCTCAACGCTGCCGCTAGCTTCGCGCTGGCGAGAGCCGCGTGAGTAGCGAGTTTAACAGCCGCCGGCTCGTTCTGAAGTGCAGGGTTCTGATCAAACAATTGATCGATCCAGAGTGTGAGATCGAAGGCCGCGCGATAAAGATCGTGCTCCTGGAAGGTTTCGCCCGAGGAAACTGTATTGTCGACCTCGGACTCTTCCTCGTCGCTAGCGGTTTCATCGAGAAGCGCATCCACCTCCGCGCTCCAGTCTTTTTCATCCAGCAACTGCGTCCAACCCATTTCGCGCGCGATAATTTCGTCCCGGCGCGGATCATCAAGATACGTTTCCAGCAATTGCATGTACTTTTCGGTCTTCCCGTCTTGTTGCTGAAGAAAACGCTCCCAGTCGTATTCGTCCCACATGCGTTCAGGCTCGCCCCAGTTGCCGGCCATGCAGAACTAAACGCGAGCTTCTCTTTCCACGCAAAAGTTTTTCGCGCCGGCTCTTTGACATCAACCCTCGGATCCGGTGTTTGCATCAGGCTCTGCGATTGCTAGATTCGGCTTCGTGAATAAAGGTGCAGCCTGGTTTGGAATGCTTGCCTCGCTAGTAGCGTTGCTGCTTTCCGCTTGTGCCTCGTCCCCCCAGGAAGGTGTCGTAATGGAAAATGCACCGGCCCAAGCGCCGATGACAAGTACGTCAGCCCACTTCCAACGTCCGTCATATGCTCCCGGAGGTGACACGGCAATAAGCTCTGGGCACTCCAGTGGCTTCTGAATTGGCAGCGCCATCGGTGAAACTGTAGGCGCGGTCAGTCACTGCCGTCTCTTGGGGCTGGTTGCATCGGAGATGTCCTCCACATAGGTTCGTGTCAGTGATCAAACAAGCCGCACCGGCATGCATTCTAATTTTGTTCATAGTGTGCTTGCTCGCGGGCTGCACATCGGTGACTAACGACACAATGTCCGATCCGTCGTCCGCGCAATCTGGCGCAGCTGTTCCCGGAGAAAAAATGTCGGATGACCAACGTTACGCTCCCGGACCGATGGGATCCGGTAACGTAAAGTGGTGACGGCAACGCTCTGTCATTCAACGGTTGAAAGGTTGATGTCGGAGTAAGAAGCGCAATTTGTGATCGCCTCTAACGTTTTAACCGTTCGACAGAATCTACGTTCACGAAGTGCACAAGCGCTTCATGCACGCCAGCGCCGTGGTCCTTCTGTGCGATGTACCCCCCAGCGCTGCTCACTGCCTTTTGCACTTCGGGAATAGCATTAGCCGGACACGCCGGCATCGCTGCGAATTTTCCGTCCAGCATCGACACATCGTTGTGGTGATCGCCGGCCGCGAAAATGTTTTCGCGACCGATATCCAGTAAACGCGCCAGCTCAGCCAACGTCGCGCCTTTGTGGTAATCAGCGTGACAAAATCGCAGGTAAACCCCATTGCGCTGGTAATCCAGCTTCGGATGACCCGAACGGGCCTGCCGGATGAAATCTGTAATGCGATCCATTTCTTCTTCGCTTTCAGCGGCCAGCCCTTCAAGGCCTTCGGAGTTGTAGAGCAGACGCGCTTTCGTTTGGTTCGTGGCGAAATCCACGAATTCACCCAGGACCGAACCAGCAGACGAAAATAAGTCGGCATGATCGCGCGCGCATCGCTGGTTCCAATCGCCAAACGGTTCCCATTTCTCCCCGTTTTTTGCCGGACGAAAAACGTCACGTTCCGTCGTCAGAATGAAATCCGGACGGATCGGTAGCGCGAACTCGGAGAGACCTTTCTCGAGGAGATCAACCGAGCGTCCAGTGTTGATCGCCCAGATCGCGCCAGCCCCCTGCAGCTCGCGAATCAACTCCATGCATTGCGAATTGAACACCGGTTCCGTGACCCGCGAAACAA
>JBJMXF010000090.1:0-8822 GCA_045809725.1 Candidatus Udaeobacter sp. | reverse complement strand
AATGCTTGTGCTCCGCGTACATAAGATATTGCAGTTCGTCCAGTTTCTGGCGGTTCTTCTCAATGTCGGGCAAAGCTGATTTGTGTGATTCATTTTCGCCATGGTAACTGGAATCGAAGTGCTTTAGGCGGATCCTGGATCCCGGCTTCACCACAAATTTTTTTCGGTAGTTGGGCATGATCTCTTTCTTTGATTTACCTCACAGCCTTTTGCGTGTCTGCCGCTGGAACTTGCAGTGGTTCGAATAGCCATCGTTTCCACGAGTGAGCAGGATCCAGAATGCGGTAAAGTCCAAGTTTCACGATGTCTTGGAGTATCATCCAGACGATGTTGTAAGCCCACACAAAGCCAATGATTTCCCAAGGCAGTGCCGGCACGAGCCAGCCCTGACTGCACATGACCACCGCCACGATCTGCGTTGCGACGATTGCAGAGAAAAGGCGTGAGCTGGGATATGGTGGTTTCCAAAATGAACCCCTCGCGCGCACTACAAACAGCATGAGATGACCGCCAGCAACGAGTTGCAGAAACATCATTGTTTGCAGCTGCGGATGCTGCAGGTGATGAACCGTGTCGCCGAGATAAAGCAAACCGAAGCTTTGAATAACACCGAGTAATCCAAGCACCGACGAGATCAGCAACACTTTGTCCAATTCCCATCTGACCGGTTGCGGCGGCACAGTGGCATTATCAAAGGCGATCGTCATAATGGGCACATCGTCCAGAAGCGCCAGCGCGATCAGCATGATCGCGGTGAGTGGAAAAAAATGATAGAACATCGAAGCCAGCACCACAAACACCATGATGGCAATGGTCATGGCGATGCGGTACAGCACGTAACTTGTCATCCGCTCGAAGATGCGCCTTGCTTCTGCGATGCCATCGATGATCACCGATAAACCCGGTGCGGTCAGGACTAATGCCGCTGCTGCACGCGCGGCTTCGGTGGCGCCAGAGACGGCGATGCCGACGTCAGCTTGCTTGAGCGCGGGCGCGTCGTTCACGCCGTCGCCTGTCATACCAACGATGTGACCGTTCTGCTGGAGTATTTTTACGATCGCATATTTGTGTTCCGGGAAAACTTCCGCGAACCCATCGGCTTGATCGATCTTCTCTGCCGCATCGAGTGGGATTTGGCCTTTCGTGACATCGCCCGGGAAAAGTTCCGTTGCCGGTTGGATGTTGGCACCCATGTCCAGCTCCGATGCAATTTGCCGTGCAATCGCGACGTTATCGCCAGTGACCATTTTGACTTTCACCCCATAAGCGCGAGCGCGCGCGATGGTGCTTTTTGAATCGGGCCGCGGCGGATCGTTCAGCGGCAGAATTCCGAGGAAAACCCAATCATCACCGCTACGAGCGACAGCGACACCGATCGTGCGATAACCGTGACTGGCGAGATCGTTCACTGTTTGCTGCGCTTTGGCTAAATCGACGCCGGCAAGTTTCGTTAGGTTCAGAATTACCTGTGGCGCGCCTTTGCTGACGCGAAACACTGCGTCCGACGGATCCTTGATTGTTGCTTCGGTGCGTTTGCGTACAGGATCGAACGGAACATAGAGTTCCTGTTGGTAACGCTTAAGAATCGATTGGTCTTTGAGGCCGGCCATTATAGCAAGATCGATCGGGTCGTTATCCGCTGCGCGTGAAGCGAGCGACGCCATCAAAATCAAATTCTCCGCATCGGTACCCTGCCACGGTTGTGCGTCCCCCAGCGTCAGCTTGTTCTCGGTCAATGTGCCGGTCTTATCTGAACAGAGCACATCCACGCCTGCCAGTTCCTCGATCGCTTCCAATCGCGAGACGATCGCCTTCCGTTTTGCGAGCTTCCGCGCGCCGAGCGCCATCGTCACCGAAAGCACAGCCGGCATGGCTACGGGCACTGATGCTACGAGAAGGATCAGAACAATTTCAGCCAATCTTAACAGGACAGCTCGATCGTAATGGCCGCGCATATCGAACAGGCGAGCCGCCACCAGAATCACCACCAGCACCAGCGCGAGAATGATCAGGAAGTTTCCGATCCGCATCACGGCACGTTGGAAATGCGAAATATTTCCCGCGCCTGCGACTAGTTTCGCGGTGCGTCCAAAGAATGTGTTCGCTCCCGTGGCACTCACGACCGCCGTCATTTCACCTTGTTTAACGATCGCACCCGAGTACGCCTCTTCCCCCGATTTCTTGCTCACCGGCAACGATTCTCCCGTGAGCGCGGATTGATCGATGCTGATGTAATTGCCGGCGATCAGTGTGCAATCAGCGGGAACAACGTCGCCGAGATATAATCGAACAATGTCTCCAGGCACCAGCGTTCCCGCATCGATCTGCTGCCAGTTTCCGTCGCGCAGCGCGCGCGCTTTTAGCGCCAGCGAGCTCTTCAACGCGTCCAAGGCGTTGGAAGCTTCGTGTTCCTCCCAGAATCCCAGCAGCGCGTTGAATAAAAGCAGTGAGGTAATGATAGTAAAATCGCCCCAGTCACCGACGATAAAGGCCATCACTGCCGCCGCCTCGATCATCCAAGGAATAGGTCCCCAAAAATAAGCAAGCAACGCTGCGAATGCGTTTTTCTGTTTCTCCACCAGCGCGTTTGGCCCGAACTGCTTCAAGCGCGCCTGGACTTCAGCGTCAGTTAAACCCCTCTTGTCATCGGCCCCGAGCTTCGCCAGTGTTTCAGCGAGAGTCGGCGCAGCGGCGCCGGTGGCATCTGGTGTTTGCATGAACAACGGCTTCTACGCGCAGTGACGGCGACCAGTGATAACTTTTCGCCTCATTCAAGACCAGAAGAATTTCGACGTGAGGTGTGACATCGACCGGCATCTGTGCGGCCAAAGGCAGATCGGAATTTTTGCTCGGCAGGAAATCCGACACCGCCGCGAACCGCCTCTCGCGCGAACGAATTGTGTATGGCTAAATGCGAAGTTTGCGAGAACGATTATGACAAGGCCTTTGAAGTTGTCGTGGGCGGAGAGCGCCACATCTTTGATAGCTTCGAGTGCGCAATCCACGCGCTGGCGCCTGTTTGTCCGCACTGCAATTGCCGTGTCATCGGCCATGGCGTCGAAGCGGACGGACAAATCTTCTGCTGTGTCAATTGCGCACGCGCGTCCGGCACAACGCAGTTGAAGGATCGAGCTTAAGGTCGCGCGCCGGCGTCACTCCGTCTGCGCCGTTTACCTTCATGAGGGGTGTTCAGAGGACTGCACGGCCGTACCTGGAACTCGCCTTTCTCTTGAGCTGTAGCGCGCTCACTCGAACATTATGCGACTGGACGAGCAGACCCGTGCGAAATACAAATGCTGACATGAACTTGTTCAAAGCTTTCTTCATCGGGCTGGTGCTTGCATCGTTCGCAGGTCTGTTTGCGCTGGCACAAACACCCGCGGCGAAATCCGCGGCATCATCAAAAGCCATTTCGGTGCTGCACTCGATGGCAGGCAGTAAAGTGACCGGCACCGTCACGTTCACCCCCGGCGCCGGTGGGGTACAAGTCCACGCAGAGCTCACGGGCCTTATGCCCGGCAAACACGGCTTTCATATACATGAATTTGGCGACTGCAGCGCAGCCGATGGAAGTTCCGCAGGCGGGCATTTTAATCCCACCAGTCAACCGCACGCCGCGCCAGATGCAGCCGCGCGGCACGAGGGTGACATGGGCAATGTGGAAGCAGACTCTTCGGGCAATGCAAAGCTGGATTATGTCGATCATCAGATTTCCCTCGCGAACGATGCCAAATCGGCGATCGGCCGCGCGGTCGTCGTTCACGCGAAACCTGACGATCTGAAGACGCAACCATCGGGCGACGCAGGCGGTCGCATCGCATGCGGCGTAATCGGCTGGGCGAAATCCCCGTGACCTGAACTAGAGTTCGTGCTGGAGGGTGCGCTGTCCTCAGCGCATCCATTTGAAACAGTGTGTTGGACTCTCCGCTGAGGACAGCAGACACTACAGAGGCTTCTGAAGAGTGTAATCTTCTTTGCTCGACAGGGCAGATGTCATCTGATCAAATCACGGAAAACCCATCGCCCTGCACGCTTATGCCACGATTATCTAAAATTGAATTGTCGCCCGATAACGGGTGTGTCATCGACATGAAATGGAGCCTCGGCTCCCTGAGCTATCGCTCTTCCGGTGCTGGAAAGGTCGAACCTGAGCTAACCAAGAATATAAGCCGACTGCCTGAACTGGTGCTTTACGATCATATTGGATTCAAGGGTTCCTACGCCCGCACGAATTTGAGTTTCCATTATGTCGGCGACTACTGGAACGACCGAATGAGCTGCGTCATTGTGGTCAGCGGCGTCTGGCGTTTTTTTCGCGACGATTATTACAAAGGCCCACATTGGGACCTCGGCCCCGGCTACTACGAAAGTTTCTTCTCCGAGAAAGGTCCTGACGACGTCGTCAGCTCATTTCAGTGCATCGAACTGACGTGAGGTAGCGCACGCATCTCGCGTGCACTATCCAGAGGAAACGGCGAGCTCAAGAACTTCACGCGCGCAGCCCCACGAAAGCGTGAAGCCAGCGCCGCCGTGACCGTAATTGTGAATGACGGAACGATCGTCGGCCAGACGATCGCGTTCGACGCGCACACCTGATTTTCGGAATGGACGCAGGCCGACACGCTCGGCGAGGACGCGCGGTTTGTTGATGTTCAACACACGGCTGCATTCCGCGACGATTCGCGGTGTGGTTGCGGGATCTGCCGCCAGATCATCGCTGAGCTCGTTGGTTCCACCGAAGACGCAATCGTTCGCGCGCGGGATCGCGTACATGAGCGGCGCGTCATCACACACAATTGCAGCGGAGAGACTCTCGATTTTCGGCACAATTACGACCTGTCCGCGATGCGGCTCGAGATCGGTATCCTGCACCAGCTCGCGCGCGCCGATACCCGCGCAATTAATCACGAGATCGAATGCGGTATCCACATCTTCAAGTTTTTCGAAACGGACATTCGCGTGGATTTCGCCGCCAGCCTTGTGAAAGCGCGCCGTGAGGTAATCGAGATAAATCGTGGTGTCGGTGAGTGGAACGCGCATCGAGAAGCCGCTGTTGAACGATTCGAGAGATTCCTCCACTTCGCTCGGAATGACAGAAGCGCCAAGTGGACTCGCCCATTTTGGAATTTCAATTTCACCGGTGCGCGAAAATTGCCGCGTTTCGATGATCGAGACACCGCTCTCGGGAAAACGGGCGAGTTCGAAGAGCACCTGGTAGGTTTCAAGCGCCAATGGGATCACTCTTTGGGCTGGCTCAACATGGTAGGGGAACCAAACCGCCGCCGCGGCGCTCGACGTTGTTTGCTGCCCGATGTCCTTCGCGAAGATCACAGCGTGGTAGCCATGCTCCGCAAAAACCACACCACACGTGAGGCCAGACACGCCCGCGCCAATCATCGCAACGTTTTGCGCCATCCCCAATGGTAGGGACGGATCGCCGAGGCGTCCGCAAAATTGTTTTAATTGCGGCGCGCCCGGCGTCGCGGCCTACCACGATCAAGGGACGTGCGAAGTTGCCTGGCAGCGTCTACAATTGGCGCGTCATGGTTTCACTCAACCGAGATGCGCTCACCGAAAAAATCCTGGAAGGCGCGCGGATTTCGACAGCTGACGCGCTGGAATTGTATCGGTGGCCGCTTGAAGAGCTGGCGGCGCTAGCGAATGCGCGACGCGATTTGGCAAAGGGGAAAAGCTATGGCGGCCGCGGACGCGAGATTGTGACTTATATCGTCGATCGCAACATCAATTACACGAACGTTTGCAACGTTTACTGCAAGTTCTGCGCGTTTTATCGGACCGAACGCGACGAAGATCATTACGTCCTGAGCTTCGAGGAACTTGATCAAAAGCTGGATGAATTAACTGCTGCAGGAGGAGTGCAAATCCTGATGCAAGGCGGGCATCACCCGAAATTGCCGTTCCAATGGTACATCGATCTGTTGCAGCACATCCGCGAAAAATATCCGCACATCAATATCCACGGATTCAGTCCACCAGAGTTTCAACATTTCGCGGAGACGTTCCGGATGCCGCTTCGCGAACTGATTTCGGAATTTAAAACCGCGGGCCTCGGCTCTATCCCGGGTGGCGGCGGCGAAATTCTTGTTGACCGGGTACGAAAGAGGATTGCGCCTTTGAAAATCAACAGCGACCAATGGCTGGCAGTGATGCAGGTTGCCCATGAGCTCGGATTGAAATCGAGCGCGACAATGATGTTTGGCCACGTGGAGACCGCCGAAGATCGCGTGGAACATTTGCAGCGAATTCGCGATCAACAGGATCGCAGCGGCGGATTTACGGCCTTTATCTGTTGGACATTTCAGCCGCAGCACACGGTGTTAAAAGTGAAGCAGCCAACTGGCGTCTCCGAATATCTGCGAATGCAAGCGCTCGCCCGGATTTTCCTGGATAACATTGATAACATCCAAAGCTCGTGGGTCACGCAGGGTCCCAACATCGGTCAGATCGCGCTCAGATACGGCGCGAACGATTTCGGCTCAGTAATGATGGAAGAAAACGTCGTTAGCAGCGCTGGCACCACGTTCCGGCTGGATGCCGCGCAAATCGAAACGCTCATTCGAGGCGCAGGCTACGAACCACGTAGGCGGAATAATTGGTACGAACTGTTGAACTGAGCGTCCACTGAGCGCGCCGTAGCCGCGTCTCTGCGAGACCGATAGCTGCGCATTAGCTAACGATTTTGGCGATTTGCTGGCGAAAAAGTTTTGCGCCGCCGGATGCTGGATGACGAACGCAGTGGCCATGAACACCAAGTTGCTCAAGCTGCGCGGCGGCAATTTTTCCCAGGGCGACGATTTGCTCGCAAGCAAATAATTCAAGGAAAGCCTTCAGCACAGGGCGGCCGGAAAGTTGCTCCGACTTGTTAGGCATACGATTGCTCAACCGCCCGCGCTGCGGATCGAATGAATGCCACGGAAACGCATTCCATAGGACGAACTCATTCGGCAGCACGCCAATCTTGAGCAACGCGCCCCAGACGATGGTCGCCGTCGGTTCCGAAAAACCATCCTGACAAACACTTGGTTTGCTCGTGCGGTGCGGGTTTATGCCTGCGATAATCTGCAGCCGCGATCTGCGACCATCATGGCTTGGGAGGTCCAGTATTCGGCGCTGATGTAGCGCCGCTATGATCTCTGGTTTCTTGCCAAGCAGCATGCGCTCCGAAGTCATTGGGATTCCGCTGAAATGACCACCGCGATAACCGAGCGCTTCGCCGACGATCGCCAGCCGTGCGTTGCCGAGTCGTTCCCGAAAGTAGGCGCTTAACTGTTTTCTGCGAATCGCCGGGCAGTTTGAACTGATGTCATTTTCACTATCGATTTGCCACCACGGATTGAACACCGGGCCAGAAGGGGACGCTTTTAACAGTCGCAGAAACTTATCCAGCTGCTTATGGGACATCGCTTCAACTAAGTGCAAACGTAAGCGCGATGCCAGAGCTGCCCGAAGTCGAAACATTCAAGCGATATTTGGATAACACGTCACTGGACCAACGGATCACAAATGTTGAAGTGCGGGACGCGTATGTTTTGAAAAACATTTCCGCGCGTCAGTTGCGCCAGCGACTGAAAGGGCGCCACTTCGAAAACAGTTACAGGCACGGCAAGCATTTGTTCGTACGCGCAGGTGACGAACTCTTATTGCGCCTGCATTTTGGCATGACCGGTTCGCTTCACTATCTCAAGCACGACGAAGAAACACCGAAAACTTCTCGAGTGATTTTTGCTTTCGTGAACAACCGGCGGCTCGCTTTCGACGATCAACGGAAATTTGGGGAGATCGAGTTGATAAAGGACGTGGTCGAATTTTTGCAAACATGCGGACTTGGACCTGACGCGCGCGAAATTAGTCTTTCGCAATTCAAGACAGTTCTCGCAAAACATCGCGGCGCGCTGAAAGCAATCCTGTTGAACCAGCAGTTGATCGCCGGCATCGGCAATCTTTACGCCGACGAAATACTTTTCCGTGCGCACATGGATCCCGCCGCTGAAGCCGCCACATTAAACGACAAGAATCTGACTGGGTTGTTTCGTGCAATGCGCTACGTACTGGAGAAAGCGATTGCGTTAAAAACCGATTTCAATCGTTTGCCGAAATCATGGCTGCTGACGCATCGCGGAAAAGGAGGCAGATGCCCACGGTGCGGTCGCGCGTTGAAATCAGCAACGATAGGCGGCCGCACTTCATGGTTTTGCGCCCATTGCCAGAAATGAATCTGATAACACCTGGCTTCAGCCAGGTGTTAGCGGATCCTGAAGAAAACTAGCCGTTTTTAACGGCTTCGCCGCCGACGATTGCCTCGCGACAAGGGAAGCCGTTGAAACGGCTCGGTCGAATTGTGCTTAAAGCACCGGTCTAAAGACCGGTGTTAATGAAATGGATTCAGGACAGGGACTTATCCTTTCTTTCGGCGACGCTGTCTCAGCGCAACATTTCCAGCAGCGTGACGGCATTCTTTGGCGCTGCGCCTTCGGCATCGTTATCGAAGTAAACGTGCACGTCGCGGCCTTCTTGTAGCCAGCACTCAGCTCGTGTTGCCCATTTCTTGAGAGCGGACTTGCTATAACTGGATGCGTATTTGCGGGTGTGCCCATGCAAGCGGATGTAAACCAGATCCGTCGTTACGCGATCCCACATCGGCCAGTCCGGCGCGTCAGACATGCAAACCGCGACCGCATGTTTCGCCAGGCAATCTGCTACCTCATCATCGAACCACGTTTTGTGGCGAAACTCGATAGCATGCCGCGTGGTCTCCCAATGCTGAAGAGTTCGTAGGAATTTCTCCAGTCGCTCAATGTTCT
>JBJMXF010000089.1:0-3801 GCA_045809725.1 Candidatus Udaeobacter sp. | reverse complement strand
CGGCTTGCTTAAGCACGCATCGAATGTGTCGCAGTGCGCGCTTGCGATTGAACAAATCTTTTGCCGCGCCGGATTTGAAGATGGCGTTTTCCAAACGCTGCTGATCGAGCCGGAGCAAGTGGAAAAACTAATCGTCGATGCACGCGTCAAAGCCGTAACTGTGACCGGCAGCGAAAAAGCCGGAGCGGCCGTCGCGAGCGCGGCAGCGCGTGAAATCAAAAAAAGTGTGCTGGAGTTGGGCGGCAACGATGCATTTATCGTGATGCCAAGCGCCGACTTCGAATCGGCGTTGAGCATTGCGGTCAAGGCGCGCACGATTAACACCGGTCAGTCCTGTATCGCAGCGAAGCGATTCGTTATCGCCGACGAAATTTACGATCGATTCGTTCAACAATTCGTTGAGCGCATGCGCGCGCTCAAGATTGGCGATCCAATGGATCCGCAGACTGAGCTCGGTCCACTTGCGACAGAAGGAATTCTGCAAGGTGTCGACGATCAGGTACAGAAAACAATTGCCGCAGGCGCAAAATTATTGACCGGCGGCAACCGAATTCATGGTCCGGGATTTTTCTACGAACCCACGGTTCTCGTTGATGCGCCGAAAGAGTCGCCGGCATATCGCGAGGAAATCTTCGGCCCGGTTGCAGCTGTTTTCCGCGTGGCAGATGCCCATGCTGCCGTCGAGCTCGCGAACGACACTATATTTGGACTGGGTTCAAGCGCGTGGACCAAAGATCGCAAAGAGCAAAAGCTTTTCACATCGGAGTTAGACAGCGGAATGGTGTTCATCAACGCCATGGTCGCGTCCGATCCGCGTTTGCCATTCGGCGGTGTGAAACGTTCCGGCTTCGGGCGGGAACTCGGGGCCGCAGGCGTTCGTGAGTTCACGAACACGAAGACGGTTTGGATTTCCTGAGGAACCGGATCGAAACGAGCCCGATCAATCGTGGATCGAAACTTGTTTCACAAATCGCCATCCATTTCGCTCGTAACCAAGCGATTCGTAAAACTTGTGCGCATCTTCCCGCGCAAGCTGTGTGTTCAAAGCGATGCGCCTGATCCCTCTTTCGCCGAAATCTTTCTCTGCAGTTGTAATCAGCGCGCGACCAATTCCGCGGCGACGCATCGTGCTGTTTATCACCAGGGCAATAATTCGCCCGGAGAAATCGTTATGCTCGATGCTTGGATAAGTCAGTGTGCCGATCATTCCGCACACTTTGCCGCCACACACCGCCACAAATGTGCGAAGCCGCTCATCGACAGCGATCCGCTCCAGGCGCATCTGCATCTGCGATTGCGTTGTTTCATACCCGAGCTCGCACATTAGCTGGGCGATCGCTGACGCATCATTGATCTCGCCGGCGCGAACCGTAACATCGAAAATTCGTTCGTTAGGCAAAATGCAGCGCTCCGAAGGCCGCGCGATCAACGCTCTCTGATTACGTAGAGAATGATTCAGACCCGCTGCCGTTGATTCCGACGAAGCCTTCCCGTTCCAAATGCAAAATGATTTCTTGAGCTGCCTCCTCGGGCGACAGCTCTCCTGTGTCTATGGTCACTTCGGCGTCGGTCGGATCTTCATACGGATCGGATATTCCGGTAAATTCCTTCAATATCCCCGCGCGCGCTTTTGCGTACAGGCCTTTCCGATCGCGCTGCTCGCAAACTTCTACTCGCGTGGAAAGGTGCACCAGGATGAAGCAGCCGAATGGCTCAATCATCGAGCGCACGTCCTTGCGCGTGGAATCGTAGGGCGCAATCGGCGCGCAAATGGCAATACCGCCGTTCTTGGTGATTTCGGAGGCAACGTAGCCAATGCGGCGAATGTTAATGTCACGGTGTTCCTTCGAAAAACCCAGCTCTGACGAGAGATGTTTCCGCACCAGATCGCCATCGAGGAGCGTTACCGGCCGGCCGCCCATTTCGAGCAGTTTAATCATGAGGACATTGGCTATCGTCGACTTACCTGCTCCCGAAAGACCGGTGAAAAATACCGTCATCCCCTGTTTGTGCCGCGGCGCAAAGGTACGCCGCAGTTCTTGCGCGATTTCGGGAAAGGTGAACCAGGAGGGAATCTCCCGGCCATCGTTTAAGCGTCGCCGCAATTGTGTACCCGAGAGATTGAGCACGCGCGACCCGGGCGGCACTTCGTTTTCGGGGAAATATTTATCCCGATCTTCGACATAGACCATCATTTGGAACGGCACCATCTCGACGCCGATCTCCGCTTCATGTTTTCGAAACAACTCCTGCGCTTCGTACGGTCCGTAAAACGGTTTTCCATCGGCATCGTTACCTGGCCCTGCATGATCGCGCCCGACGATGAAATGCGAGCAGCCGTGATTTTTTCGAATGATCGCGTGCCAAAGCGCTTCCCGCGGTCCGCCCATCCGCATCGCCAACGGTAATAACGCCAGCTTGGCAGTGTCGCGTGGATATTTGGCGACGAGCAACTGATAACAACGAACGCGCGTGAAATAGTCCACGTCACCGGGCCGTGTCATACCGACCGACGGATGAATTAGAAGGCTTGCTTCGACCTGGCTCGCCGCGCGAAAAGTCAATTCCACATGCGCGCGATGCATCGGATTGCGAGTCTGGAAGCCAACGATCTTGCGCCACCCCAACTGGACGAACTCCGCGCGCAGATCCGATGGTGTAAGCCGAAGACTCCGGAAATCATAATGCGTCGGCAGTTGCAAACCTTCCACGTGTCCACCTACGTACCAGCCGTGTCCCTTGTTCAGAAGATAATCGACACCCGGATGCAGAGGACTAGTGGTTCCAAAAACACTTTGCGCTTCGGTCTTGCGATCCGGCTGCCATACATCTTCCACATTTAACACTGCAAGCATCACGCCCTCCGAATCTCGCAGAGCGACTTTGCTGCTCCCGGGTTTCAAGGATTTTGCGAACGCTTCCGGTACGTCGAGCGTAATCGGGATCGGCCAAACCAAGCCGTTGCTCAATCTCATCTCATCGCGAACGCGCTCGTATTCGTCGCGATTCATGAAACCGCGTAGCGGTGAGAAGCCGCCACTCAGGAGAAGCTCAAGATCGCGAATCTGGCGGCTGGTCAGATCCCAGGATGGAAAATCTTTCGAGCGCGTTTTGAGTTCGGCCGCGTTGTCCGGATCGAGCGTGAGGTCCACCAGTTCGCCGCCATGCGGGGCGACAAGATGACCGTGAGATTTTGCAGTGTCTGTATTCATTAGGAAGAGCGCTTCTATACTATTGAGAGCGGGACGCCGCAATCAGGACCGGCTAAGCGAGTAAGAACCAACATCAAGAACGAGAGTTGCGTGTCCCAACCGGTATTTTAACGTCCCGTATGGCAGAAACACAGGCGACGGCCTACGATTCCAAGATCGAAGGAAACGTAATTTTCACCCGCTTCGATGCCGCAGTGAATTGGGTCCGCAAGAATTCGCTGTGGCCGATGCCGATGGGATTGGCCTGTTGCGCCATCGAGTTGATGGCCACTGCTGCATCACGATTCGATATTTCGCGGTTCGGCGCGGAAGTGATGCGCTTCTCCCCGCGTCAATGTGACGTGATGATCGTCGCCGGCACCGTCACGTACAAGATGGCGCTGGCGGTGAAAAGAATTTATGAGCAAATGCCCGAACCAAAATGGGTGATCGCCATGGGCGCGTGCGCGTCCACCGGCGGAATGTATCGCTCCTACGCCGTCCTGCAGGGTATTGATCAGCTTTTGCCGGTGGACGTTTATATCTCTGGCTGCCCGCCGCGTCCGGAAGCGTTGCTCGCCGGCTTGATGAAATTACAGGAAAAAATTTC
>JBJMXF010000088.1:0-3917 GCA_045809725.1 Candidatus Udaeobacter sp. | reverse complement strand
GAAGCCAAATTTTCTGCGACAGATCGTGGAATTTGTTGTTCTGGGCCGCAATTACATCGACGTGGTGTCGCGCGAGGATGACCAGATTTCCGAGATCGTGCCTAAGAAAATAGGCTTCTTTTTTACTTTTTCGCGCCTCGTCTGTGAGAGGCAAAGTTTCCTTGTGTATGCGCCACCCGATACGCTTCGTCAGGATTTTAATGTCTTCCCCGGCCGGCTTTGTCATCGCGGCGAAGTCATCGCCCGAGGCGCGATCGACACGGGAGACCAGGTGTTTGTCGACAAATGCAGCTATAATTTTGTTAAGCCGCACAACGGCGATGTTTTTGTTTTCAGGACAAATAATATTCCAGCGATTCGCCCGGATCCCGTTGCTGGGCCCCCTTTTTATATCAAGCGATTGGCCGGTTTACCTAACGACCAGTTGCGCATCGATTCGCCATTTCTTTACATCAACGGCAAAAAGGCTGCGGGCTATGGCTTCGAACGAGTGATGTCAGCGCGACCGCCATACCGCGGTTATGCGCCTGGCCACGAGTATTTGGGGAAACCTGATCAGACATACACCGTGCCGCGCGACGGTTACTTCGCCATGGGGGATAACAGTTATAACAGCTTTGACAGCCGCTATTGGGGACCGGTTCCAGTGGAGAATCTGGTCGGCCGAGGGTTATTCGTTTACTGGCCGTTTTTCCCGCATTTTGGACTTATTCGTTAGACCGGTAATGGAGTAATGGATGTTGGAGTGATGTTGTGAGTCGCATTACTCCGTTACCGATTTCGGTTGAGGTGGCGCAAATTTTGCCCGGCGCTTATGGCTGGCTTGGCCTTTGCGGTGGTTACGCGCTGGTAATGCTTTTTGCGCCGGTGCGGCGAGCGCTCATCGACGGTCTTCACTGCCTTGGGCGTTACCACCGGATTTGGATCACCTTCGCGGTCCTTGGGTTTGGCTACTTCGTCTTTCAATTTGTCACTTTCACGCCCATCCGGAACTGGACGGACTTGGAGCTGAGCCAAATCATTTCGTTGCCGCAGTGGGCCTGGCCAAGGTTGAGCGAAATATGGAGGCAGACTGTGTTGCCCGCTGTCGAGGGCGTTGCGGGAATTTTCGATAACGCTACCACCACCTATCCGCTGTCCGTCATCGCGGCGATTTTGATGATCATGAACTGGCGCGGATTGCACAGCGCTTTGTTGCGCGCGCTGCGGAAACGGTACGGCTTCTCGGGTTATTTGATTTATTTGATTCTATTGCTGAGCGCGTTTGCGTCGCTGCTGAAGCCCATCGTCTTTTGGCAATTACCGGAATGGAGTAGCCTGTTACCTTCCGCTGGCCTGCTGCGCGTGTCGGCTACAGTTGATGCTACCGCATTTATTTTCGAGTATCTCGTAGGCGTTTACATCCAGGTCTATCTCATCACTGTGTGTCTGGCCTGGATAAGGGGTTTTAGCTTTGAAGAGGGCGAATTGTTCCGGTTCGCCATGAGACGGTTCAGTTATGTGCTGGAATGGGCGGGCATTGTAGTTGCGGTGAGCACGTTAATCCTGCGGTTGCCGCTCGTACTTGCCTACTTCATCGAAATCCCCCGAGTCCTGGATTATCTGCCCGTTGCGAGGGTTCTCATGAGCGGATTGATTATCGCGTTTTGTTCCGTCCAAATCTCGCTGGTCCTGCACAACGAAACATTGATCGAAGCGATACGCGCACACATTCATTTCATCCAAAAAAATGCGGGCCGCCTCGCGTGGTTTCTGGTGATTTGCGGGATCCACTTTTATGGCATCATGGCCTGCGACGCCGTTGTGCGCGGCGCGATCGGCGATCGATTGGGCGCGCTGTTGCTGTGGAAATTCAGTTTCGCGTGTCTACGAGGTCTGGTGACCGGCTGGCTATTGGCTTCATGGGTCTGCTTGTTTCGGCAATGCGAGACAAGGAGAATTCAGCAGGAGAAATGGATTCAATATTGACGAAGCAGATTACGAGAGGGCGAAGGTGAACGCGGCCACCATCACGCGCCAGAGTAAATCAAATCTGGCCCTCGCTTTTGTTTCGTTAGGCCGCGAGCGCAAACGCGACATCACGATTTTCTACGCGTTCTGCCGTGTGATCGATGACATTGCCGATTCGGCTGAATTAACCAGTATCGAAAAACGAGAGGGACTGGCGAATTGGCGCCGAATGCTCCGCAGTGACGCTCCAGACGGGCCGCTGCTCGCCCGCGATGTGCGGCAATTGATGGACAAATATTCGCTTCCTCCCGACATGCTTGAGGAAATCATTGCCGGGGTTGAAATGGATTTGAGCATCGCGCGATATCCCAGCTTTGAAGAGCTTCGTGTCTATTGTTACCGGGTCGCCAGCGCAGTTGGGCTGGTCAGTATCGAGATTTTTGGTTATCGCAATTCGCGTTGCCGGGAATACGCGATCAATCTTGGACTTGCATTGCAGATGACGAACATAATTCGGGACGTCTGGAAGGATTTTCAGGCCGGGCGCATTTACCTGCCTCAGGAAGATCTGGCGCGGTTCCACTATTCGGAAGCTGAGTTGGGAAAACGACAATACAACGAGCAATTCATCCAATTGATGCGATTCGAAGCGTCGCGCGCGCGCGAATTCTTCAGCCGCGCCGTAGCTGAGCTCCCGTCTGAGGATCGCCGCGCGATGGCGCCGGCAGAGATAATGCGTTCCATTTATGAGGCGTTGCTTCGACGAATTGAACTGGACAACTTTCGCGTTTTAGAAAAAGAATATCGACTAAGCAAGCTGGAGAAAGCAGGCCGAATCGCGACGCAACTTCTCAAATCTTTTGTGAATTTACGGTCGCGCACATCCGTCTGAGTGGCTGGCTGCGTAAGTCTTACGAACAACTAAAAATATGAAAATTAAATCTCTGAAGATTGTTTCGACGTTAGTAATTGGGGTGTTTCTGCTCGGCACAAACCTGTACGCGCAAGGCACGGACTCGCGCATAGGCAGTATTGCGCGTGAACGGGGGGAAAAGGGGGCCATTGAAGCTACACCGCTCACGAAAGCAGAGGCTGACAAGAAATATCCGTCAAAAACAAAAACCTATCCACTGGCCACTCGCGACGCGCATGATCCTTCCGGCGTTGTTTCCAGCCCATATCCGCCGCATGACAAGTATAACTGCTCGAAGGTTAACCACGGCGGGTTGGTGCTCGACGTGCATGCGAAGCAAGTTTTTGTCTATCCCTAATACCGGTCGGTCAGTCATAGGCTGTTTCGATACGCCTTCCGCAACTTAAGGGTGGCTAAGCAGTTTAATGCCTCGAAATCAATTGGCGTATGCAAACAAGAATTCTGACGATTGTATCGATCGTTGCGATGGGTTGCTGCATTCTGACTTCGTGTGACACGCCGGTTGGACAGGGCGCAGCCTGGGGTGCCGCAACGGGTGCTTTCATCGGCGCTGCGGCGACTGGAAACGTTCGCGCGGCGTCAATCGGAGCGGCGGCAGGAGCAGCTGCTGGCGCTTTAAGCGGCAAGATTGTTCAGGAAAATCAAGCTGCGCGATATGGTCCGCCGCCGCCCGGCGGTTACCCTTATGCTCGCTGGGCGGGAACACCGGGATTTTTCCAGAGCCCTTATACAGGTCGTGTCTACGATCTCCGCGGCGTGCCGCCTGGTGGACTTACTCGCGATACCGATACGGGTCGCCTTTTCCGCAGACCATAGAACGACGCAGCGGTTCGGCGCTTGAATATTTTTAGCGCGCTTGCGCTTGCAGTTTATCCACCAGCGCCCGCGCTTCGTCGGTCATGTTTAATAATTCCGGCCACTGCCGGTGATAGTTTTCGCCCGGCAGTTTGCGCGTTGCGTCAAATCCCATGTGGGAACCGATATTCTGTTCGCTCGGCGCGTGGTCGAGCGAATCGCTTGGATTTTTGATGAT
>JBJMXF010000087.1:0-22532 GCA_045809725.1 Candidatus Udaeobacter sp. | reverse complement strand
GCATCGACGATTAGTTTTTCCACTTGCTCCGGCTCGATCAGCAGCGTTTGGAAAACGCCATCTTCAAATCCGGCGCGGCAAAAGATTTGTTCAATCGCAAGCGCGCACTGCGACACATTCGATGCGTGCTTAAGCAAGCCGACGTTGCCGGCGATCAAAGCCGGCGCAGCAAATCGAAACACCTGCCAGAAAGGAAAATTCCACGGCATCACCGCGAGCACCGGCCCGAGCGGCTGATACTCGACATAACTTTCAGCAGCATCGGTCTGCGCCGGTTCCTCCTCTAGAAATCGCGCACCGTTCTCCGCGTAAAACCGGCAGCCGCGTGCACATTTCTCGATCTCTGCGACTGAATCGCGGAACAATTTTCCCATCTCGAGTGTGATGATTTTCGCAAACGTTTGCGTTTCCTCGAAGAGCAACTCGGATACAGCGTGCAGCAACTCCGCGCGCTCGCTTAAGGTGGTGCGGCGATAGCTCTTGAATGCTCTGGCCGCGCGGCTCAACCGTTTCTCAATTTCCGCGTCATCAAAGGGAGAAAACTCTTTCAGCTTTTCGCCGGTAGCGGGATTCATGGACGCGATCGCCATGCGTGTAACTAAGCGTGACCGCACAAATGAGCAAAGGTGAAACGCGTTGTTCTCAACGCGTTGGCTTCGGGGTTCGCTGCCGCGGATTTTAGTCTGCGCCTTCGGCGGCGGGCATCGGCTTAGGGACAAGCCGATCCATCTACACACGCAATCCTTTCGGAATCAAAACGCGATCAAGTAGGTCAAAGGACCATTGGACGAGCAGCGCCAGCACCGCAGCGGGAATCGCACCCTCGAGAATGGTAACGTGATCATTCAAGTTAAGGCCGCTTATGATCGGTTCGCCTAAACCGCCAGCGCCGATCAACGCGGCGAGTGTAGCAGTTCCAATATTGATCACGGCGCTGGTTTTGATTCCGGAGAGAATCGATCGCGACGCGATTGGCAGATAAACTTGCCAGAGGCGCGCGATTGGGCTGAGTCCCAGCGCCACCGCAGATTCGCGCAACGATCGCGGAATGTCCTGCAAACCAGTCGCTGTGTTGCGCACGATGGGTAGCAAACCGTAGAGAAACAGCGCAGCAATCGCAGTACGAATGCTGATTCCAAAAAAGGGCAGGGGAACGAGTAAAGCGAGTAGCGCGAGCGACGGAATTGTTTGTACCACGCCGGCGAAACCAAGGATCACGTGGCCAACAGCTCCGCCGCGACCGGCGACAATGCCAAGGGGAATCCCGACGATAATTGCAAGCAGCAGCGAAAATCCAGCTAACTGCAAATGGCGAAGTGTCCAGCGCGCCAGCTTGTGCGGAAAAGAATCATCAAAGTTTTGGCGGGGACGGTGCAGCGCGCCGTCCCTGCCTTCAAAATACAAATCTGCAGCTCTTGCATAATTCTTTGTCCTCTCCGCTTCCGCGTTCAGACGAATCATTTGTGTTTCATCCAGCGTGCCTTCCAAATGTCGCAACGCCCCGATTGCGTCCGCGCGCGTGGACGAGCGGAACAACAAGACCGCCTCATATTTCGGAAAGAAGTGAAGGTCGTCTTCGAGAACGAGCAGACCGTTCTGCTCTATTTTTGCATCGGTTGAGTAGGCGTCCTTAACAGCAATCGACCCGTCTGCCAGCGCACTGTACCCAAGGGCGTGATCAATACCGACGATATTTTGTTGTGGCAATCCATAGCGCTCGCGTAATGGCCGCCAGCCATCCTGTCGCGCTAGAAATTCGTGTGTGAGCCCGAATTTAAGCTCGGGATAGTTGAGTAAATCGCTGATTGTGCGGATACCAAGCCGTTGTGCTTCGCTGCGTCGCATCACCAGCGCGTATGTATTATTGAAGCCCAGCGGAGCCGTCATGCCCACACCAAGTTTTTCCAGCGAATTCCGAAGCTGATCCAATGACAGAGAGGAATCGCTTTTCAAAATCTCGGTGGCAATTGTTCCCGTATATTCGGGATAAGCGTCAACTTGTCCGCCCCGCAGCGCTTCCCACAAAATAATTGTTCCGCCCATTCCCTGGCGGTGTTCCGCTGGAATTCCTGAATCGGCCAGGGCGCGTTTCGCGATTTCGCCGAGTACATAAGATTCCGTGAATTTTTTGGAACCGATAACGACATCCGCAGCATCAGAAGAATTGATTAGGAAAGCAGGAACGCAGGAAAGGATCAGGAGAAAATTTGGAAGCCAGTAGACCAGGAGAAACCGACTTCTTAAATGCTGGCTGCTGGATTCTTGAATTCCAGATTTAATCATCTCCTGCTTTCGTGCTTGCTTTCACAAGTTCGCGATCCCGCGCTGCGCGCTGATGAACTCGGACACGAAAGGATCGGCTGGTCTCTCGCGCAGATCGGTAATCGTGCCTTTTTGAACGATCCGTCCTTCATTCATGAGCACGATTTCCTCTGCAAAATAAATCCCTTCCGCTAAATCGTGAGTGACAAACAGCACGGTCTGACCAAGTCGCGCGAAAATTTCCTTGAGATCTTTTTGCAACGAAGCACGCACCAGCGGGTCGAGCGCGCCTAGCGGCTCATCGAGCAATAACAACTCCGGCGAAAGCATTAGCGCGCGCATCAAACTGACGCGCTGACGTTGGCCGCCGGAAAGTTCCACGGGATAACGTGGCAGCAGGTTTTCTGAAAATCTTGTCAACTCCGACAACTGCAGGAGCCGCTTGTGCGTTTCTTCTTCGGATTTTCCAATGTGACGCGCCATCAAAAGTACATTCGCGCGGGCGGTTAAATGAGGGAACAAACCACCTTCCTGGATCACGTAACCAATCCTGCGCCGCAAAGCATTGATGTTATCGGGTGTAACCGGTTTGCTATCGAATTCGATCGAGCCGGAATCCGGCTCGATTAAGCGAATAACTAATCGCAGCAAAGTGGATTTGCCGCAGCCGCTCGGCCCGATGAGTACGGTGGTTTTACCCGACTCAATCGAGAGGTTCGTCGGGTATAGTGCGATTGCGTCGCCGTAGCCTTTGCTAACATTCGCGAGCTTAAGGAGAGCGCTCATTTTGAAATTCGCGTGCTAGGGGCGGTTTACCTGAACCGCCGTAGCGCGATTTATGGCCGGACAGGCGATTGAGGTCAATCGCCGCTACCGGTAGGGCTCACAAAGTAGAAAACGCCAAATAACGCCGACTCGTCCGTCCACATGCGAACAAACTTGAATCGGGCTTTGGCAGCCAACGCGGCAAACTCGTCTGGCGCATATTTGTAAGAATACTCGGTGATGATTTTTTCGCTGCGCCGGAAATGGAACTTGTGTTCGTTGAAATGCACGAACTGATCGATTTCACTGACGAGATGCATCTCAATTCTGCCGGCGTTGGAATTATAGATGGCGCGGTGCCGCCATTGATCGAGATCGAAATCAGCGCCTAACTCGCGGTTAATGCGCTGCAGCAAATTCAAATTAAATTTCGCAGTCACGCCGGCGCTATCGTTGTAAGCCGCTTCCAGCACCTGCCGATCCTTCTTTAGATCGACGCCTATGAGCAGCCCGCCGCCTCCCCGGCAGACATTGGCGATGCGAGACAAAAACTGAACGGCTTCATCCGGCTCGAAGTTGCCAATGGTCGATCCTGGGAAATAAAGAATGTTTCGCGCAGGTTTGTGACGGGGAGAAGGCAACGTCACAGGTTGCAGGTAGTCCGCGCATACCGGCAGAATTTCCAGGCTTGGAAAAATTTTCTGGAAAAGAGCAGTTGATTGGCGCAATTGATTTTCGGAGATATCCACGGGGATATAAACCGCGGGATTCTGGAGCGACTCGATGAGAATCCGTGTTTTCGTGCCGGCGCCGGTGCCCAGTCCGATTAGTTCGATGCCGGGTCCAAGTTGCGATGCAATGTCAGCGCGATTTCGATCGAGAATATCGATCTCCGTGCGGGTGACATAATATTCAGGCAGCTCACAGATCTTTTGAAACAACGCCGCACCCCGCTCATCATAAAAATATTTACAGGGGATCGTGCGTGGATTCGACTCGAGACCAGCAGTAGCATCCGCCAGAAAATCCGCCGATTCTACGGCTGAAAGTTCCGGCGCAGCGGTAATTGAATCTCCGGTCATTTGTGGGGTTGAAAGGAAGGGGGCGCGTCCACCGACGGCGTCCTACCAATTCATGCTAGATCGCGTGCGAGTCTGATTCCGGTGAACTGCCAGCGTTTTTCCGGTTGAAAGAAATTGCGATAGGTGCGGCGGATATGAGTGCGGGACGTCGCGCAGGAGCCACCGCGCAGAACGTATTGGTTGCACATGAATTTGCCGTTGTATTCACCAAGCGCGCCGGGAGCAGCACGGTAGCCCGGATAGGGCGAATACGCGCTGCGCGTCCATTCCCAAACGTCGCCGAACATTTGCTGGAGGACAGGCATCTTACCTGTCTCGGCTAACAGGCTGCCAGCCTGTTGGGGCGCGGGATTCGGATGAAACAATTCCGTCCCGACGAAATTGCCTTCGATTGGACAACTCAACGCCGCGCGCTCCCATTCGAACTCAGTTGGGAGTCGTGCCCCAGCCCAGTTGGCGTAGGCGTCGGCTTCGAAATAGCTAACGTGCGTGACAGGCTCGGATTCGACGACAGGGCGCAGACCAGAGAGTGTGAAATTCCACCACGCACCGTCCCGTTTTATCCAGTAAAGAGGCGCGTTCCAGCGCTGTTCGTTCACCGTCATCCAACCCAGTGATAACCAAAATTCGGACCGGTTGTAGCCGTTCTCCTCGATAAACGCGATGTATTCGCCATTTGTAACCGGCCGCCTTGCCAGCGAAAACGCGGGAACGAGTGCCTGGTGCTGAGGCCCTTCGTTGTCGTAGGAAAATCCGTCGCCATCATGGCCGATTTCGACAATTTGCTCGTCGAATTCAACAAACTGGCAGGGACTGATAACTGAGCCGTCCGTAATTCCAGGCGCGCTCGGCGATCGCGCCCTACCGGAACGAAATACAGGGTACAGCGGGTTTTGCGCCAGGACATGCTTGATGTCTGTGATGAGCAATTCTTGATGTTGCTGTTCGTGATGGAATCCAAGGACCAGAATCGGCTCTATTTCATCGAGCAGACTTTCGTGAGGATTTGAGAGAAGATCGTCAACGTGTGAATCGATGGACGCGCGATAGCGTAGCGCCTCGTTCACAGTCGGGCGCGAGATTAATCCGCGAAGATCCCGCCGGTGCATTTCGCCGGCAGCGTTATAATAGGAATTGAAAAGGTAAGCGTACTCTGGAATTTCGGCCCGGTATGCCGGTACGAATTTCTTCAGGATAAAAGTTTCAAAAAACCAGGTGGTATGTGCGAGATGCCATTTGGTCGGACTCACGTCCGGCATGGATTGCACGACGCAATCTTCAGGTTCGAGATCAACACACAGCGCGTTGGTGAACCTTCTGATTTGATGAAAGCGGTCGCGCAAGGATTCGACCCGCGATTGACTCGCGGGGAAAAGAGATCGACCCGCCGTCGCCGTTGTGGAGGCGGTTTCAACGGTAGGCGGGCTCAAGGATTTTCTCCTTCTTGCTGGAGTTCTTCCCGGCGCGCTTCGAGCATCTGATCGTGAGTTGCTTCGTCTATGCCTTCGATCACGAGATGCTCTCCAACAGTTTCCTCTTCCTGGGTGCCGGGGCGCGGAATGTGATGCCCCTTGGAACTGGCGATGACGCTCCATTCCTCAGTCATGTCCGCGTTATCTGGAGTTTCCTCGGGAGGCACATGATTTTCTTCGCCCATAAGTTCGTGACGCGCCTGTGCCCAATCCGCTTCCGTAAAATCGTCAGGATTGCGCTCATCGATCATGGCGATTTCTCTGGCCCGCCGTTCCACTTCCTGCGGTGACGGTGCGCCGATTCCGTGGCCGTGCTCCGAAATTTTCCCCGGGGGAGGTTGCGAATAATTTTCCATAACCAAAGCTGCCAACAGCAGAATCGTTTTTCGACTACAATTTGCTCTACACATGCACGGCTTGCAATACAAGTGCGCAAAAGAGAGACGGATAGCATTAAGAGCTCATCTCATGATTGTGGCGTTGTGATGTTGAGCGGGGCGAAACATCTCTGCTCGATTTTCCGTCGGGGAGGCAATGCAAAATTGATCTGAGATTCATGTGTAACGGGATATAGATGAGCACGGAACAGATCGTTCAACTCGATAAGGGCGGCGTTGTTGCTTTTCAGGAATACGGCGACCCAACTGGGGTGCCGGTGATTTTCTGCCACGGCTGGCCGAGTTCACGTACGATGGCGCAACTCGCAGATGAACCAGCACGTACGCTTGGTGTTCGTATAATTTCACCCGACCGGCCTGGCATCAGCGGCTCGAGCATGCAACTCGATCGAAAGCTGAGCGACTGGCCATCGCTCGTTGAACAGCTTGTTGATAATCTTGGGATCGGCCAATTTCGAATGCTCGCCATTTCCGGAGGCGCGCCCTACGCATATAGGACGGCGATCTCAATGCCCGGCCGAGTGCGCGCAATCGCTATCGCAGGCGGAGTGATTCCATTTGCCGAACTGAAAGACTTCAAAGGATTACTGCCGCTTTATCGCCACATGCTCGCATTTTATCGCAATCGACCACAACTGTTGCGGCAATTATTTCGGCTGGCGCGACCATTTTTATCGTTCCGAGCGCCGATCCGATTTCGTCCGCTGCTATTAAAGATGCTGCTGTTGCGCCCGTGCGACGCGGCGAGCTTGCGCGACGACGCAGCTTTTGAAGCGATTTTCGAAAGCCAACGGCGCGCATGGCGCGGCTCGGTCGAAGGGGTATTAGCCGACGCACGAATTTATGCGGAGCCATGGGGATTTACTATTGAAGATGTACGCGTGCCTGTCCGGCTCTGGCATGGAATAGAAGACCGCGCTTTCGCCGTTCACCTGGCGGAAGAAATCGCGAAGCGTTTCCCGAATTGCAACGCGCGATTCATTCAAAACGAAGGCCATTACTCGCTGCCGATTCGCTATATGCGCAAGATTCTTGAGGATTTAATTTCCGTCTAACGCCGAGAGTTTCAGCACGTGAAACTATCAGCTAATTGATGCAATCAATCATTCTTCGACGGTGTGATATCCTGCGAACAGTGGGAACATTCGCTCCCTTGTGTCTTACTCACTGCAGCAAGATCGGCGCGCAGCTTCGCATCCATCATTTTGTCGAATGAAAAATTTTCGGTCGCGTACCGGAATCCGTTCGCTGCGCAACGCGCCGCCAGTTCCGGATCGGAGATAAATTCGATGATCGCCCGCGCCAATGCCTGACTGTCGTTAGGCTCAATCAGCAGACCGTTCTCGCGATGCCGAATAATTTCTGGAATGTCGCCCACTTTTGTAGCGATCACGGGTCGTCCGCTGGCGAAAGCCTCACGCAAAACAATCGGTGAAGCTTCCGTGCGCAGTGACGCAATCACTATTATGTCGCATGCTGCATATACGTTCGGCGTGTCCCAGCGATAGCCAGCCATGATGATTTTGTCGGCAAGTCCGGCGCGATCGATTGCGTTCCGCACGTTTATGCCGCGCTTCAAAATGCCGGTTCCCTGACCCACGATGACGAAACGCGCATCGGGGCATTTGTCGAAAACCATTGGCGCCGATTTGACCAATTCGAGTTGGCCTTTGTCCGGACGAATCATCCCAACGTTGCCAATCAGCGGGACGTTATCGCCAACGCCGATTTCACGACGAAATTTTGTCCGATCGCGTGGAGGTTTAAACTTTGCCAAATCGACAGCGGAGCCGATGACTTCAATCTTCCCCGGATCAATTCCGTGTTGTTCGACCAACTGGCGTTTGATTACCGAAGCGTCGGCAACGATCTGCGAACATCCGTGCTTGAAAACAAATGCTCGGCTTCGGCTGCGGATTGGGTCGGTGATACAGCGCGCGCGGCTCAACGGAATTCCGCAAATGAAAAGTGGCAGGCAAATCCAGTGATCCTTTGAGCTGTACGTTTTGAGCAGGTCGATTCTGTTCTGCCGGCAAAACTTCCATAGACGCAATGAGCAGAGCGGATCAATCCGGCTGCGCAGCGGCATTGTAATCAGCCGCGTGCCGAGTTCCGCCGCCTTCGCGTGGACCTGGCTGTCTGGATTACAGATCAACCATGCCTGATGCCCATGTGCGTTGAGCCAGCTAATTTCCAGACAGGTGCGATATTCCTGTCCGCCCCAGCTGCGACTGCTCTCTACGTAGAGAATGTTCACGTCGAAACGCCATGGCGGTGTGCGCTTAGCACATTTACGCAGCCGCGGCGCGCTTTTCGAGAATGTAATCGTGAATCGTGTTTACAGTCCGCAGGGCTTTTCCCGCGACATCAGAATTTGGAACGCCGACGCCGAACGTCTTCTCCATACTCACAACGAGTTCCAACGCGTCGATGGAATCGAGGCCAAGTCCGTCCGGACCAAAAAGCGGCAGTTCATTGCCGATTTGTTCAGGAGTAACCTGGAGCATGAGGTTTTTGACGAGCATCTCCTTGATTTGGGACCGCAAATCCAGTTCGGACATAAACGAGCGGGGATTTTGCCGTAAATTGCGTGCTCGGTCAAACGTGCAGAACGTCAGAAGTCCTGACTTCGGCTAAAAGGATGCGAGGACGCATCGCACCTCAAAGCACTTTCCGTGTCGAAAAGTTACACCTGATCAGCTTTGTCGCCGGGAGTAACTGCGGCAGTCGGTTGTGGCGCGGCGACTACGGAAGCACCCTGGCTGTCAACCCGCGCCACGGTCGATTCATCCGGTTTTACATCAGGCTTGGCAATTTGCGTATCAGACTTTCCAGCCTTGTGCAGTTCGTCATTGAACTCGTCTTTTGCTTTTTGAAACTCTTTGACCGCCTGACCCATTCCGCGGGCCAGCTCGGGCAATTTCTTTGCTCCAAATAGAACGAGGATAATCAGCAGGATGACGATCAAGTCCGGCCCGGCCAAGTTCATGAAGCTGGCGAGAAGGCTCATTTCAACTGCCAACATCAGACCGTTTCTCCGAGTTGCAAGGAATTTCAGCGAGGCCGACGAGCTGCGGCGGAACCGGTTAAGGTTGACAGGCACAGCGGTATGGGAAAGCATTGCCCACTATGCGTCCCATCTGGAAAGGCAGCATCAGCTTCGGCCTGGTTTACATCCCAGTGGCGGTTTATTCCGCTACGCGTGAGGAGAAGCTTAGTTTCCGGCAGCTACGTTCCAGCGATCTTAGTCCGATCAAATACAAAAAGGTGGCGGAAGTGGACTCTAAGGAAGTTCCAGCCGACGAGATCGTGAAGGGGTTCGAATACGAGCGTGGTCATTACGTTGTGATGAAGGATGAAGATTTCGAGAAGGTGCGGATCGAGTCCACCCATTCGATCGACATCACCGATTTTGTTGATCTGGAGCAGGTCGATCCGAAGTTCTTCTACAAGCCGTATTTCCTTGAGCCGCAAAAAGGTGGAGAAAAAGCCTACGCCGTTTTGCATAAGGCACTCAGTGGAACGGGGAAAATTGGTGTGGCCAAGGTGGTGATCAGCAATCGCGAGCATCTGGCTGCTGTAAAACCCGACGGCTTGTTCTTAATCCTGGAGCTAATGCATTTTGCCAGCGAGATTCTAAGCGCCGATGTCTTGCAAAACGGTTCGAACGCCGCAGTGACCGAGAAAGAACTAAAAATGGCGCAGGCGCTAATTGAAAGCATGAGCGTTGTTTGGGAGCCCGAGAAATATCGGGATGAATACCGAACCGCGTTAATGGAAATCATCGAACAAAAGGCACAGCACAAGGAGATTGCGGCCAAAGCGCCGGCTGCTCCTAGGCCCACCAACGTTGTTGATCTTGTAAAGGTGTTGCAAGACAGCTTAAACCGGACGCAGGCTGTAAAACAGAAGCGCTCATCCACCCGAGACGGCAATCGCCGGTCCACCAGTACTCTGGTCAAACAGCGGCGGCGCGCAGGCGCTCTCGGCTAACATTGGCTGGCTGCGGTTGCAAATCGCGCCCGTGGCGTTATAGTCAGCGCTCTTTATGGCTACAAAAGCCTGGATCAACCGTAATGAACGCAAACGCGCAACAGCGAAAAAGTACGCTGCGTTGCGCACCGAACTGAAGGCAAAGAAGGACTACGCCGGGCTGACGCAACTGCCGCGGGACGCGAGTCCTACACGCGTGGTGAACCGCTGTGAAGTCAGCGGACGCCGGCGCGCTTTCATTCGCCGGTTCAAGATGTCACGTCTGACCTTTCGCGAACTGGCTTCGCAGGGGTTGATCCCTGGCGTAACCAAGTCCAGTTGGTAAACTACCAGCGATCTGGTTTGCGGATGCCATGATGCGCGTCCGACAATGAACATACCCGTACTATATTTATTGGCCGGAGTCTTCGTCGCCGAAACGGCTCCGCCCCACTGGGATCCGCCGATGGTAATTGTCGGAAAGCTGACAGCGATTGCTGTCCTCGTGGCGCTGAACGCCTTTTTTGTTGCCTGCGAATTTTCCGTAGTGAAGGTCCGCACAACTCAACTCGACGCGCTCCTGGAAGAGGGCAACGTGCGGGCCCGCTTTGTTAAGCATGTCCGCGGGCACTTGGATGCCTACCTCTCCGCGACGCAACTTGGTATCACGCTGGCAAGCCTGGCGCTGGGCTGGATCGGGGAGCAAGCGCTAGCATCCATAATTCAGCCCGCCCTGGCTGTTTTCCACATCTACTCTTCTGCCGTGGCAACATCGATTGCTGTTACCCTCGCTTTCGCCGGCATCACCTTTCTGCACATCGTGTTTGGAGAGCTCGCACCCAAATACATCGCCATTTCGGAGCCACTGCCTGTCGCACTTCGTCTGATGCGACTGCTGGGCGGCTTTTATGTTTTGTTTAAGCCTGCCATCTGGCTGCTGAACAAATCTTCCAATTTCCTTTTGCGCAGAGTGCTGCGGCTTCAACCTGTTCGTGGGAGCGAGCTTGCTCACAGCGAGGAGGAATTGCGCTTGATTCTCGAACAAAGCGAAAAATCCGCTGACGTTACTCCACTAGGCCGTGAACTCGTTTTTAACGTACTCGATCTACGCGATCGCGTTGTGCGCGACATCATGACCCCTCGTGGCGATATTGTTTACCTGACGGTTGAGGACGATTTCGATACGAACATAACAAAGGCCATCGAATCTCAGCACACCCGCTTCCCACTTTGTCGCGAAAATCTGGATAACACGATCGGCCTCGTTCATATCAAGGAACTGCTTCCGATGATGCGCGACCCGCATCCCGATTTGATGAAGATCAAACGCGAATTGCTTCCGGTCCCGGAAATGATGCCGCTCGAAAATCTGCTTAGGCTGTTCCTTGGCAAGCACGCGCACGTCGCAATCGTGGTGGATGAATTTGGTGGAACTGTGGGGCTCGTGACGCTGGAAGATGTATTGGAAGAACTCGTTGGCGATATTCAGGATGAGTTCGATTTCGAAAAGGAAGAATTTCGCAAAATTAATGCTAACGAGTTTAGCGTGGACGGAGCGCTAGGCTTGTACGAGCTAAACGATCTTGCGGAGCTCGATCTGGAAAGCCCCGACGTAAGTACCATAGGCGGTTACGTAACTCATTTACTGGGGCATCTACCGAAGACCGGGGAACAAGTGAAGATCGATGGCTATTTGGTTACGGTTTCCGAAGCCGATAACCGTCGCGTGAAGCAGCTGCATTTTAAGAACGTAAGCGAACCGGCCGCCACTGCCACGAGTTCAAGGAACCCGTAGTGGAAAATGCTCGGCACAGTTGCTAAACCGCGCCGGCTTGCAACTGGGCCCGCAGGGCGGGTCTTCGCTGCAATTGCCGGGTAACCGCCGCAATCGCGCGTAGCGTGGAGGGACTGATGTGGTGCTCCATGCCCTCGACGTCATGGTGGATCACCCGATCATCTACACCGAGCAGTCTCAGAAATTCAGTGAGTAGTTTGTGTCGTTGGGCGATTCTGCGGGCCAGCTTTTTACCAGCTGTGGTTAAAATAAGGCCGCGGTACTTCTCATATTTGAGAAGCCCATCCGTATCGAGACGTTGAACCATGTTGGTGACGCTAGCCTGCGAAATACTTAAGGCAGCCGCGATATCGATCACCCTGGCGTACCCCTTGGAGTTGATGAGTTCAAGAATGCGCTCGAGGTAATCTTCAGCAGCGGTAGAAGTGCCTGCCGGCGATTGAGAGGCCTTTTTATTTCGCATGCGCGCGAACATAAAAGCATCACTGCAACAGTCAATAACGAAGATTGTCTCTTGACAGAATGATAGATGGCAATACGTAAATTAGCTTTGCCTAAGAATCGTTCATCAACTTTATGCCAGAGCGAGAAATAGCAGCTACGATAGCGCCTCGGGCGGCGTGGCGACGCACCGGGGATCAGGTCTCCTTGCCAGAGGTGCATCGCACCATCCTCGTGCCGCAGAGTGCGTCCTTTTGGAGGAAGCTCATCGCGTTTTCGGGGCCGGGGTTCCTGGTCGCTGTTGGCTATATGGATCCGGGCAACTGGGCGACCGATTTGGCCGGAGGAGCACGATACTGATACTCGCTTCTATGCGTCATCATGATTTCCAATCTGATGGCGATCCTGCTGCAGCATTTGTGCATCAAACTTGGCGTCGCTACAGGCCGCGACCTCGCGCAGGCGTGTCGCGACCATTATCCACAACCGGTCGTCTGGTTTCTCTGGATTCTGTGCGAGACTGCGATCGCTGCATGCGACCTGGCCGAAGTGGTTGGCTCGGCAATCGCGCTACAGTTGCTGTTCGGCATACCGTTGGTGTGGGGCTGCCTTATCACCGCGCTAGATGTGCTCGCGGTTCTTTATCTGCAAAACAAAGGCTTTCGATATGTTGAAGCGCTTGTCATCACTTTGATCGGCATCATCGGCACGTGTTTCGCACTGGAGTTAATATTTTCCAAGCCAAGCATTGTGGGGGTTGCGCTTGGGTTTATCCCTGGGCCACATGTCGTCACGAACCAGGGAATGCTTTATGTTAGCATCGGTATCCTTGGGGCGACTGTGATGCCGCACAACCTGTATTTGCACTCGTCCATTGTGCAGACGCGGAAATTCGAGCAGACGCCCGAAGGCAGGCGCGAAGCTATCACATTTGCAACCATCGATTCGAGCGCGGCGCTCATGTTCGCGTTGTTCATCAATGCCGCGATCCTGATTCTTGCCGCGGCGGCTTTCCATTGGTCGGGACATCAGGATGTAGGCGAAATTCAGCACGCGTACAAGCTGCTCAGTCCATTACTCGGTGTTGGCCTCGCTAGCATACTGTTCGCGATCGCATTGCTCGCGTCCGGACAAAACTCGACCCTTACGGGGACGCTTGCCGGCCAGATAGTGATGGAAGGTTTTCTCAATATCCGAATTACCCCGTGGTTGCGTCGGCTGATCACGCGCTTGATAGCAATCGTACCCGCAATCGTCGTGATTGGGGTCTTTGGCGAAGGCAAAACGACGGAATTGCTGATTGCCAGCCAGGTTTGTCTAAGCATGCAACTTGGATTCGCGGTATGGCCGCTAATGCGATTTACCGGCGAAGCCAAAAAAATGGGCGAGTTCGTAAATCCCCTTTGGATAAAAATTCTGGGCTGGACGACTGCCAGCATTATCATCGTGCTCAATCTCAAGCTGCTCTTCGACACGTTTCTGCCGGACTCAGTGCTCAAGGTGTTTTATGGTTTTTTCGCCCTTCCGGTGCCCGAGTAAACACATTCGAAGTTTTGATGACCACTGCGATTAACGATTCACCTACCGCATCCGTTCGGCGTTGGGATTCGTAATTACATGTATAGCCACATACTCATTCCACTGGAAAACACTCCGGCTGACGCGACGATCCTTACCCACATCAAGCCGCTGGCACGCATGACTGGCGCAAAGCTACTGCTTGTCCACGTTGCTGATGGGTGGGTGGCACGAAATTTCAATCAACTTCAGCTGGCCGAGAGTCAGGAGATGAAAGAAGACAGGATGTATTTGGAAACACGGCAGCGCGAACTAACTACCGAAGGTTTTACCTGCGACGCGATGCTGGCGTTAGGCGAGCCGTCTGATGAAATCATCAAGCTCGCTCGAGAGAAAGATGTTGATTTAATCGCCATGACCACACATGGACACCGGTTCATTAGTGACGTTCTGTACGGAGCGACTGCCGACAAGGTACGTCATTCGGTCGATGTCCCCGTGCTGCTCGTGCGTGCGCGATAAGTGTAAAGGCATCGCTGCCAACAGCCTCTTCCGCTAATAGTGCGCTTGACACAAACGCGACTCAAACGAGGTAAACGCGGGTGAAGGTCCTGTTTCTGACTAACGAGTATCCGCCGAATATCTATGGCGGCGCCGGCGTCCACGTAAGTTATTTGTCGCGGCAGTTGGCAAAAATGATCTCCGTCGAAGTGCGTTGCTTTGGCGACCAGCGTCTCGGCGAACGTAATCTCAAGGTCATCGGCTTCGAACTTGACACGAGTAGTTTTACCTGCCCAGAACCGTTGCGTTCTGCTTTCGGCGCGGTCCGGCGTTGCACCGATTTCAACACGACGAACATCGCCTCCGATCTCGTGCATTGTCACACGTGGTATAGCCACTTTGGCGGGGTCCTGGCTAAAAAGAATTACGGTTTACCGCTCGTGATTACCGTTCACTCGCTTGAGCCGCTTCGGCCTTGGAAACGCGAACAGCTCGGAGGCGGCTATGAGTTCTCACTTTGGATCGAAAAAACCGCGCTCGAAATGGCGGATGCGATTATCGCAGTTTCCCGCGAGACAAAAGATGACATCGAACGTCTCTTCAATGTAGATCCCGCGCGAGTGCACGTGATTCATAACGGAATCGATTTGGACGAATATCGCAAAATCGATTCAACTGACGCGTTGAAGCGATATGGTATCGATCCGGTAAGGCCATATCTTCTTTTTGTGGGGCGGATCGCGCGCCAGAAAGGGTTCCAGCATCTGGTGCGCGCAATTCAATTCATGGATCCGGATTTCCAAATCGTGTTGTGTGCAGCCGCGCCAGACACGCCGCAACTTGCCGAAGAAATGCGCGTTGCTGTCGAACGCGCGGAAGCGCAGCGCGCGGGAATCATCTGGATCAATGAAATGGTCGATCAACAGACTGCGTGTGAGCTTTATTCGCATGCCGCGGTGTTTATTTGTCCGTCGATCTACGAACCGTTTGGAATCATTAACTTGGAAGCGATGGCCTGCGAAACTGCGGTGGTTGCCAGTGCTGTTGGCGGAATTAAGGAAGTCGTTATCGACGGTGAAACGGGTTTTCTCGTCCCGCTTGACCAAATGAAGGAAAGCCCGTTCGAAGCGATAGATCCTGAAAAATTCGCGCGCGACCTCGCAGAGCGCGTAAATGAGCTGATGAGAAATCGTCAACTGCGCGAATCTTTTGGTAAGGCGGGGCGCAAACGCGTCGAGGAGAATTTTAGTTGGGCTGCGATCGCGGAGAAGACTAAGGCGCTTTACACGTCTTTGTTGTCATCCTGAACGGCGCGACAAATCAAAGGTCCTGAAGAACTGCACAAATTGCTCAACGGGATCCCTCGACTGCGGTCCGGATGACAGGTGTTCGCGCTGATGGCAACTTGAACCCGCCATGTTCGTTGATCGGGTAAAAGTGTTTGCGCAGGCGGGAACAGGCGGGCGCGGGTCCGTTAGTTTCCGACGAGAAAAGTTTGTGCCAAAAGGCGGACCGGATGGCGGCGATGGTGGGCGTGGCGGTAACGTGATTCTGCAGGCGGACCGGCACGTCGACAATCTCGCCAATCTTTTCTACGAGCCCCTGATCAAGGCGAAAAACGGCGGGCATGGGATGGGTAAAAAAATGAGCGGACGCTCGGGCGTGGACAAAATTGTGAGGGTTCCAGTCGGGACGGTCGTTTGGCTGGACGAGAAAGAAGGAGGCGCAACGTCCAACGTCGAAGGTCCAACGTCGAATTCGAAGCAATCGGCAACTCCGGTTATCGATCTCGCGCGTGATGGGCAGGAATTCGTGCTGTGTCGCGGCGGAGCAGGGGGAAAGGGGAATGTGCATTTCAAAAGCTCGCGCAACCGCGTTCCCCGGCAATACACCGAGGGTGAGGAAGGCGAACAGGGTCATTTCCTGCTTGAGCTTCGAACGATCGCCGATGCGGGATTGGTTGGGTACCCGAATGCCGGTAAATCAACCCTGTTGCGGAAAATTTCGGCGGCGCGCCCGAAGGTCGCCGCGTATCCCTTTACGACGCTCCACCCGATCGTCGGCGTGATTGAATTTCCCGGTTATCAGCGCGCCACGGTCGCGGACATTCCAGGCTTAATCGAAGGGGCGCATCGCGGACTCGGATTAGGTCACGAATTTCTGCGCCACATTACGCGCTGCCGCGTATTGGTTTTCGTCGTGGATACAGCCGGAAGCGAAGGACGCAATCCGGTCGAAGACTTGCAGAATCTTCGCCGCGAAATCGATCTCTACGACCCGACGCTGTCGTCGCGCGCCTGGTTTGTCGTTGCTAACAAAATGGATTTGCCTGGTGCGAAGGAAAATTTAAAAACGTTGCACGAGAGATTCCCAAAGCTTCAGATACTTCCAACTTCAGCGGCCAAAGGAGAAGGAATCGAAGAGTTGAAGCACGCATTGGCAACGCGAACAGCCCAACCGGAAGAGAGTGTTTCGGCGGCGATTTAATGTGGACAAGGGGAACATCCCTAGCGAAACTGGGCGCTGTCTTATGGCCAGACGGGTTGTAGCGAGTTATTGTTCCAGCTTTCTGAAGTCGGAGATGTTGCACATCTATCGGCAGGTAAAGGCACTGCGCGGCGTGCACACTTTTGTCGTCACTAAAGAAGTGCAGAATGCTGAGCGATTTCCCTTTGATGACATCGAAGTGATTCCGAAGAGGCGCACCAACCTGCTTGTTCACGGTTGGTTGAAATTCGTGCAACGGCGGCCGCCGATTGTTTATCGCGGTGAGTATCAAACGTTAGATTCATTGTTGAGACGCCACGGAGCTGATCTGATGCACATTTATTTCGGCCATACGGGCGTGCACCTGCTTCCGTTTATCGAGCAATGGCACAAGCCGTGTGTTGTATCTTTCCACGGCGCGGACGTCGCGCATAAACCAGAGATTAAGGATTATCCTGGCAAACTGCGGCGTCTCTTCAACGCGGTCCCTCTCGTGTTCGCACGTTCTCAATCACTCGCCGATCGACTGACACAGTTGGGCTGCCCTCCGGAAAAACTGCGCCTCAATCGCACCGGAATCCCGTTGAATGAATTTCCCCTTGTGCGCAGAGAATCGCCGCGAGACGGCAAATGGAAAATCGTGCAGGCGTGCCGGCTGATTCCGAAGAAAGGCGTGGCAAGCAGCTTGCGCGCTTTTGCAATTTTCAAGAAGGACTACCCGAATGCGGAATTTGTCATAGCCGGCAAAGGCCCGTTGCAGCCGGAGTTGGAAATGCTTGCAGGCGGCCTCGGCATTGCCAGGGACGTGCATTTCGTGGGCTTTCTTTCGCAACGAAAGCTGCACGAACTTTACGCCAGTGCGCATCTGTTTTTGCATCCGAGCGAAATTTCGCCCAATCAGGATCAGGAAGGCGTGCCGAACTCCGCGCTGGAAGCGATGGCAACAGGTTTGCCGGTGGTTGCCACGCGTCATGGCGGAATACCCGAAGCAGTCGACCACGGGCGCACCGGATTTCTGGTGGCGGAGGAGGATCACGTTGCTTTAGCAAACGCGATGCAATTAATCGCCGGTTCTCCTCTGCTGTTGCAGGAAATGGGAGCGCGCGCGCACGCAACGATAGAGGAACGATTCGGCCAGGAAACGCAGATCGATCGCTTGGAATCCTTTTACGAAGAAGCGATCACGATGAACGGCGCCGCTGAACACGTGGACGCAAGGCCAATCGCGCGTATTGCTCCGCAGTTTGCCGAACGGTTACCGGCGAAATAAGCGCGGGTTTAGAATTTTGTTTGTCATCAGGGTAAAACGCGCTTTGGTATGCGCGTTCAAGTTGTAGCCGGGGCGGCTTTCTCGCCGTAGTTTGAGAGGGGTGGACGAAGGCGAATGATCCCGGCAGGGCCGGTATCAACCGATGCTGGTTACAGCTGTAGCTTACAAAATGCGCAATCGTTGTTTACTGATATCAATCCTGGCAGTGGCCTCCAGCGCAATGCTTGCGACGTCAACATTTGCAGCCGAAGCGGGTGCGACTGAGCACGAGGGCGTGTCGCTAAAACCGCAGATGCTTGTTCAGTTAGGCGGCTTCGGAATTACAAACTCGATGCTGGTGACCTGGATTGTCGCCGGCGGCATCATCATATTTTCACAAATCGCAACCCGGCGCGTTAAGGCCATCCCCAGCGGCATTCAAAACTTTTGGGAGTGGCTAGTCGAAGGTTTGCACAATTTCCTGGAAAACATCATCGGCCGTGACCTCGTGAAAAAGGGGTTTTGGTTTTTCGCCACGGTTTTCATTTTGATTTTGTTCGTGAACTGGTTCGGACTGATCCCGGGAATCGGAACAATCGGCTGGGGTCACTACGACGGTTCGGGAAATTTTCACGTGGATCGGCCGTTGCTGCGAGGTGGCAACGCGGACTTGAACATGACCACCGCGATGTCGGCAATATTCTTCGTGATGTGGTTTGTCTGGGCCATTCAGGCCAACGGCGTTGGAGGGTTTCTAAAACATTTGTTTGGCCCAAAAGGTGAGACGACCGGTGTCGTAAAGATCCTGATGGTGGTCATCTTTTTCGCCGTTGGCTGGCTCGAAGTAATCTCGATTCTGTTCCGACCGATCGCGCTCAGTTTTCGATTGTTCGGAAATATTTATGCTGGCGAAAGCATTCTTGAGGCGATGTCCACGATGGTTCCATGGTTGTCGCCAATCCTGCCGATTCCTTTCTATTTCCTCGAAGTGCTCGTGGGATTTGTGCAGGCGCTCGTTTTCATGCTGCTGACTGCGGTTTTCACAATGTTAATCGCGGAACACCAGGAGGGACCTGAGCACGCGCACTGATTTTTCGACGATCTCAAGACGAGATCGCAAAACAAAGCTAAACTAAATATGATACTACCAATACTAGCAGAACTGGGCGGCAGCATTCACGTCGGGCTTGCCGCGATGGGCGTCGGAATCGGAATCGGATTGACCGGCCTGGGAATGACCAGCGCGGTCGGTCGCAATCCAGGTGCATTCACGCAAGTGCTCGTGCACGGAATTCTGGCCATCGCGTTGACTGAGGCGATCGTCTTCTACGCTCTTTATCTCGTTCACTAATTTTTAGCGGGAAGGCAACCGAATGAATGTTGCGCCCTGGACTTAGTCTATGAACATGATTATTGCCGCCAGCAGCGGAGGCATCACTGATATTTTGCGCCAAACGGCTGAAACTTTCGGCTGGAATTGGAAGTTGTTTCTGTCGCAGGTGATCAGCTTCTGCATTGTTGCATTCCTTTTGCAACGCTTCGCTTACAAACCAATCCTCGCCGTGCTGGAGGAGCGCCGGCGCAAGATCGAGGAAGGTCAGCTTAATGCGGAGAAAATCAAAAAGGAACTCGCTGAAGCCGAGAAGCGTTACCAGGAAATCGTGGCGAAGGCCAATGCGGACGCGCAGAGAATGATCGATGAAACGCGTGAAAGCGCCGCGCATCTATCCGAGCGCAAGCAGCAGGAGGCTATCACGGCAGCTGAGCAGATCATCGCCAAAGCACGTGAAGCCGCAGCGATCGAGCACGATCGCACAATGGAATCTCTGAAGCGCGAGCTTGGGCGCCTCGTTGTCGACACCACGGCGAAGGTCACCGGGAAAGTGTTGACCCAGGATGATCAACGGCGTTTGCAGGAAGAAGCAGCTAGAGAAGTGGCCTGATGAAGCTGAACAAGGAAATTCGTCAAGTTTCGCGCAAGATGCTTCAGGCAAGTTTCACTGATGGTCAGCTTGATCCTGGCAGGATTTCCTCGCTTGTAGATTCACTTGTGACGCACAAGCCACGCAATTACATCGACGCGCTAAAAAACTATAAACGTTTGCTCCGGCTCGAATTGGAGAAGCGCCATGCCACAATTGAAACCGCAAGCGAAGTGGACTCCGCAGTACGGTCTGAAATTGAGGCGAATCTCAAGAGCAAATATGGCAACGATCTCTCAACCGAATTTCACGTTGCCCCGGAACTTCTTGGCGGAATGCGGATCCGCGTCGGAAATGACGTCTGGGACGGCAGCGTTCGCAATCGCCTCGAACGGCTTCAACACGAACTGTAAAATTCAAAACCATGAGCACCATACTCGAAGAGATCGAATCAAAAATTGAAGAGCTAAAGACATCCACGACCAAGAGCAACGTGGGCGTTGTGCGCGAGACCGGCGACGGCGTTGCGCGCGTCGAGGGTCTCAGCGACGTGATGCTCAATGAAATGATCGAATTTCCGAACGGCGTGTACGGTCTTGCACTCAACCTTGAGGAAACTGAGGTCGGCGCGATATTGTTAGGCGACAACACGCTGATCAAAGAAGGCGATGAAGCTAAAACAACTGGCCGACTGCTTTCGGTCCCCGTAGGCAAGGCGCTCCTCGGTCGGGTAGTCAACGTAATCGGTCAGCCTCTCGATGGTAAAGGTCCGATCAAAACCGACACATTTTATCCCTTGGAAAAGATTGCGCCCGGCGTGATCAAGCGGCAAAGCGTGAACCAGCCGGTTCAAACCGGAATCATGCCGATCGACACGATGATTCCAATCGGACGCGGCCAACGCGAGCTAATCATTGGCGATCGCGCTACAGGTAAAACAACGATTGCCATCGACAGCATTATCAGTCAGGCGCGGCTGAATAAGGCCGCCGAAAATGCGGGCAACAAAAATTATCGGCCGCTCTACTGCATTTACGTCGCGGTTGGCCAGAAAAATTCCAACG
Organism: Candidatus Udaeobacter sp.; assembly: GCA_045809725.1. GTDB lineage: Bacteria > Verrucomicrobiota > Verrucomicrobiia > Chthoniobacterales > UBA10450 > Udaeobacter. The sequence continues at coordinate 1,604 of JBJMXF010000087.1, read as the reverse complement.
TGGCGCGAGTGCTCGGTGTTCTCGAGAAGGAGGGCGCCATGCCTTATACGACAATCATCTCCGCGCCAGCGTCAGACACAGCGACCAATCAATATCTGGCCCCGTTCGCTGGCGCTGCGATGGGCGAATGGTTCATGGATAACGGGATGGATGCGCTCATCATCTTCGACGATTTGTCAAAGCACGCAGTCGCTTACCGTCAGGTGTCGCTGGTGCTGAAACGACCTTCGGGAAGGGAAGCGTATCCGGGTGACGTGTTTTATCTGCACTCGCGGTTGCTCGAACGCGCTGCGCGCATGAGCGACGAACTCGGCGGCGGCTCATTGACCGCCCTGCCAATTATTGAAACACAGGCCGGTGACGTCTCCGCCTACATTCCGACGAATGTCATCTCGATCACGGACGGTCAGATTTATCTTGAGACCGATTTGTTTTATCAAGGCGTGCGGCCAGCAATTTCGGTAGGACTCTCCGTAAGCCGCGTTGGATCAGCGGCCCAGATTAAAGCGATCAAGCAGGTCGCAGGCAAAGTGAAGCTCGATTTGGCCCAGTTTCGCGAGCTCGCTGCGTTCGCTCAATTTGGGTCGGACTTGGATGCCGCCACAAGAGCTCGACTCGATCGCGGCCAACGTATTGTCGAGCTTTTTAAACAAAAACAGTATAACCCAATTTCGGTGGAAGAACAGGTGGCCGTGATGTGGGCGATGCAAAACGGCTACCTCGACAGTGTGCCTGTCGAGCGCGTCAAAGAATACCAGGTGAAGCTTCAGGATTACCTGCAAACACGCAAAGCCAGTTTGCTCCAAACAATTCGCGAGAAAAAAGAAATCGATAAGGATCTCGAGGCGCAAATGAAAGCGGCGCTGGACGAATTCAAGACCGGTTGGCGGTAATCGAACGAGACATTTAGATGGCGAACACGCAGGACATACGGCGCCGGATCAAATCGATCCGCAATACCGCGCAAATCACCAAGGCCATGCAAATGGTGGCGGCGTCCAAGATGCGTAAAGCGCAGCAGCATGCCCTCGCGGGACGTCCTTACGCCGGCTTGATGAATAAGGTTCTCGTTTCCCTGCAAAACCGGACAGATCCAAGATTTCACCCGCTCCTCGCCATACGTCCGCTTCAGAAGGAGTTGGTGTTAATTATCAGCACGGACAAGGGACTCGCCGGAGCCTTGAACACGAATCTGTTTCGAGAAGCGTCGCAGTTTGATCCGGCCAAAACAAATTTTGTAGTAACGGGAAAGAAGGCCAGACAATTTGTCGCGCGAACAAAGCGTGAACTGTTGGCAGATTTTGAATTGAAAGATTCGCCGAGTTTCGTTGAGGCGAAGCCAATCTCGAAATTCTGCATGGAAAAATTCCTGAGACACGAAGTCGATAAGGTCTCGGTGCTGTACACTCATTTCATCAACACAATTAATCAGCGCACAGTCGTACGGACTTTGTTACCGATCAGCAGCTTCGATCTGCCCAAGGGGGAAGCCGTTCAAGGTGAAGCTAAAGGTGTCGATCCCATGATTGGCTATTTGTTTGAGCCCACTGCGGAGGTCGTGCTCGATTCAGTGCTCCCATATTATGTTTCCTATCAGGTCTTTC
>JBJMXF010000086.1:0-9928 GCA_045809725.1 Candidatus Udaeobacter sp. | reverse complement strand
CCATTCGTGCAATTGCCGAAACCGCATTCGATTCAATTATCATTTCGTCGGAGGCGTTGGAGGGAATTCTCGAAAGCCGAAAACACGCGGAGATTTTCTTTAGGAAAATTCGCGAACTGAATTTCGAACCGAAGCTCGTGTTATTTCCGCGCAACCAGCCTCAATGGATTAACTCGAGCTACGCCTTTTCGATCATGAGCTTCCGCCGATCTGATGCATTTCAAGTCGCCGCCTTAGGTTTTGCTCGTTCTCCTGGTTCCAAGTTCTCACGCTGGGTTGAACTTGCGGATGTTTATCGATTGGAGCTCATCGCTCGTCCGTTCACCAAAGAAACCATCGCCTCTGGCGTGATAACCGAGTTTGTCACAGCCGTCGGCATCAATTCGTCGCAATTCCGGGACTCTGAAATACGCCGCAATGAAGCAGTCGGGCCGTTCACGGTAAGCGTCGCGCGCGAGGTATTGCGCGCGATCGCGCCGAGCGGTAAAGCGCTCAAGTGGCTTCAAGCTGAGCAATGTAAGAAAGAACTCGCGAGACATTTGAAAGATACAGGGTCGGCCGACGTCGGATATTGCGGCCTGAGCACTTCGCTGGCGCGACAGATGGAACAAGAATTGCAGTCCGACAATGATGCGTTTGCACAAAGCGTTTGGGGTAGCGCATGGGCCGATATTTTTGCTGCTGATGTGACGGAGGAGTTCACGCCTAACGACTTTGAGATATGTCCGCCAAACTGGTTTACGGCGCGACGGCTGCGGCGCGCGGTCCGCGCAATGAAAGCTCGCGCCGACAACATACTACATGATCCCGCGCTAGCAGTGGACGCACCTTGGAATGACCTGGCACATCGCAGCGGCTTGATCTCCAAAGAATAGCATCCTCGGCGGCTTGGAAGCCGCCGTTCCTTGTGTAAACGTCGGCTTTCCTGCATCATTTTCGAGTGCGACTCGCGCAAAAATTTCAGAAGCTTTTTACCCGCGACGCTGCGGAAAGTCTTTGGGAACACGCTCGCCGCTGGACGCACCCGGTAAGCTCTCGACGGATTCTCGCCACGATCGACAAAGCGGAATTGGTGAAGCTGCGCGAGCATTATCCATTTCGACCGAACGCACGGAAAATTAACGCGTACGAGGACGCAAACTACTGGGTGGGCGTCAACGTAAAACGCCTGCAGGACCTGTGGCTTGATCGCTCGCCGCCGCTCGACATCCTGGATCTGGGCTGCGGCCCAGGATATTTTCTCTATCTCTGCCAAATGTTCGGTCACAAGGGTCTCGGGCTGGATGCCGATGACGAGCCTTTTTTCCGAGGTACGACCAAGTTCTTCGGCGTTAACCGCGTGGTGGCGCGGATCAATGCGCGGGAACCGCTGCCGGATCTAGGCAAACGATTTGATCTGGTTACTGCGCATCGCGTGTGTTTCCACCGGATCGCTCGGCGCGAAAATGGTGAATGGCTGGAATGGACAGAGGCTGACTGGAAATTCTTCATCAACGATGTTCGCACGAGATTCCTCAAACCTGAGGGGCGACTCCTTCTGGAATTCAATCGACGCGCGGACGGCTCTTCATTTTTCACACCAGGACTGCGCGCATTCTTTGAATCGCAAGGCGCGCGGATCGTGCGTTGGAAAGCGTTGCTAGCCGCCGACCCGGCTCAGCGGCCGCGATTCAACAACTCAGGTTCGTGACATTAGCGATTTGTGTTCAACGGGCCTGCATGTAGTCGCTGGTGCTCTCATTAACACCTCGCTTTAGCGAGGTGACTCCAGGGCTGGCGGATAAAAACCCGCTTTAGCGGTTTATCTGGCGACCGATAAACACAAACCGCTAAAGCGGTTCTCGCAAGGCGCCGTGCGGTTGTCCACCCCGCTAAAGCAGGGTGTTAATAACATGTCCACGCATGGACGCGACGCGCAGAACGTCGCGCGGCATGTCTCTCGAACGCTGTCCGGATTGCATGCAGCGTCCGCGTCACAATTTCCAGTCGGAGCAATCCCAGGCCAACAATTGCTCAACTTTAGAGATGTCTTCGGCGAATAGATTGTGAAGGAAAACACGCTCTTCCCAATTCATGGCGCGGTGATACGGCACAACATTTCTGTCTTTGTTGCGCAGCGAACGCACAGGTTTGCGGCCAAGAAATGAGAAGATGGAGGCGAGCGTTTGGTGCTGTTTCGCTTTGAAGTCTTCGGACTTCACGACCTTCACTTGCTCGCGCGGAAAGAATTTGAAGACGCGCTCCAGTTGGTCTCCGTAAAATCCTCTCTCGAGGTATGCAAACCGGCGCGCTTGAGCCGGAGGCGCGCCGGCAATGCGTGTTTCTTCTTCCCGAATCGCGTCGAAAAAATCCAGCGGCTCGATGCCTTTGTGTCGCTGCATGTTCCAATGGGCAAATGCACGCTCGACGGGATTCCGCAGGAGGATCAGCAATTTGATGTTCGGATTGTAATTCCAAATCCGTTGCATTGCCGGTTCGTGGTACACGTAACTCGGTGTGCAATCACCTGCGATAGTCGATGGAGCAATCGGCGGATAATGCTTGTGCAATTCCTTGTAATTCGGTTCGGCCACGAACATCGCGTCATTATCGAAGAAATGAATTTCCTGCTGGTCGCCCATGCAGATTTCGGGGTGTCTGCTCAAAAAATAGTGCAGCGCTGTCGAGCCGGATTTTTGCGCGCCGGCCAGGATGAAGTCCAGCCGCTCAATTTTGCGACGCTTGGTGCGAAACATCGCTGAAATGTACATCTGTAGACCTGTAGGGGAAGCTGACAGCTTCCCTCCACAACTTGTCGCGCCTATTAGCTCAAACTATGCTCCGCCCATGCCGAATGCGTTTCGCACATTTGTTCCAGGTTCTATTCTCATTCTCGCTCTCGCATTTAATACGTCCGCATTAGCCGATGAAGGCATGTGGCTTTTCAATGCGCCCCCGCTGAAACAGCTCAAGGAGAAATATCAGTTCCAGCCCTCACCGCAGTGGCTTGAACATCTGCAAAAGGCCAGTGTTCGCTTCAACTCTGGCGGGAGCGGATCCTTCGTTTCGCCTAACGGGTTGGTCATCACGAACCATCACGTCGGTGCCGACACGTTGCAGAAGATGGGTAGCGCTGAGCACAATTATTTACGGGACGGCTTCTATGCGAAAACACAGGCTGATGAAATTAAATCGACGGATCTGGAGCTGAACGTGCTGATGTCGATCGAGGACGTAACACCGCGTGTTAACAGCGCATTGAAACCAGGCATGACAAGCGATCAGGCTTCCACTGCGCGCAGTTCGGCCATCGCTACCATCGAAAAGGAAAGCAAAGACAAAACCGGACTCAGGTCGGATGTCGTCACACTTTATCAAGGCGGTGCATACCACCTTTACCGGTACAAGCGTTACGATGATGTGCGGTTGGTGTTCGCGCCTGAGCAGCAAATGGCCTTCTTCGGCGGTGACCCTGACAATTTCGAGTATCCCCGCTACGATCTCGATATCTGTCTTTTTCGGGTGTACGAAAATGGCCAACCGGCGAAGATCGAGCACTTTCTAAAATTCAATTCCAACGGGCCTAACGATGGCGAACTTATTTTCGTAAGCGGCAGCCCGGGCAAAACCGATCGGCAACTCACCCTGGCAGAGATGACGGACATGCGTGATCGCTATCTGCCTTACGTGTTGAACATGTTTTATCGTCGCGAAGTGCTGGAAACGGCCTACAGCGCGCGTTCATTCGAGAACGCACGTAAAGCCCGCGAAGACTTGTTCGGCGTCCAAAACAACCGCAAACGTTACACCGGTTATCTGGCTGGACTGCTTGATCCGCAAACCTGGTCGGCCATTGAAGCGCGCGAGGGAAAACTGCGCGATGCGATCGGCCACGATTCGAAGTTCGAATCCACGCTTTCTGCCTACGATCGGATCAAAAACGCGCAGGCGGAGATTGCGAAGAACGCGCCGGTGTACAATTACCTCGAACAGGAACGGCCGGTCACAGTTGGTTACCGTGCGCCACGAGCATTCTCCGGAGATCTTTTCAAGTATGCGCGGCTGCTACTTCGCGCGGCTGACGAACGCGCAAAGCCCAATGGAGAACGGATCCCAGCTTTTCGTGATAGCGCGCGCGAGTCACTGGAACTGGAGCTCTTTTCCAACGAACCCATCCATGATGATTACGAGATTTTGCGACTTACGGACTCGTTGACGGATTTCGCCGATGCATTCGGCGCACATAATCCGGTGGTGAAAAAAGTGCTCGGTGGAAAGTCGCCGCACGCGCGCGCAGTTGAGCTTGTCTCCGGCACAAAGCTCAAGGAGGCGTCTGTGCGTAAAGAGCTTTATGGGAAAGACGCGGCTGCGTTGCAGGCGTCGCACGATCCGATGATCGATCTCGCTCGCATGATCGATACGCAAGCCAGAGAAGCGCGAAAGATTTACAACGCGCAGGATGAGATCAAAAAACAAGCTTATGCAGATATTGCCAAGGCGCGGTTTTCCATTGAAGGCGCGAGCGGTTACCCGGATGCGACTTTTACCCTGCGGCTCTCCTATGGGAAGGTGCGCGGGTACGAGCAGGACGGAAAACAAATCCCTGCGTTCACTGATTTTGCCGGTTTGTATCAGCGGGCCACCGAACACGATAACCGCTCGCCATTTGATCTGCCGAAACGTTGGCTCGACAAGAAATCGGATCTCGATCTGGCGACGAAGTTCGATTTCGTTTCCGATGCCGACATCATCGGCGGCAACAGCGGTAGTCCGGTGGTGAACAAGGCAAACGAATTCGTCGGCATTATTTTTGACGGCAATATTCAATCACTCGTCGCCGATTGCGCTTACACGGATACGCAGGCGCGCGCCGTCTCTGTTGATTCCGCCGCGATCATCGAGGCATTGCGCAAGATTTATGATGCCCAACCGCTCGTAGATGAATTGCTGAGGTTCACCGATAGTGAGGCGGTGGCTGCTCAGACCCCAACCCCCACACCTGCTCGTGCTCCAAGGGGAAACCCGGCGCCGCGGCCGCGCCCCACCCCAGCGCCGCGCCCATAGCGGCGAACGAATTCGGTATTTCCTGCGATTTGTTATGCCGAGCGAAGTCGAGCATGCCGTTGCGAAGCGTTCTGCAGCGCCACGCAATTCTTCGACTGCGCTTCTTCGCTTAAATGACGGAAGTGCTATGGCAGTTGCTTGAGCAGCTTTTTCCAGCGCTCCCAAGCTTCGTCCCGCGCTTTTCGGTCGGCTTCACGCATCTGCGGATTCGTTGGTTCGCCCATGCGCATGAAACCGTGACCAGCGCCTTTGTAGATCACTGGCTCATATGTTTTGCCAGCGGCTTTCATTAGTTCTTCTGCCTTCGGAATTGTCGCGTCCACGCGCTCGTCGTTCTCAGCATAAAAGCCGTACACCGGACACGCGATATTTTTCACTTTGTCTGCCGAATCTGGAGCGGCTCCGTAAAATGAATACGCAGCTTTCAGTTTCGCACTTTCATTCGCGTACTCGAACGCAACGCCGCCACCCCAGCAGAATCCGCACACAGCGAGCGTGCCACTGCACGCGGGAATTTTCGTGAGCGCATACTCCGCCGTTGCGTCCAGATCCGCTTTCACCTGCGCCTTGGATAGCGCGGCCGTTGCTTTCCGCGCACCGTCGAGATCTTCGAACTTCTGGCCAGCGTGCAGATCGGGTGCAATAGCAATGACCCCATTCTCGGCCAATTCATCGCACAAACTGCGAACCCAGTCGGTGAGGCCAAAAATCTCGCTGATGACAAGTACGGCCGGAGCTTTGTCCTTGCGCTCGGGATAAACAACAAATGCTTTGATTCCGCGGGTTCCCAATTTCACATCCACCCAATCCGCATGGCGCGGGGAACTGTTTAGCCGATCGCGACCGAAATCCTTGACCTCTTCAGCGGCAAGCGACGAGCTAGCAAGCAGCGCCAGCGCAAATGCAAAGTATTTCATAACCAGTACTAACGTTGGTTTCTGAAACCTAGGTGCTAGTAGGCGTAGTCTTACGCAGCATCACATCAAGGCTCCAAGCGCCGGGCCCATAAAGGAAGATGTAGAAGAAAAGAAAGCAGTAGACGACAGCAAGTTCGCCTTTGTTGACGATCGGTAAAAGGCTGCCTTTGGCATGCATCATGAAAAATGCCACAGCCATTTCGCCACTGGCGATGAAAGCGGCTACACGGGTAAACAATCCCAGAGCAATGAGGACGCCGCACACGATTTCTATCCAGCCACCCGCTAACATAAGCGGCGGCAACGCCCCGGCTTGCTGGCCCGGCGGTGCGAACCATCCAAAAACTTTCTGTGCACCGTGACAGAAATACATGAGACCAACGATCAGTCGCATAATGGAATAGAACGGAATCGCATAGCGAGTTAGTGAGTTCATAGTCGTTCAGGCTGAATGATTTCGAGCGCGCCTGTCAAGCCTGTTAGAGTAGCGCCAGCGTCCCGCTTGCGGCTGTCCCAATCCGCGCAAGCCAGAGGCTCGCGCTACTACGCTGCTTTCTTTGCGGGCTGCGATTTTTTCGCGCGTGATTTGCCTTTGGTTTTTCCTTTCGCTCCACTTTGTTCCAGGCTCTTTTGTAAAACCGACACAAGGTCGATCACTTTTGTCGGCTTCGGCGCTTTTCTTGGCTTTTCTTCGATTTCCTTGCCTCCAGCTTCCACTTTTTCTTCAATCACTTCCATGAGCGCCTCGCGATAATCGTCTTTGTATTTTTCCGGATTCCATTTCGACTTCATGCTATCGATGAGTGATTTGGCCATGGTCATTTCTCGTTTGCCGACTTCCAGCGTCTTCGGCACATGCAGCTTCTCCGGATCGGCGAGCTCATCAGCGAAATGCATCAATTCAAGAACGAGTGCACCGTCCTGCGGCTTAACACCGGCCAGATACTGCCGCGTCTTGATAACCACTTTCGCGACGCCGACTTTGCGAGTGTCTTTTAAGGCATCGCGCAGGAGCGCATACGCTTTGTCTCCGCCTTTCTGCGGCTCCAAATAGTACGGTTTGTAAAAGAACATCGGATCAATCTCTTCGAGATCCACGAAGTCCTGGATATCGACAGTCTGTGTGGCTTCCAGATCAACTCGCTGAAAATCTTCTTCCTGCAGTACCACGTATTTGCCTTTTTCGTACTCGTAGCCCTTGACGATCTGATCCCAGGGAACCTCCTTGCCGTCCTTTTCGGCAACGCGTTTGTAATTCACCGGGCTTAGATCGGTCTTGCGCAGAAGACGAAACTTCAGTTCTTCCCGCCGCGTAGCCGCATAGAGGGCGATCGGTATGTTGACCAACCCGAAGCTGATGCTGCCCTTCCAAATCGCTCGTGCCATACCAGATTGAGTTCGCGCGACGCCTCGATCTTGCGTGCCTAAAGATGGCGCTGGCATACCGACTATCTCATTAACACCTCACTTCAGTGAGGTGTGCGCACAATGGTGAGAGAGCAAACCGTTTAAACGGTTTCGTGTTCAGCCGCAGTAAGTCACACCGGGCTAAAGCCGCGGTGTTACTGAGAGAGGGTCAGCGAACCTTACGCGGCCAGCTCGAGATCTTGGCGTGAGATCCCGCGTAATTCAAAGAGCCGAATCAGCGTTTCTTCGATCAAGTTGTTCGGACATGATGCACCGGCAGTGATGCCAATCACAGCAGGCCCGTTAGGCAACCAAAAGTGTGAAACGACCTCGCGTTTTTCGTGCAAGTTGTAATGCTTGATTTCGGTAGCGGAAACGAGCCTCGAAGCGTTCAGCACAAAATAGGTCGGCAACTTCTCTTCGCCCATCTCAGCTAGGTGCGATGTGTTTGAGCTGTTGTAACCGCCAACAACGAGCAACAGATCCATCCGAACATCCAGCAATTCGCGCAATGCATCCTGGCGCTCTTGCGTAGCGCCGCAGATCGTATCGAAGAAGCGGAAGCGTTTCTGTGCAAGCTCCGGCCCATCGCGATCGATCACTGCCTGGCGGATTCGCCGTTGCACTTCCTCAGTCTCGCCGCGCAACATCGTCGTTTGATTCGCCACGCCGACGGTTTCCAGGTGCACATCGGGATCAAATCCCGGCGAGTGCGCGCCTCTGAATTTTTCGAGGAACGCCTGTTTGTTGCCGCCGTGTCGGATGTAATCGCAAACGTAATCTGTGTCCGCGAGAGTTAGGACCACAACGTAATGTCCGCCGCCGTCACCGAGCGCGCGCGAACTGGTGGCCTTCGTTTCCTCGTGCTCTGCCTTGCCATGAATGATGGAAGTCACTGATTCGCTAGCGTATTTGCGCACGCGTTTCCAAACGCTCATCACGTCGCCGCACGTGGTGTCAACGATCTGGCAGCCCCGATCCTTGATTTGCTGCTGGAGCGACAATTCGGTTCCAAACGCAGGCACAATGACGACGTCCTCCAGACCGAGATCAGAGATGTCCGCCTCTTTATTTCTGCCGGTGAGATTCTTGATACCTAACGAGGCGATCTGATGATTGACCTCCGGGTTATGAATAATTTCTCCCACAATGAAAAGTCGGCGATCCTTGAAAACCTTGCGCGCGGCGTATGCGAGATCGATCGCGCGTTCGACGCCGTAGCAGAAACCAAACTGCTTCGCCAGCCGCACTGTAGTATCTCCCACAGAAATAATTCCGCCGGCGCGCCGAACCTTTTCGATGATATCGCTGCGGTAGTGCGACTCGACCTGTTGCTGCACGGCCGCCATGACGTCGGGCGTACGCAAGTTCACTTTCTGGCGGGCAGTTGTGCCGCTGGAAATCAGGTTCGCGCTCATGTTTCAGCTTACTATTCCGAGCTAGCCGAGGAACCCGCCGACTCAGCTAAATCTTAGGCAACGGGATATTCGACTTCGCTCGCCGCGGCAATGGCCGCGTCGCCAAACATGCCACGGTGCGACAGTTGCCGCAATTCAAGCCAGAGGCTGCTATTCGAGCAGAGGCCCGCTCGGTTTCTCAAATGCCGCTTCGGAGATCATTAGAGAAGCTGGAGGATCAGGCGTTCTAGAATCATCGACCCGCTGCACTTTCGGTCCAAGTGTTGCGTCTTCAGGCTGTGTGTCAGCGATATTCACGGGCGTCCCGATTCTCACCAGCGCGTAGAATTTAGCTGCAGCTTCACCCTTCAACCGAATGCAACCGTGCGTGTGCGGAGCAGGATGTACAAAGCCTTGATGGAAACCGTAGGCGGGAGCGAACTCACACCAATATCCCATCGGATATCCGACGTAGCGCCCCGGTCCACCGCCAGTAGAAGGAACTATTCGATCACCTTGCACGCTGAATCCGTACGATCCAGAACGCTTGTGCTCCTGTTTCGAATAGATGTTAAAATTGCCTTTCGGTGTCGGCTTCGACGCCATGCCAACCGAAATGGCCGCCGCCATCAGATTACGGTCGCCTTCCATCACATAGACGTTCTGCCTCGAAAGCGAGACTTTCACCCGCACGGCTGAAGGATTGTTCGGCTTGTAGGCGGTAACGTGGTACGGACCGCCCACGCTTACATGAGTTCCCGTTGCGCAACCAGTAAGCAACAGGAGTGAAGAGCCGGTGCACAGCAAAAGTAATCGGTAAATATGTCGCATACGGGGATACTGGATAGAGATTGGACAGAGTTTTGTCAAGCTGGCCTCAATGGGACTACCGTTCGAAGACCCTCCTTAGTAAGCTCCGCAATGGTCGTGAATCACGTCATGAAAATCGCCAGAAAAGCCACTTCAATTGCAAGGCTTTCGTGAATGTTTCGGCCGAGATGATCCCGGAATTCTTCGAGTAGGCGGATGCGCTTAAAGATTTGGGGATTGTCAAAGCGATGCGCAAGCGCAGCCGTTTCGTGTGTTGCGGCTGGCAGGTCCCTTTGTGCAACGGCATTGGTCGCGCGAAGAACATCGGTCCACCATGCGAACAAAATCTCGACC
>JBJMXF010000085.1:0-6651 GCA_045809725.1 Candidatus Udaeobacter sp. | reverse complement strand
TTGGTCGCGATCTGCGCTTTCAAGGAATTCGCGCACGCCTCGGGATTGTACCGTGACTCGTGGATGACCGGCGCGGTTTATGCCGGAATCGTGATTGTCGGAATCGCATCGCTAATCCCGGATCCGCTCGGTGACGAACATGGCACAGGCTGGTACGGATTGTTTGTCGCCGTGCCGGCGTTCGCAATATCGTTGATCCTGCTCATTCCGATTTTGCGCAATCGCGCTCGCGGCGAATTGCAACGCATATCGCTCGCCATTATCGGTTTTGTTTACATCGGCTGGATGTTCGGTCACCTGGGATTTATGGCGAATGCTCGCAATGCCTACGGCTTCATTTGCTATATTATTTTCGCGACGGGGTTGACTGACGTCGCGGCATTTACTTTTGGCAAAATTTTCGGCCGCCATTCGTTGCGCAGCGAAATCAGTCCCAACAAGACTTGGGAAGGCGCGCTCGGCGCGTTGGCCGTTGCTATGATTTTGCCCTGGCTTCTTCGCTTTTCGCTACCATCCTTTGGACCCTGGCAACTAATTCTGAGCGGCTTGATCGTTGGAATTGGCGGGCAACTCGGCGATCTTTCAGTTAGCGTGATCAAGCGCGACATCGGAACCAAAGACATGGCTGCAACTATCCCGGGTCACGGCGGAATTCTCGATCGGATCGACAGCTTGGCTTACGCGGCGCCGTTGTTCATGCACATGACTGGCTATTACTATCCGCTCCGATGAAAAAGTGGCTTTACGATTTGGCGCGTGATGTCGATCAAGCGCCGACCGAAGGTCTGCGTCAGTTTCCGCGCGAACCGGATATGGTCATTTACGGACTGCGCTCGCTCGGCGCGTTGATGATTCGCGGGCTGCTGCACATCTACAACCATTTCGAAATCATCGGGCACCACAATCTGCGGACCAATCGCTCGCTCGTTATCGTCGCGAATCATTGCAGTCATATCGATACGCTTTGTCTGCTGGCGGCCTTGCCGCTGCGCAAATTACATCGCGCGTTTCCAGCGGCCGCCTCTGATTACTTTTTCCAAAGCGTCCCGCGACTTTGGGCCGCCGCGATACTTGTGAACGCACTGCCATTTGCGAGACAAGCGCGCGTTCGACAAAGCCTGTCGCTTTGCCGGCAATTGCTCGCGAATCCAGGAACCATTCTGATTATTTTTCCGGAAGGCACAAGATCGACAACCGGCGAAGTTGGCGAATTCAAATCAGGAATCGGCGCTCTTGTTGCGGGATGCGACGTCGCAGTTGCGCCTTGTTTCGTCGATGGATCATTTCAGGCATGGCCTAAAGGCAAACGATTTCCGCGACCGCGAAGAGTTCGATTGGTCGTTGGAACGCCTCGCAATTATCGCGATCGCGGAACAGATAAGAGCGACTTCTGTGCGATTGCCGCCGAACTGCGCGATGCGGTGAAGGAATTGCGCCCAGCGAATGGAAGCCGCTGAAAGAACTTTCACTAGTTGGGACGGTGCCGAGCTGTTTTACCGTTCGTGGATTCCAACCAAGACAACCGACAAAGCGCTGCTGCTTTTTCATCGTGGTCACGAGCATTCCGGTCGTTGGCAAGAAACGGTCGATTCGCTAGCCCTCGACGACATCGCGGTTTTCGCGTGGGACGCGCGCGGTCATGGGCGTTCGGCGGGAGATCGCGGCGCGGCAAAGAGTCTTCACGACGTGATCAAAGATGTGGACGCTTTTGCGCGTCATGTTTCGGAGACGTTCAGCATCCCGATCGAAAATATGATCGTGGTCGCGCACAGTCTTGCTGCCGTCACAGTCACAGCTTGGATCCACGATTACGCGCCGCCGATCCGCGCCATGATTTTGGCGACCGCCGCATTCCACGTGAAGCTCTACATTCCCTTGGCAATTCCGGCGCTGCGAATCTTTCGGCCGCGATTCGTGAAGAGTTATGTGAAATCGAAAATGCTCACGCACGATCGTGAGCAAGCCGCTCGCTACGATTCCGACCCGCTCATCTTTCGGCAAATCGCGGTCAATGTGCTCCTCGACCTCCATGACACTTCAAAACGGTTGGTTGCCGATGCGGGCGCGGTTCAAACGCCGACGCTGATGATCGGCGCGGGAAAAGATTGGGTTGTGAGTCTCGACGCACAACAAAGTTTTTTCGATCGCCTTTCTTCAACTAACAAGCGCTTCGAGACTTTTCCCAACGCGTATCACTCCATCTTTCACGAAACGAATCGCCGCGACGTCATCGGACTTGTTCGCGAGTTCGTTCGAGATTGCTTCGCGAAAACCGCAACCTCAACGTCGTTGTTAAACGCGGATGAGAGCGGATACACCGCGCGCGAACATGAGTGTTTGAAGAACAATGGCAGCGCAAGATTCGCAGTCGCTCGCGGTGGACTGAATGTTGCGGGGCGATTAAGTCGTGGAATCGAGATCGGCTTGCGTTGTGGATTCGATTCCGGTCTTTCGCTCGATTATGTCTATAAAAACGAACCGCAGGGCTGGAGTGCGCTTGGTCGTCTTATCGACAAATCGTACCTGAATAGCATCGGCTGGCGCGGCATTCGGAAACGCAAAGCGAATCTGAATAAAACTCTGCGCGATTTAATTCTAAAAGTGCATGTCGAGAATCGCCCCGTAAAAATTCTCGATATCGCTGCAGGTGCCGGCCGTTACGTAATCGAGACGATCCGCGCTATGCCACAGATTCCGATCGACGCGACGCTTTGCGATTGTAAGCAGGAAAATATCGATGCGGCGCGCGCCCTGGCCGATGAGTTAAATGTTAACGGCGCAGTAATGGCGCGCTGCGGCGACGCGTTCAATCGCGAATCTCTCGCCGGAATTCAACCGCGCGCGACGATTGGAATTGTTTCAGGCCTTTATGAATTGTTTCCGTCGAACGAACCCGTTTTGAATTCGTTGCGCGGATTAGCTGACGCGATCGAGCCTGGCGGTTATCTCATTTACACGAATCAGCCGTGGCATCCGCAGCTCGAATTTATTGCACACGTCCTCATCAATCGAGAAGGCGAACGATGGATCATGCGTCGTCGGACGACAGCCGAAATGGATGAGCTCGTTCGTGTCGCCGGCTTTGAAAAGCTCGATATGGAAATCGATCAGTGGGGAATGTTCACCGTCTCAATCGCACGACGCTCAGAGTCTTAACGATCGCGTGCACGTCTCTCGTCTTAAAGCGTTTACTGTTTCTGCTGAATTGTCGGTCCTGTTTCTGGTCGTGTACAGCGGTTGCAATTGGATCACGGGACAACGCAGTCACGTCGGCTCGTTCTATTTTCAATGGGAGCATGCCATCCCATTCGTTCCGTTCATGATTCTCCCTTACATGTCGATCGACCTCTTCTTCATCGGGGCTCCGTTTCTTTGTCGAACACGAGAGGAGTTGCGGATTTTTTCGCGGCGCGTCATCGCCGCAATTCTCATTGCAGGTGTTTGTTTTCTGCTTTTTCCGCTGCGTTTTGCTTTCCCTCGGCCTCACGTTAGCGGCTTGCTCGGCGCGATCTTCGATTGGTTTCGCGGAGTGGACTTGCCGTTTAATCTTTTGCCGTCATTGCACGCCGCGCTGCTGTTGCTCCTGCTCGATGTCTACGGAAGAAACCTACGCGGCGTTTTGTGGTTGGCGGTCATGTCGTGGTTTTTGCTTATCGCTTTGTCGCCATTGCTCACTTATCAGCATCACGTCATCGACATCATCGGTGGTTTTGTCCTGGCTGGATATTGCTTCTACTTCTTTCGAGAGCCTTCGCACGCGCCGCCAGTTGTCGCGAATCGTCGCATCGGTTCATATTACCTAGCGGGAGCGGCGGTTCTCGTCATTATGGGCGCGATCTTTTGGCCTTTGGGAGTCCTGCTTCTTTGGGCAGCGATCGCTCTCGGCATCGTGGCGATCGCGTACTTCAGAGCGGGTTCGATCGTTTTTCATAAGACTGAAGGAACCTTGCCATGGAGCACGCGGTTTGTGCTGGCGCCTTGTTTACTCGGTCAATATCTGTCGTTGCTGTATTACCGGAACCAGTGTCCATCGTGGGACAAGGTCACACCACGAATCTGGATTGGCGGCAAATTGGGGCGCCGTTCTGCGAAGACAGCTGTGCGATCCGGGGTTGTCTCCGTGCTTGATTTAAGCGCTGAATTTTCCGAGACGAAACCGTTTCGAACAATCAATTATCGAAATATTCCCGTCCTCGATCTGACTGCTCCCACCCAGACGCAACTTCTGGAGATGAGCAAATTTATCGCTGACCACTCCCGAAACGGTGCCGTCTATATTCACTGTAAGATCGGTTACTCGCGAAGCGCCGCGGCGGTAGCCGCTTATTTAATGCTGAGTGGGAAAGTGAATACTGCGGAAGAGGCATTCGCGATGATTCGTCGCGTGCGCCCGTCCGCTGTTATTCGACCCGAGGTGCGCTCCGCCTTATCCGAATTCGAGCATCTCGTGCGTTCTTCTCATCGCAGTGCTGGTTCATTTGTTCTCGCGTTGCATCATCGAGCGCTTTCATAATCGCGAGAATCTATGAACTATAACGAACTGATTCAGCTTTACTTCGAGCGCTCCAACGCGATGCAGCAATACTGGAACCTCTATGTCATCATCGTTGGCGGGGTGCTTGCTTTTTCCTCACTGCGCAAACAGCCGGCTGCGATTACTACCGCATTGGTGTGCATCTTATTCGCCTTATTCGCTTATGAAAATCTCGATGCGATGAAAGACACTACCGCGCAACGTTTCGCTACGCTTGAAGCGATCAAACAATTTGATTCTAACGCCGCCGCCGCCGCTCCCTCCAGGCAAGTGCGTGATCTAGTTGAGCCGACTCTTACGCCCGCCACGTTCGGAAGCGTGAAAGCTACTCACGTCATAAGCGATCTGCTCACAATCGCCGCGCTTTGGGCGATGGAATTGCGGCGGCGAAGATTGAGAACGACAACGCCCGCGCAATAAAATCAAAGCACTACGGCAGGCGCCGTAGGATCTCGACCGCTTTCTCGGCAGGGTTAGCTCCGACTTGGTTCATCGCTATAAAAATAGCTGCGTCCTTCGTTGGGTTAATCGCGATCACCGTGCCGAAGCCTGATGTCCCTCCGTTTTTCATGATCACAGGATGAACGTTGGGATTGCCTCCGCCCATGTCGTTTACCCAAGCCATAGCCTGCTTGTTGCCATTCCGGATAGCGTAGATCGGCTTCTGCGCCAGCTGCATTGCCACTATCAATTCAGCGGAAACCGGTTTTCCATTCACTTCATTGTGGCCAAGATTCGCTTCGCCAAAGCTGATCATGTCGTGTGCGGTCGAGCGTAGTCCGCCGGCAGCGTACCACGCGAACACCGGCCAGCGCGGCGCATCCTGGCCTGCGCGGTTATGTCCTTGTGCCAGGCGCTTCTGCTGCTCCGGCGTTGGTCGCAAAGTCGTGTCGTTCATGCCCAGCGGCTGGAGAATCTCGGAGTTCACCTGATCTTCCCATGTTTTGCCGCTCGCCGTTGCAACCAGATAGCTGAGCAGGCCGATTCCGGCGTTGGAATACTTGTAAGGCGCAGGCAACTGAGTCGTCGGTTCATAGTTCGAAGCCCACGTGAGAAACTCCTTTATTGTGTAGGACTCAATGCCTCGCCTCTGAGGTTCGCGCGGCAGGTTTGTCGGGTCGTCTGGCATTCCAGAAGTGAAGTCTGCCAGCTCCAGCGGTGTTAGTTGCTGCGCCCGGAGCATGTAGCCGTTAGGCATGTATTGCTGAGCGGAAGCATCAGGCGTGATTTGGTTGCGGTTGATGGCTAGCGCAAAAAGCGTGGTAGTGAACGTCTTGGTACAGGAGCCGATCTCCACCACGGTTTCGCGCGTGAAGCGCGCGCCTGCATCTGTCGCCTTTCCATACGGGAAGAAGTAGCGATGCCCGTGCAGCGAAACGCCGACAATCGTTCCAAGAAAAGGAGAACGCTTCCATACATGGCCGCCGGCGGCACGTTGTCCTTGGGCTAAGTATGGCTGCATGATGCTGTCGACCACTCGCTTGACCGTTGCTTCCTCGCCGCCCGCATCGGGCGGTAAATTCTGACCGGCGTGAGAAGGCGCTTCTTGCGCGGCAAGGTTTGCCACCGCAAAAACGGCGAGTGTAACAATCAGGCGAAAACGAGTGGCGACACGAAGCATAAGTTTTTCTTTGAACAATTACCTACTCGCGAAAACGACGATTTTTAATTTCGAGCATGTGTGTTAGCAAGACTTTCTATCTTGAGCCCAACAGCGGTAGCAACTCTGACCAAATTATCGAGCGCTCGACATTCGCGACGGAACTCACTACAACGATCAATTTTGATCAACCGGCTGTCATGCGTGACAATCGTGCCTGTGATCAAGGCTCTTGTCACTGGGGACCCAGCATCTGCCTATCTGTCGCGATCTTGAGAATACGCGTTCGTAGCGCGGCACGAAATCCCGCTTGGTCTTCCAACCCTCGCCGGAGAGATTTGTCATAATTGCAGTAGACTATTCCCTGAAGATTACTGGGCCACGGCTCGTTTTTTGGCTTCAGGATGATTAGCGCGCCTGACTCGCTTTTATATAACGCAGCAGCCATCCCGACTTCTATCAGAACGTTAGGATTATGACCTGCGAGATCCATCACGAGAGCATCTGCGCGTTCAAT
>JBJMXF010000084.1:0-9849 GCA_045809725.1 Candidatus Udaeobacter sp. | reverse complement strand
TCTCCGAGCTTGAAAAAAAGTTTGGTCGAAAAACCTGATGATGCCTTTTTTAGGATTGTATTTGGCGATCCCAATCCCGCGTGCTTGCCATTTCGAATACAGGCAGGTTTAATTTGCCGCGGTGAAGAAAATCGAGGCCATCATTAAACCGTTCAAAGCCGAGCCGGTGCGAGAAGCCTTGATTGCCGCAGGGGTCGAAGGAATGACTCTGAGTGAGGTAAAAGGGTTTGGCCGCCAGAAGGGGCACAGCGAGATCTATCGCGGTACGGAATACACCGTGGATTTTCTTCCAAAGATTAAATTCGAAATTGTCATTTCTGACGATCGCGCTCAACGCGCAGTCGAAGCAATCCTGGAAAAAGCCAAAACGGGAAAAATCGGCGATGGCAAAATTTTTGTAACCGAGATTGAAGACGCGGTCCGTATCAGAACCGGCGAACGAGGCATGGAAGCGCTGTGACCGCGTCGGGCTCCCGCCTCGTTGCAATGTGGAGCAAAGCGAAACTCACGGGTCATGTGTGTTGGCGCTGGATACATTGATGATGCGAGATTCTTCGCTTCGCTCACAATGACAGTGATCGATAAGGTTTAAGCCAAAATATGTACGACTACTTACTTTCCGTGTTTCTCGGAATTGTCGAGGGGCTCACCGAGTTTCTTCCTGTGAGTTCCACTGCGCATTTGCGCATCTGCGAAGCGCTGCTGCATGTCGATCTGCATGATGGGTTCTGGAAAATGTACACGATCGTGATTCAGCTCGGGGCCATTCTCGCTTTGCCGGTTTATTTTTGGGGTCGCATTATGCGGTTTGTTCAGACGTTTCCAAGGGGCGAACGCGGCAATCGCACTATCTTAACACATCCGCTCAGCCTCACGCTCATCGCATTTGTGGTGACTGCCGTTCCGGCGTGGGCTCTTGCAAAGGTCATTGGCAAGAACCTGGAAAGTCTGTGGGTGATGGCTATGGCGCTGCTCATCGGCGGCGTCGTCATGTGGATCGTTGACGCCGTTTTCACCCGGCCACGAACGATGCACATGGAGGAAATGACGCTGCCGCAGGCGGTCTGGATCGGCGCCGCACAAATTCTCTCTGCTGTTTTTCCTGGCACGTCGCGCTCAATGTCCACGATTGCAGCCGGACAAACCGCCGGCATGTCGCGTCCGGCCGCGCTCGAATTTTCGTTTTTTCTGTCGATGCCGACAATGGCGGTCGCCGTAGGATACGATTTTCTGAAGAGCGTGATACCGCATCATCACGAAGCGGAGATTGCGCCCCTAACGATCACTCCGCACCAATGGGTCGTCATCGTGATTGGGTTTGTGGTTTCATTTTTCGTCGCCCTCGCGGTCGTCGCATGGTTCATGAAGTGGGTTCGCGCGCGCGGATTTGTGCCATTTGCGATTTACCGAATTGTGCTAGGTCTCGGTTTGTTGACGCTGTTGATGCGTGGAATGATGTGATCAGCTAATATGGAACCCAACATCATTCTCCCCGACCTCCAAAGCGCGGTCATTTGCGAGGATGTCCGCTGTGAAGTCAACGGCATGCAAACCCTCGTGGGCGTCCTAAGCGTGATTCCGGCGCCCTCACTGCCTATCAATTATTTCCGGCTCTGCATCTGGACCCGCTGGTGCAGCGGCTCCGGCAAATTTCGCCAAAAATCTCGCCTCATAGGCGTGGACGAACAGCAGGTAGTCGCGCAGGCGGAGGTCGAGTTCGTGCTCAAAGAGATGGAAGGCCACGCGACCAATGTTCATTATTTTGGCGGCGTGCAGTTTCAACAGTACGGGATGCATCACGTCGAAATTTACCTCGAAAACGAATTGCAGTTGCGATTTCCATTGCCGGTGATTCAGGTGCAGCAGCAGCGTCCACCTGGTTGAATGCGATAGCGTCTCGTTAACGAAGGCTTGTGAATGGGCTAAATCGTTTATCAGGTGGTGTCATGCTGAAACGATTTTTTCCGGCAATACTCTTCAGTCTCGTTCTCATCGGGAAAATACATGCGCAGGAAGTCATCGTTGCCCGCGAGAAAAAACCCGAGCGTTCCACGCACACACCGCAGTCTTCTGAACAGCTTCCTTCCGAATCCACCACGCCAACGGTGCGCAAATCCAAGCCGCGCGAGAAGAAGTCCGCTCCTTCAGCACTGACACTTGAAGAAATGCGAGCGGCTGGGGCACGCGCTGCCGAAGGACCGAAGGAGCGATCTGTTTCGCAATCTACGAACACGCGCGAGCCGGAGCTCGAGACTGCTCCTATGCCAAATTCTGTTGTTCCTGAAACGCACAGGCCGGTGAAAAGAGAAACACCGGTTGAGCAAAGAAGTTCGTCTCGTTCCGTCAAGTCGGGAGGTACAAACATCGAAGGGCTAGGCCCAATTCGGCCTACTATGATGGAATCTGGACGGGAAGCGTCGACTCCCTCTCCTGCCCCAAGGTAGGGACGCCGCGCTGCGGCGTCCGGACAGCGCAGCGCGCTGTCCCTACCAACCAGTGCAACACCCAGAGCCGAGCTTAAATCGTAAAACCTGTTGCGCGGTGATGCCGCTAACTTATTATCTGTGGGCAAGTCCCGACTGCGTCCCGTACGGATGCGTCGGGAAAATTTTTTGCCGATTTTCGATTTCACATGGCAAACACAATTTTGATCGGAATGCAGTGGGGCGACGAGGGCAAAGGCAAAATTATCGACGTGCTTACTGCGAACACGGACATCGTGGTCCGTAGCCAGGGCGGCAATAATGCCGGACACACAGTCATTCACCGCGGCATGAAATATGTGCTGCATTTAATTCCGTCGGGAATTCTGCGGCATCGCAAGGTTTGCGTGATCGGAAACGGTGTGGTTATCGATCCGGTCGCGCTTGTCACCGAGATCGATGGCTTGCGACAACTGGAAGTCAAGATCGACAAGAACCTGCTCATTAGCGATTGCGCGCATCTGGTTTTGCCGTATCACCGGGTCCTCGACGAGCAACGAGAGTTGCGCCGTGGCCGCATCGGCACGACTAAACGGGGGATCGGGCCAGCCTACGGAGACAAGGCGGCACGGACCGGCTTGCGGATGTCAGATCTGATGCAGCCGATTGTGTTCTCAAAAAAATTGCAGGCTAAGATTACTGAGAACAACAGAATCCTGCAGGCTCTCGGTGCAAAGCCGATCAGTTTTCGTGATGTGAACGAAACGTATCTTGCTGTCGGCAAAAAACTGCGGCCGTATGTGACGAACACGGTGGTTTACCTGCATCGCGCGATGGATCGCGGCAAACAGATCTTGTTCGAAGGCGCGCAGGGAACATTTCTCGATATCGATCACGGCACGTATCCATATGTAACTTCTTCAAACACGACAGCAGGCGGTGCGTGCACCGGCACGGGGGTGCCACCACATCGCATGGATCGTGTGTTCGGAGTGATGAAGGCCTACTCGACGCGAGTGGGGGACGGTGCATTGCCGACAGAGGACGCGCAATTGGCGCAGATGTTTCACGATCTCGGGCGCGAATTTGGCGCGACAACAGGACGCAAACGCCGTTGCGGTTGGTTCGACGCGGTGGCGACTCGTTACGCCGGCATGATTAACGGCATCGACGAGATCGCAATCACTAACCTGGATGGACTAGATCAGGTCGATCCGATTCGCATTTGTGTTGGTTACCAGCTACTCGGAAAACGGCTGGATGTTCCGCCATGTGACGCAGACCAACTCGCGAATTGCGAGCCTGTTTACGAAGAAGTGGCTGGCTGGAACTCGTCTATACACACTGCACGCAAATTTTCGCAGCTTCCTTCCGCCGCAAGAAAATATGTCAGACGCATCTCCGAGTTGACCGGTGCAAAACTGTCGATGGTAAGCGTCGGTCCGGCGCGCGGGGAGACGATAAGCTTGTGAGGCGTTGGTCGTCGTTTCGACAGAATAGGCTGTAGCGTGCGCTGTCCTCAGCGCAGAACCGTTCGCAGCCAGAACTCCGCTGAGGACAGCGAACACTACAGCCACTATCGCTATCAACCGCTACATTTGCCTTTCTCTCGCAACTTCCAACAGTTACGACTGCACTAATATCTGTGAGCGTTAAAACTGTTCCCCGTCACATCGCCATAATCATGGATGGCAACGGCCGTTGGGCGAAGTCGCGCGGATTGTCTCGCATAAAAGGCCACGAAGCCGGTGCCCAGGCAGTTCGAGAATGCGTCGAAGGTTGCGGCGATTTGAAGGTAGAATATCTCACGCTTTACGCGTTCTCCGCTGAAAACTGGCAGCGCCCCAGAGCTGAAATCATCGCGCTGATGCGTTTGCTGGAAAAATTTTTGAAGGAGAAAACGCCGGAACTACTTGAGAAGAATGTGCGTCTTCAGGCGATTGGCCGGTTGACCGATCTGCCCCAGAGCGCGCAGGAACAACTTCACAGAAGTATCGAGCAAACTGCCGGTAACACCGGTCTCATCCTCATCCTGGCGCTGAGCTATGGCGGCCGACTCGAGATTATCGACGGGATCAAAAGTTTGCTTCGTGCAATCGAACTGGGGCACATCGACAGGGCGATGATCGACGTGGAGATGTTCAGCAAACATCTTTACACGCGTTACTATCCCGACCCCGACCTTCTTATCCGCACGTCCGGCGAAATGCGGCTCTCCAATTTTTTGCTTTGGCAAACTTCCTATACCGAGATGTACGTCACCCCAAAGCTGTGGCCTGACTTCAAAAAGCAGGATCTATTCGCCGCGGTCGAAGAATTCGGCAGCCGTCAGCGACGTTACGGTGCGGTGGAGTAGCTAGAAGTTAGGCCGATGCGATGTGGCTCGTGCGCGCAAGGCACAAATTCGTGTTTATTCGCGTGCATTAGTGGTTACAAATGGACAGCGATATGAAGTTTGACGGTCAAGTTGCAGTTATAACAGGAGCAGGGCGAGGCATCGGACGCGCGATTGCTTTGCGTTTCGCCAGTGAAGGCACGCATGTGGCGTGCGTGAGCCGAACGGAGGAGAACGCAAAGAAGATTGCTGATGAAATCAACGGTCTTCGGAGTGAATCGGCAAAAGCGTACGCAGTGGATGTAGGAGACCATGCAGCTGTGCAAAAAATCGGCGCTCACATTCTGGAGGATTTTGGTCGGGCCGATATCCTGGTGAACAATGCGGGTGTAACGCGCGACGCGCTTGCGATGCGAATGTCGCTCGAAGATTGGGATGCTGTCATCAACACCAACTTAAGAGGCGCATTTAGTTTTATTCACGCGCTGGTTCGCGCGATGACGAAGCAACGCAGTGGTCGCATCATCAATATCAGCTCGGTGATAGGATTGATCGGCAACGCCGGACAAACAAATTACGCGGCGAGCAAGGCAGGTTTGATCGGCCTAACCAAATCGCTCGCGCGGGAACTGGCCAGCCGCAACATCACTGTTAATGCCGTGGCCCCGGGATTTGTTATCACCGACATGACGGTCGGGCTGTCGGATCAAGTTAAGGATACGATTAACAGCAAAATCCCACTCGGCAGGACGGGGACGCCGGAGGAAATTGCCGCCGCTGTGGAATTCCTTGCATCGGCAGAAGCCGCTTACATCACGGGCCAAGTACTGTGTGTTGATGGCGGCATCGCCATGTGATTTCCTGGTAGGGACGCCGCGCTGCGGCGTCGGCTCAGCGCAACGCGCTGACGCTACCGTCACGCGCGTTGCACGATCGTCACCCGGCCTTCTGCTATCACAACCCTCGCGGCCGAAATGATAAACTCGTAAACCGTGTTTGCGCCTTCGCCATACAGACGGGTCGCCAAAATTTGAAGCGGCAAATGAATGTAATCGAGTCGTGTTACGTGTAAGCGTCCGTCCCGTAACGCAGCCAGATATCCTGGTGGTGCGGTCGTGCTCGCAGCACGCGCCCGCAAACCGCCGTGAACAGCCGCTGCTTGCGCACCGTATTCGAAAGCGTGTACCGCGGATAAACACCCGTGACGGCGCAACGGGTTTGCTGGATCACGATGCGTGTTACTGACGCACGCGATCGATCGATCATCCCACTGGATGACTTCATCCACCAGGCACATCAAATCGGAGTGGGGGATCAACGCGCGAATTTCCGCTTTGTTAATTACGATACGACTCGGCATTGCAGGAGCCCGACACCACTCGCCAGCAGTGACCGTCCACGACACAACACAAAAATACGAAAGATTCGGTGTTGTCTATCTACCAAATTTTTCGTGTCTGTTCGTGTATTTACTGGGCACTTTTCTTAGTCAGTCCCAGAACGAATAAAAGTTGAACCAGTTATAAGGCGCGAGGCGCGCATAATGCTCCAGCCGCGCGAGGTAGCGTTGCGTCCACGATTGGATCTCCTCGGCGCGACGCTCCCGATTCAACACGATCTCATCAGCGAAATCTTCGAAGTAAATGTCGTAGCGGTTCCCGCCGCGGTACAGGCCGAAGAACAAAATGATGGGACAATGCATTACAGCAGCAAGCAGAATTGGACCAGCCGGCAAAGTGGCAGGCGCTCCAAGGAATTCACAGCGTGTTGTCTTGTCCGCACCAAAAACGCGATCGCCTAACATTCCAATGAAGCAGCCCGCATCCAAGCTTTCCCTGGCCCTGATCAATGTATCCGGTCGATCAGGTGCGATCACCGTGTCGGCAATCACAGGATTCAGCCCATCGAAAAACCGGCTGATATTCTGGTTATGCGCGTTGTCCATTAGCACCTTCAGCGAAAAGCCTCGCTGCATTACTCCGAGCGCGCGTAACACTTCGAAACTACCGAGGTGCGAGCCTAACAAGATGCAGCCCCTGCCGTTTTCATGTTGCCGCTGCAAAAGTTCTTTTCCGTGAATCGTGACGTGGAACCGATGGAATTCACCACGCAATAAGTAAACGCGATCCAGAATCGTCGCGGCAAAATAATAAAAATGGCGCGACACGTGCCACCAATGAACTGAACTGCCTCGGGCGCGTCTCAGGAATTCGTAAGACGCCTTACGCGCAGTGTGTGCCGTAATGAGGAAGTAAGTTGTGATCGGAAATAACAACAGCCTTGCTAGCCGTCGACCGACACGCACCGCGATCCAGGCGATCAATCCCAGTGAAGCGGGCGTGCCGCGCTCCGGCACGCTCACCCAGCGATCTGCTTCGGAACGCTTGGGGCTGACAATTTGCGAAATCATTTTGCCGTGCCCGTGTTTTGTCCACAAACCGCGCCGGTGAAAAAGTGCGGATAGACCTCGCGGATTCGCTCCACATCGGGCACAATTTCCGTGCGCGGAAAGCCAGCTCGCGAAAAAGCGCGCCGCCACTGCTCGGCAGTCAGAAAGCCGGGATTAGGCCGAATTTCCGGATCTGTTTCGACATTAGTAAAACTGTCCAGAATTTGAAACATGAGTTCAGGATACATCGGCTGGTTATCGAAAGGTCGCACGCACTCCCCAATGACGAGCCAACCGCCCGCGGCAAGCGCCAGGTGCGCTTCGTTCAAGCTAAACAAAAGATTCTTCGAGACGTGCATGACGTTAACAGCGTACACCACGTCGAATTCTCCCGGAGTAATCCCTTGATCGCTCCACGGCAAATCGAGGTCGAGGCTCGCCCATTCCAGCGGGAGGTTCGGGTATTCGGCTGCTAATTTGCGTTGATTGCAGCGCCGCAAATATCCGTTTGGTTCGGTAACGACGTAGCGGTCAAGTCGAGGCAAAAGATGGCGTTCACCAAGTAGGCGCAGCAAAATCTCCGTGGCGCTGCCCGTGCCGGCGCCGATCTCGAGAACTCGTAGTGTCGATCGAGAGTCAAAACGAGCTGCCGCAGCAGCACCACCCACCCAATTGTTTACCGCGTAAGTCAGATTGTTGTTGTCAAAATAATTGAGCCACAGGGGGACGCCTTGAGGTCCGAGCAGGCTTTGGTCGCCGCTTTTTCCGTCGGTCGCAACGATCCCGTAAAGACTTGCGGCGTAGTCTAACAAATCCAAGGTCGCAGCGTTCCCGGGATCAATGTTGAGCGCCAGACCGCGGAAGTATTTGAGGTCAGCTTGCCATGGCGTGTTGCGCAAGCGATAGGAGCGTGACCCGCTGTCACTTTGCACATCGATGCAGCCGGTTTCTACGAGGCGCGTCAGGATCCAGTTTAAAGCGCGCCTGAAGCGCGGCTGAAAACTCAGAACGCTGCAAAGCTCATCAGCTGATCGCCACCTGCCCAGTTGTTCTGTCACATTCAAACGGCCTAACAAATCAACAGCCAGTTCGATGCTGTAGCGTTCCATCAGTTCGATGCTCTGATACAAGCGCTCGCTGAATATTGCCGGCGGAAATGCTTTGAGACACTCAGCGAGGCGCGGGTCGCTCACGCCGGTTTCAAATTTCGGCGCCTCAAGCGATGGCGCGTTCATCGACTCATTCTGCTCCCCAGACGACTTCAAGTTGACCTTCGACTATTACGCGGTCTTCCGCGCGACAGCAAAAATTGACCTCGGCGGCCTGCTCATTTCTCAGGGAAAGAGAAATCGTGAATGCCTGCTGCGGCTTGAGTGGCGCAAGGAACTTCACCATTCGTATGCCATTGAGCTGCGAGTTTTGCCGCCATTCAGCCAGCGCTGCGATTACTTCGTCGAGGATTACAACTCCCGGCACCAGAGGGGCGCCGGGAAAATGTCCGGGTAAACTCGGATGATCGTCGCGGATGATACGAATCGCTTTAAACGTCATCCGCGAATTGTCTCTTCTGCATCAGATCAGGCGACTGAGCGCGCTGCTAGCTTCTGCTGCACAGCGAATTGCTCTGCTAAATCAAATCGCTGGCAATATGTCTCGAACACACCGAACACTGCTCCGGCGGAGGAACCAAAGTGCGATAGATCGTATCGGTGATTGGCAGATTGTCTCTTAGCCTGGCCGGCAACGAGTAAGCGCATGCGTCGCTCTGCTTCGCGAGACAAAGACCAGCCGAAATATTCGTAGATCTGCCGAACTACGCGAATCGGTTCCCGACGAATCTGGTCGTATTGAACGTCGCAGATGCGATTGTTTGGCAGACGATCGCGTTCAGGCAAAAACTTTTTCATCGTTTCGGACCAGTAATGAATTGCCTCACGAGACACCGTAACGGAATCGACGGCATCACTGAAGGCGCTGCGCAGGATCGTCACCAGACTCGAGACAGAGGCCATCGAATCGACGGGCGTTCGGTGGGTCTGCACGAATAGCGCATCGGGATAAACGGACAGCAACGCTGGCATGGCAAACATGTGCGTAGGCGCTTTCAGGATCCAGCGGTGAGCGGTTTGCCGAAACTGCAGGTGTTGGAGAAAACGACGGTGATATTCGTATGCGGGTCGCAAATCCTGTCGAAAGAACCAGGCGCGGTACGACGGCACATAATACATCGCATCGAATTGATCGCTCAGAAATGTTGGAGTCATCAGACTAACGCACTCCTGCGGAACTTCTGCGCCGATGGCATGTGCATAGCGGAATGATGGCACGAGCCAGTTAAAGAACTTACAGCTTTGCGTCGCTCGCTGAATCCGGCGTTTCTCATGGGCTCGCGAAGGTGGAGACGGCGATCTCACTTCCCACATCAACGGACATCGATGCTCCGGGTCCGCGGAGAGCAGACGATGCAACAGACTGGTGCCGCTGCGAGGCAACCCCACGATGAAAACAGGTTCACGAATTTCCTGGCGAACGATGTTTGGATATAGCTGCCGGTCCCGTTCCATTTTGAGACGCGCGCACAAAGTCTCCAGAACATCGGTCTTCAGCGCGATCTTTCCGATCAGGTTGAGCCGTGCTTCGTCCTGACATGATTCAAGCAATCGCGATAGCCCTTCAAAAAAATCGCCTCCGCCAAAATTATC
>JBJMXF010000083.1:0-10608 GCA_045809725.1 Candidatus Udaeobacter sp. | reverse complement strand
GAATGGGTACACGGTTTTCGGCGAGTGGTACGCGGAACTCCGGATCATCAAAGACCTGGGCGTTACTGTCGGAGCGAAGGGATATGACACGCCCTTCATCAGTCGCAACGACAACCGCATGACGCCAAATACGTTTGAAGCCGCCGTTTTGCAGGGCCGCGCCAAGCTTGGCCCGAGCAGCAGCGACGTCCCGGTAGCCTCGGATACCATGGGCCTGGGCAAGGATGCAAAAGAGATCGCAGTCCCGGCACCGCCCCCGGCGGAGGACGTCCCGTTTATCAAGTACGGACTCGGCTATTTCTACGCAATCAAAGAGCGAAATGACAGCGAATTTGTTTCGATGGCACAAGACGCGGGAGCTGATGTTCAGCACGGCGTCTGGTCAGCCGGAGCCCTCTACCAGAACGGCAAATTTAACATCGGTGCCATCGAATATTATTGCGACGACGTCATCAACATCGCCTACGCCGAATCGAATCTGGAAGTTCCGCTTGTTGATGACTGGAAGCTAAAGTTCGCTGGCCAATACGTGGACCAGGGCAGCGTCGGCGATAACCTTCTGCAGGGTGACAGTTTCTCAGGCCACCAATTCGGGATCAAAGTAGAACTGCCTATCCGCAAGGCATTGTTTACTGCGGCTTTCACCCAGGCGTGGGGGAACGCCAACCTCCGAGCGCCGTGGAGTGGGTATCCTGGTTATACCAGTGTTCAGGTTCAAGATTTCAATCGAGCGGGCGAGGGCGCGTTTCTTTTGCGCGCTGGTTATGACTTCCCCTGGGTCGACGGGCTGAGCGCTTATGCCCTGGCGGTGTTTGGCACGGATCCAGATCTAGCGAACCAGTATCGGCAGAACGAGTACGATTTCAATCTTCAGTGGGGTCCTAAAAAAGGCGCTCTTGAGGGCTTGTCGCTGCGTCTGCGCTATGCGGTCGTCCAGCAGTTTGGAGGAAACGTCGATAACCTTACCGATTTCCGCGCGATTTTTAACTATGTGATCAAGTTCTGAGCAAGCTGAGTAACATGTAGGAACCGATCACATCCGCCACTTCTGTGGTCGACAACGAAACCTTTAACAAGGCAGTCCCACCATGAACTATGTTACCCAAGCTCTTAGGGAGCACCAGGAGCTCGCGGTCTTCTTAACCCTGGCAATCGGCTTCTTCATCGGCCGCCTTAAGATTGGGACGTTCAGCCTGGGCACGGCCGTGGGCACGCTGCTTGCGGGAGTCGCGATCGGGCAAATGAATATCCAGGTTCCCGCGGTGGTAAAGTATGTCTTCTTTGATCTCTTTCTCTTCACTACCGGCTACAAGGTAGGACCCCAGTTCTTCCGCGCGCTAAAGAAGGATGCGTTGCCGCAGCTTGCCATCACACTCGTCCTCTGCGGCACGTGTCTGATCGCCGCGTACAGCGCCGCGAAACTCCTCGGTTACGACGTCGGTACGGCCGCTGGTATGCTTGCCGGCGCATTCACGGAATCAACAGTCATCGGAACCGCGAGCGATGCCATTAATCGCGTGGCCACCTTCTCGGACGCGGAGAAAACCAACCTGATCAATAACATCCCGGTAGCCTACGCTGTTACTTATCTTATAGGCACGGCATTTATCGTCTGGTTTCTTCCGAACGTGGGTCCGAAGTTGATGCGGGTTAACCTGAAGGAGGAGGCGCGAAAACTCCGTGCGAAGATCGCCGCCTCAGGCGGTGGTGAGCCGGAGACGCTGTCAGCCTACCAGGCGCTGGCGGTGCGTGCGTACCAGGTCGCGAACCCGAATTTGATCGATCGAAGTGTGGGCGAACTGGAAGCACGTCCCAAACAAGCTCGCTTGTTCATCTCGCGGATTCGCAGGGAGGGCAAGATCATCGAGCCCGACCCAACGACGGTCGTTCGCGCAGGTGACGTCATTGCGGTCCTGACACGCTCGGAATTGCTCACCGCCCGAGGCGAAGAGATCGGCGACGAAGTAGATGATAAGGAGCTCCTGGATTTTCCGATCGAAGTGCTCGACGTGGTGATCACCAACAAGTCGTTTGTCGATAAAACTATTGTAGACCTGGCGGCTTTGGAGTTCGCACGGGGCGTCTTTTTGAAGAAGCTCACCAGGACTGGCGAGCCGATGCCGTTTTCTCCCGCGACACGGGTGGAGCGGGGCGATGTAATGACTCTTGTCGGAGCCGCGCGCGACGTAGAGCGCGCGGCCAAGGAACTTGGTTACGCCGATCGCCAGACTGTGATGACAGACATGATCTTCGTCGGTTTAGGCATCGTCCTCGGCGGCTTGGTGGGATTGCTTACTATCACAATTGGCGGCCTGCCGCTCACCCTCACCGCGAGTGGTGGCGCGCTGATCATGGGTCTGGTGTTCGGCTGGTTGCGCGCGGTTCACCCGACGTTTGGTCGGATCCCAGGGTCCGCCATGTGGATTTTCGACACCGTGGGTTTGACTGTCTTCATGGCCTGCGTTGGGCTTGCCGCCGGGCCCAGCTTTTTTTCGGGGCTCCAGAAGTCGGGGGTCAGCCTGGTCTTTGTCGGCCTTGTTATCGCGGTTCTGCCGCACGCGGTGTCTATCTTGTTCGGTCGTTATGTGCTGAAGATGAACCCTGTGATTGTCCTGGGTGCTTGTTGCGGCGCAGGGACGATCACTGCTGCGCTTCGCGCCGTCCAGGAAGAGGCGGAGAGCGACCTCCCGGCTCTCGGCTACACCGTGCCCTACGCGATTGGCAACATCGTGCTCACAGCATGGGGACCAGTTTTAGTTGCCATGATGACCTAAGATGGTCCGGGGTACATCGGGTGACGGTGTTAGGCAATTGTTCTGGACAGTGAGAACAAGAATCTTACTCGTTGTGTTTTCGGTGCTTCTTCTAACTGGCTGTGCATCCACTCGTTCGTCCGAGCAGCACCGGCACCCCCGTGATACGCCGTTCTTTGACACTCCGGACCCTGAGGACGCCTACCATTAACTCGATTTCGGAGATCCGCAGCGCGGCATCACCTGGGTTGTTACTCTGTTGTTGGTGTTGAGCACGCGCTCAATGCTCAGCTACGTTGTGACCGCGATCATGATCGGCATCGTCACTGCCTGCGCCGGCGGACTATTGC
Source organism: Candidatus Udaeobacter sp. (assembly GCA_045809725.1). Lineage (GTDB taxonomy): Bacteria > Verrucomicrobiota > Verrucomicrobiia > Chthoniobacterales > UBA10450 > Udaeobacter. The sequence continues at coordinate 7,505 of JBJMXF010000083.1, read as the reverse complement.
GCGATGTGCTGGTGATCGACGAACCGCTCCTGTTCAACCCGGGACAGCTCTATGCGCTTGCGGCGTTGATTCGAGCAAGCATGTTTACGTTGCTTATCTTGTACTTCAAGATGCCGGCAACAACAGCGGCATTGCTGGCGATTGGCTGTTGCTCTGTCCTTCGCATGCTCGCCATTGCTTTCGATTGGAAAACAGTCTCGGTGTTGCCAACATCACCTGAGCAGTCGGGGATTGCGAAGATCCGCCTTCGGGTTTGCTGCTACGCTTCTACCACAGCGCCGCACGCTACTTGCTTACCAACTTCTTTTTCGCTGCGCCCAGTTCCTTGAGTTTAACTTCATCCACTTTTGGATAAGCCAGATCGAGTGAGTCGAGAGTTTCGATAACGGCCCCGGCGACGACGACTCGGGTAAACCATTTGTTGTCCGCCGGCACTACGTACCATGGGGCCTCTTTCGTCGCCGTTTCCTGAATCATTTGTTCATACGCTTCCATGTAATCGTCCCAAAAATCGCGCTCATTGGCGTCATTGGACGAGAACTTCCAGTTTTTCAGCGGGTCATCGATTCGCTCGAGAAATCGTCGTTTCTGTTCCTTTTTTGAAACGTGGAGAAAGAATTTTCGCACCACCACGCCATTCCGCGACAGATACTGCTCGAAATTGCGAATGTCTTCGAACCGCTCTTCCCAAATCTTCTTGCCTACTAGTTTTGGAGGCAGCTTTTGTTTTGCCAGGAATTCTGGATGCACCCGGACGACCAGCACCTCTTCATAATAACTGCGATTAAAAATTCCGATGTGGCCCCGATTCGGCAGGCTTTTCATGCAGCGCCAGAGGTAATCGTGATCGAGATCATCCGACGACGGCGATTTAAATGAATAGACCTGGCAGCCCTGCGGGTTTGTGCCAGACATAACATGCTTGATGGCACCGTCCTTTCCCGCGGCGTCCATTGCTTGAAAAACCAACAGCACAGCCCACTTATCCTGGGCGTAAAGCTTATCCTGCAACTCAGCGAGGGCTGTGACGCCCATCGCCAGCGCCTCTTCCGCCAGCGGTTTGTCAGCCTCCTTGGTGAAATCAAGTGTGTCGTCCGGGTCGACATCTTTGAGGCGGAAATCTTTACCTTTGCTGATGCGGAACGGCCTCGCTAGTTCACGAGCGTTCTTGGTGAGTTCATTTGTTTTCATTAGCTTTCAAATATAGTTAACGGGCAACTGCCATTGTTGTATCCAGCTTTGCGTGCGGGATCTCCTTAACGCACGACCCGATTAGCGAAACGAAGACCCGGTTTCAACTATGGCGTGATCTCACACGAGCGATATTAGACCTTGGTCTCACTCGTGGCGGACGTACGTACCTCTGCCTTTGCCACCAATCGCACGAGCTCAGCTACTGACGTGACGCCGAGCTTCTGCATTAGCCGACCGCGATGGACCTTTACGGTTTTTTCCGCCACGCCAAGGTCACCGCCGACCTGCTTATTTAACATCCCTCTGATAATCAGTTGCATCACTTCGAACTCGCGCGGCGTCAGCAAATCAAGCAAGCGACGAGTTTCATTCCTTTCCGCTGCGCGGCGTCGTTGCTCTTCAGATCGATGCAAAGCATCCTCAATGCACCTCAAGAGCTCTTCAGATTTGAATGGTTTGGGAAGAAAATCGACCGCTCCCGCCTTCATCACTTGAGCGCACATGGGGATGTTTCCGTGGCCCGTAATAAAAACGAGTTGCTCTTCGCGGCGGCGCTGAATTAAAGCCTGCTGGAAATCGATCCCATTTATGCCGGGCATTTGCACATCGACAATGACGCAGGCTGGTCCCGGATGAGCTGGCCGCGCTAAAAAATCCGATGCCGACTTGAAGACTTCGCTTTCATAGTTGGCTGAACGTAAGAATCGCTTTAAGCCTCTTCGTACCGACTCATCGTCATCAATGACGAACACGAATGGGGTTAAGAGCGTCATTTCGAAGTTTCCTATCGGCACAATGAGAACCTGATTACCCGGTTGATTATAATAGCGACACTGACCGTTTGAGAAGCATTTTTTGGATGCCTTTTGCTCTGCTGACGTTTTGGAGCGCAGCCTGCGCCTCAATGCGGCAATGATAGTTGCATCGCAGGCAATGGATACGGCACGTCGACTGCACTCGGCCAGAAACCGAATTTTTGTTCTTTCTACTGGCGACGCAACTGCATCAATCGGTTGATTTACTTGCCGCCCGATGGCGGCAAAAGGTAGAGAGCCGTGGCGAAAATCATGTAAACCATCAGGGCGAGCACGCCGACAAACCACGCAGAGCGACCAGACGTGGTCACCAAAGACGCGGTGAGTGTTGCGAACAGAATCATCGCGACTGCCCCGGGCCAAAGATTCAAATCCATCGGCGTGGGGCCAATTACATAACTCAGCAGTACCAGAACCGGAGCAACGAAGAGCGCGATTTGCGCGGCGCTGCCCAGTGCAATGCTGACGCTCAAATCGAGACGATTTTTGCGCGCAGCAGAAAATGCTGCCGCCATTTCGGCAGCTGCGCCCACTAAGGCCACAACAATGAACCCGACGAAGGCAGGACTCATTCCAAAAGACGTGGCAGCGTACTGAACCGATCCGACAAACACTTCGCTGACCAACGCGATCAAAACCGTAACACCCGCAAGTGTGCCGAGCGCCAGACCGATGGGCCACGCCGCTTCATGCTTTTCGTCCGCGCTGGCGAACAATTCGCGATGCGTATTGAGCGAAAACCAAAGACCGAGACCATATGCCAGCAAAAGCAAAACTGAGAGTGCGAGACTCAGGGTCTTGGTTAAATCGCCTGCACCTAACGAATCGTGCGAGGCCACGGCGGAAGGGATCAGAAGCCCTATTGTGGCTAGAAAAAGCAAGCCGGCCTGAAATCGCGCGGCGACACGGTTAAATTCCTGAACATGATACCGGAGACCCCCAAGCAGGAACGATGCGCCCAACATGAACAACGAATTCGTCACGATGGCGCCGGCGATCGATGCCTTCACCAGCATGTATTGTCCTGCCTGCAACGCAGCGATCGCGATAACAAGCTCGGTCAGGTTTCCAAGCGTTGCATTAAGCAGACCGCCCACCGAATCACCCGTCTTCGCCGCGACTGATTCGGTTGCATGACTTAGCAGAACCGCCAACGGCAAAATCGCCAGCACCGAAAGGACGAAATGTAGCGTGTGCGCTTCGTGGTTGAATTTCTCGGCCGCTAACGCAACTGGAACAAACACAAGCAACCAAAGCAGTGGGTTCCGACGGATCTCTTCAAGGAGCAGCTTCATGCGAACGCGATCTTCATTTTCCACAAACATTTGCAATCGTGAATAAGACTAAAGTCCAATGGACTGCTTCAATCGAGCCAAAAATGAGCGGCGAACCATGCCCGGCCTCGCGGAGTTGAAGCGGCTCAGTAGCCGCCGTGCCAGCCATATTGCCACGCGATGACATCCACGGAACGCGCGGCTAATCGCAAACGTCTGCCATATAGGACTTAAGTCCTACACGTGAACCGGCTGCAGTGACCGACAATTGCAACGATGAAAAAACCCTTGACGCTCCTGGCGTTTAAAGAGGGACGAAGAAAGTTGGAGTTTGTCTTGCCCATTGATAGCCGCGATTACAATAATTTTCGCGCGGCAAAGGTGTTGCTCCGGAGCCGGCGAGGCTACGGCAGAAAGTTGGGGAGAGTTATCCTTTGAGATTAGAAGACGACGTGGAGGAAGCGGTCAAGCAAATCGCCCAACGGAATCATAGTCAGGACCAGCGGCGCAACAGGCGCGAGCGAGATTACGGCCAATTGCAGCAGCGCATTCTTGCCGAACGGCACGGGCTTCATGCCTTTCACGATTTCAAAGCTGTTGCCCAGGTCCGCCAGCGATTGGATGTCGCCGCTGCCTACCAATGGTTTGTCGGTCGCCGCTCCATCGCGCAGCCACTTTTGGTCGAACTCGCGCACGTAACGCTGCGCGAATCCTCCGTATTTCAGCAAGCCGATATGCTTGGTACGAGCCAGACGCGGAGTGAACACAAGTAGCGGCGCGAGCACGAAGAAAAGCATCATTATCACCATCGCGAGGAGCTCCAACTTGAAGTCGGTCAGCTTCGCGCCGGCGTAAAAGATCTTGTTTGCCATGACGCCGGCGAGCAGCACTCCCTGACCCCCGAGCAAAGGAGCGAAGGCGTAAGTGACGATGGAAAGAAAGCCAAGGCCGCCAGCGCGGTCGGGGTGAATAGCCACCAGGCGCAGGTCGATCCGCGACACTTGCCAAAGAAACCGCGTCCAGATCAGCAGCCGGAAATACCAGCGCAGTAAAATAAACTGGACGAGAGGCAGGCTTACGCAGCCAAGCCACCAACCAGCGAGCGTCGGTTGGAGTTTCCCAGTCACTGTTGTCCCATACCAAGTAGGAAAATCCATCGCCGCGTGCTTCCGCCAGATGAATAGAACGCCGAGTCCGTAGACGAGTGCGATCATGAGCACCTCCGCCAGAACGGAATTGCGCAGCCGCATCGCTGCGCCGATGGCCGCGTCAAACCTTCCGCGCGCGTCGTCGGGCACCAAACCACGCTTCACAAAAGTGCCCACTACAACGCGCATTCGCCGGTGGACCACCAGTTCCGCCACGATGAGAAGTGGAAGGGCGAGCAGGAACCGGGCGTGTGCGTCCACGTCGAAAAGGAACGGCACCTTGACGCTATCGCCCCACGCGTGTCCTTCCGCGATCGAGAGAGCCAGCAAAGGCAGCCACGTAATGATTGCGAGGGCGATCATCCGACGCCACACCAAATCGGCCGCATCGCCGCTAAGATGCGCACGCCGAAGGAGCTGAAAGAGCGGTCCGCCGAGGATCAGCGAGAAATCAGGTGGTTGTGGCGAGAGCGACTCTGCGTGTTCAGCGCTGGTTCCCAAATATTTCACGCGTGGCCGATTGTGCCTTCTTTGATCCCTCGCCGGCAACGACAAAGTAATATGACTCCGGTGGCAACGGTGCGCGTGATATTCCGATCCCACGGATTGCGCACGCAGGTGAACTTATACAGATCGCGAATCGAACATGAGCAGGACCATTCAGATATTCGCATACGATTTTTAGGTGTGCCCGAATCGTTCTCGAAAACCTAATGGCAAAAGTAACGTAACCCCAGCCAAACTCCCGGACCGCATCCACAAATGATCAAGGAAATGAATACGGTTGCGATCAATAGAGAGGCTGCGGCTGTGTACCTGCTAGACGACGACGCCTCGATTCTCAAAGCCACGCGACGGCTTCTCGATTCGGCGGGTTGGAATAACGTAGAAAGCTTCACCGATCCGAATGCCTTTCTGGAGCGTGCTGCAATGGATCCTCCCGATCTTGCAGTAATCGACATGCTTATGCCGGATATTAACGGCTTGGAGGTGCAAAAGCGGCTGCGACGGGTTTCGCCTTCGACACGCGTGATTGTGTTCACTGGTAATGACGACCCGTCAATCCGCCGAATCGCGATCAACGCCGGCGCTTCTGCTTTCTTCATCAAAGGAGTGGAGAGCGGCGATTTTCTCGCCGGAGTGGAAGCTGCGGCAGATTCCGGCGATTAATTTCCGCGGCAGATCGAGGATGGAACTGGAATGAGTCGATCGGGCGCGAATCAGCTCGTTCGGATTATCGATCAGACAAAGTATTCAGTGCTACGCCACTCGCGCCGCGAAGGACCAGTGTCTGGTCGACCAGCAACGTGCGAAAGCCTGACTGCCAAAGCCCTACGACTAAAGTCCTATAGACGAAAATGGCCCCTGAGCGGGATGATGCCGCGGAGTCAAAAACCCGAATAAAGAAATTGACCAACCAGCCCTTATCACTTATCAGGCCTATCGTTATGAAAAAGTTATCGCTTCTATCAACAGCAATCCTCATTGGATTTCTCGCCGCTCGTTTGCAAGCGGGCACCAGCGAAGTCTACAAGCAGGTCGCGGCGCCGCCGCCGCCCGAACTTTACGGGCTCGGTTTCTACGGAGCGATCGATGCGGGAGCGAATGTCTTTCAAAACCGCGGCGATGACAGAACGTTTAGCGATAACGGAATTCGGGACAGATTCGATCCGGATTTCGATGACACTCTGACGGTCTCGCCCAAGAATGATGTCGGGTTTTTTGGCGGCGTTAAACTCGGTTACGTCTTTGGCGCGGGAGTATTTCGTCCCACAATTGAAGGCGACTTCTTTTACAATGGCTTTCGGGGTGGCGCTGACTTCGTCCTGAGGGATCAATTTGGTAACACTTTAGCACAGCGCGACGCGACTACCTGGATCAATTCGGGCGCGTTCATGGCGAACTTTATCGGTAGATTCGCATTTGGAAGATTCCAGCCATACGTGGGCGCCGGGGTCGGCGTTTACTATGCCGAATCCGCAGGGCTCGAGGTGCGGAACCCCGTAACCGGTCGTGTCCCAATCAACACTGGCGGGGGCCGAAGTCATGCTGACCTGGCGTGGCAGATCATTGCCGGCACAGATTACTATTGGACCCCGAAGTTCAGCACTTTTATTGAATACAAGTTTCTGAACTACACGAGCACTCAGGTCGATACCAGAGAGGATCGCGATCTTCGGCAACACTTAGTCGGCGCGGGTGTTCGGTTTCACTTTTAAAGCCACGCCGGAATTTTCCCCGGTTTAGTGAATCGGCCTCCTCTAATCAGGAGGCCGATTTTTTTGATCCTTATAGCCCTAAAGTCCTATAGACGGGCCGCGCCAGCCATCGCACGATTGCGCGTGTATCAGTGGCAACGAACAGGACTAAGAACACTGAAACCAGTGAGACATATCCGAATAATGGACAATTTATTTTTCTCGGATTTGGGCGCCTTGGACAATTAGAGTCGGCCCATGAGAACAAGACTGCTGTTGTTAACGGGCGCGCTGTTCGCAATCGTGGGTCGAATCAGTGCAGGTTCGTTAGAACTACAACCGAAAGAATCGACGCCGCCAACGATCACACAGAGCGAGCCATGGCAGTTTACAATCGCAGCGCCCGGTTGGCTGGCGAGCATGAACGGCACGATCGGAGTCCGCGGAGTCAACGCAGATATTGATGTCCCTGTTGACGAAGTCCTGCAACACCTTGAGATGATTTTTGCGGCGCGGGCGGAAGCGCGGAAAGGGCCGTTCGGAATATACGGTGAAATAATTTACATCGGTCTTGCCGACGGCGCGCAGATAAGCGGACTGATCGACAACGTTAGCGCAAAAGTGGGTATGACCTTGTTTGATGGCGCATTGAGCTGGCGGCTCATCAATCAGCCGCGCTGGTCGCTCGATTTCGCTGCCGGCACACACTACACCAACGTATACGAACAACTCACCTTGAATCCAAACCCCGGGGCGATTCATCAGGCGAGCCAACAATTCGTTGACGATATCGCCAACGATTTGCGCGACCGTCTCGACCAGGACATTTCCAAAGGTGAATTCGTTGAAATCCTCAAGAGTACCATCGCGGAACAT
>JBJMXF010000082.1:0-3832 GCA_045809725.1 Candidatus Udaeobacter sp. | reverse complement strand
TCCATGGCATCACAATCTGCCTTTGATTAGTTGGCTCGCCCTTGGCGGCCGATGCGCAAATTGCGGCGCAAAAATTTCCTTTCGCTATCTCGCCGTGGAACTCGTCACCGCACTTCTTTTCCTTGCGATCTGGGACAGGTTCCCGTGGCAGGTGGCGATTGCGTACTGGATTTTCGTTTCGTTCCTGATCATCGGGACGTTTATCGATTTTGAGCATTTCATTATCCCGGACCGCATCACAATTGGCGGAACAATCGCGGGCGTGGCCTGCAGCATTGTTGTTCCAGCCTTGATGCAGACCAATTCGCGCGTAGCAGCCGGTGTTCGCGCAGCACTGGCCGCTGCGCTCGGCTACGTGATTCTCTGGATCGTACTTGAAGCAGGAAAGATCGCTTTTGGCAGAAAACGGATCGAGTTCGACGCGCCGACGACCTTCACGTGGACAAAACGCGAAGAAGACGACGACGCTCATTTCGCTGTGGGCACTGAAGAGAGTCTTTGGAGCGAATATTTTGCCCGTGAAAAAGATCGTCTTCTGCTCCAATGCGATGAAGTTCGGGTGGACGATCGCGAATATCGAAACGTAACGCTGGATTTTCGTTATGACCGCGTGAATGCGGATAGCGACGTGCTAATGCTCGATGATGTAACACATATTTCAGGGGTTACGCGCAAGCTGGTCATCCCCCGCGAGGCAATGGGGCGCGGTGACTTGAAATTTCTTGCCGCGATCGGCGCATTCCTCGGCTGGCGCGCGGTGTTGTTCAGCTTGTTTGCAGGATCACTTCTCGGCTCGTTGATTGGCTTGGTTACACTTGTCGTCGGAAAACCTGTTTGGTCAGCCAAATTACCTTTCGGCCCGTATCTGGCATTCGGCGCACTCGCCTGGATGTTCTTTGGCGAAACCGTTCTGCGGTGGTACGGAACGCTGCTCAGCCCGTGATGCGATGCCCTCGAAGAGGCGATCGGATTATGAGAGCCCGGAAGATCCCGGGGTAGGGGAAGCAGTTGCCCGCGAAAGATTGCTGGGATGATCCGCCTTCGCCGAGGCTACGGCGGACAAGCCGGCGTCCGCCACAGCGGAACTCGGCCTTTGCAGCATCAAAACGAGATTGATTAGCTCGCACTTACACCACCGACGCAGGCCGCGGAAAATTTGTTTGCGTAGACGTGTGTCGGGAACAAAACCGTCGTAAAGCTCGCGCCAGCCAGCGTTTCTTTTGCCGTAGTAGCCGGTAGCCCATCGGCGATTTGCGAGAGCCACAAACCTGCGGTTGTAAAAGTTCATCACGTTCCGCGCAAATCTGCCGCCTTTACCAGTGAACGGCAGGCTCAGAAACGCGGTTTCCGGATCGCTATAGACTCGTCGAACCAGGCCGGCGTAGTAACTGCTCACATCGAGAAGCAGCGCCGCTGACGTCAAGTCCGCGTCGCCCATGTAATAATATTTATCCTTGTACAAACTCTCGAACCAGAAACGGTAAGTAATGGGAAACTGTTGGTTGTAATGGTGTAGTCGGTCGCTGACATCTTCGCCTTTGAAACTGCGCACCAATAAATCCGCCACGTAGTACGAAGTGTAAGAACAAAAATCGAGACCGGGACTGTAAAGCGGATCGATAAATCCGGCGGCATCGCCCACCATGGCCCAGCCGTCATCGCAAACTTTTTCGCTATGATACGGCAGCATCGAAAGCGCGTGCACGTCGCCTTCGATTACTTTTGCCGCGCCAAAGATTTCGCGACCGACGGGGTTGTTTAGAATGTGCGCGTGCAATCGTTGTCCGAGACTCGCTCCTTGCGGGAATTTGAAGATGCGACTGTCGTAAACAATACCGGCACTGACATCGCCGCCCTGCAACGGAATAATCCAAACCCACCAGCCGCGCCCGAAAAGATGGTTGGTGGCCCACTCGCGTCCAGTTCGACAACCGTTGACGTAATCGGGAAATCGTTCGCGCCACTCGTAGCTGTCCCATTGTTTGACGCCGCTAAACCGCGCCCACACCGCGTTGATCGGATGTTCGGTATTCGGTCGAAAGTATCCGAGCTTCCGCGCGAACATCGCCGCGCGGCCCGTAGCATCGATTATCCAGCGGCAACTGGCCGCACGCGAGGTGTCATCAACGACAGCGTTTACTGTTTGTCCATCGCTGCCATTTAGTTCGAAACTTGTGACCTTGGCGGGCCGCCATACGTCGCAGCCCGCGTTGCGGGCGAGCTCAAGCAGGTGCGAATCGAGCTTCGCGCGGTCGACTTGAAAGCCGGGCAGTCGACTCTGATAACGCGTGCCGATCTCAACACAATTATCAAAGGGTTGATCATTCCGGTTTGAGAACCAGAGGCGTAATCCCTGCTTGGGTAACTGATGATGCCCCAGATAATGCGTTAAACCCAGGATCCGCGTCATGTAACAACTGCTCACCTCGGTGGTGGATTCGCCCACCTTGCGATCGAACGCAGCACCCTTTTCGATGATCAGGACACGCGCTTCAGGACGTTTGCGCTTTAGCATCAGGGCCGTCGCCGCGCCGGAAAACGCGCCACCGATGATCACGACGTCGTAATCGAAATTCATCGCTGGAAGAGGATGGCCTTTATACTGCTCCTGATCAAGCGCGTCGAGTGACGCAACCAACCTTGCGTTGGAGCCAAGCCACCAACGCAGTCATTATTTCGATTGAGCCTCCAGTACCGTGCAGGCAGGATTAACTGCATCACGATGATCTTTACGAACGCCCGTTTGATTTTTGCCGATGGAATTCGCGATGGGCTTCAAGTTGTCGTGGAAGAAGGAAAGATCGCTGCGATCTCCGACCGATGCCTGGCGCACGGAGATCATCAGGTCGTTAATCTCAACGGAAATTATCTTGCGCCGGGTTTTGTCGATCTCCATGTGCACGGCGCGCTTGGCCGCGACACGATGGAAGCCTCGGCTGAAGCGTTCCGCAGCATCTGCGATTTCCATGCGAGTGGCGGGACCACGTCACTTCTGCTCACGACAGCGACTGCGCCTATCAATGAAATCGTCACGGTGTTGCAAGCAGTTCGCGATGCTCGATTAGCGATCAGTCCGATTGCCGGTGTTCACATCGAAGGACCATTCATTTCGAAATCGAAACCCGGAGCGCAACGCGCCGAGTTTATTCAGGACCCGTCATCGGCTGGTGTGCGGCAGTTGGTCGAACACTCCGACATCCTCAAGCGCGTGACGATCGCGCCAGAACTGCCTGGATCTTTTGAGGCGATCGAAGACTTCAATGCACATGGGATCAGCGTGAGCGGCGGACATAGCGATGCTTGGGATGAAGACGCGCAGGCTGCATTCGATCGCGGAATGCGCAGCGTGACGCATACATTTAACTGCATGTCGAGCGCGCGTCGTCGCGGTATTTATCGCGTTGCCGGTTTGCTTGAGTTTGCGCTGAGCCAACCAGAGATCAGTTGTGAACTGATCGCTGACGGTCATCACGTTTCGCCCACGCTAATGAAAATGTTGTATCGCGCCAAAGGCGCGCACGGAATTTGTCTGGTGACTGACTCGACCGCAGGCGCGGGATTGCCGGATGGATCGCAGTTCGCGCTCTTCGGCAAGGATTGCATCGTGGAAAACGGAGTCTGCCTCCTGGCTGATCATTCAGCACTGGCGGGCAGCGCCGCGCGCATGATCGACCTCGTGCGTGCGATGGTGCGCAAGGTAAACGTTCCGTTGAATGAAGCCATCGCGATGGCGACGGAAAATCCCGCACGCGCTATCGGTCTCGAAACGAAAGGTCGCCTTATCGTCGGAGCGGACGCCGATTTGGTTGTTCTTTCGCCACAAATAGAAGCC
>JBJMXF010000081.1:0-4458 GCA_045809725.1 Candidatus Udaeobacter sp. | reverse complement strand
GGGGGCAAACAACCCTCAAACGTACATACACGACAGCCAACGAACGGATGTGGAGTCAGTCCTCACTTTATACATCTAAACTGTTGGGATACGGAGAGCTGATCTTGATGATAGTCGCTCTGTCGTTAGGCAGCGTGACTGACTTGAATGCGTCTTCAGACGAAGACGCGAAGACCGTGGCCGCCTTGGATACGAATACCAAGCCGCGGTTAAATCCAACGATTCTGCTACGATGAATCAGATTTTAGCCGAGGACTTCGTTCTGGTGACCGGGCGCGGCAAAGTTTCCAGCAAAGCCGATCTGATCGAGTCAGCTCGAAAGAAGGAAGTCACCTACGAACGTCAGGACGAGGAACCCGGAACACAGAAAGTCAGAGTGTGGGGCGACACCGCAGTCGTGACCGCTCTCCTTTGGATCAAGGCGGTGCAGAGAGGCAAACCAGCCGATTACAAGCTATGGTTTAGCGACACTTATGTCCGCACTCCAACGGGCTGGCGTTACGTGTTCGGCCAGGCTTCCCTGCCATTGCCCCAAAGGTAGCGCACGCGTCCCGCGTGTTGGTTGCGGCGTGCAGCCGCAACGGAAGTTCCCTGTGTCAGACCTCTCGATCTGCCGCTGGTTTGAGCGTGGGCACGAGATCGGTTCATGTTGCTCTCTTCGCCGCTTCCTGATAGCCAAGAAACCATGTTTTCCTTTTGTCCAGAGCCCCTGCGCAGTACAAGCCGAAATAGGAGAAACAAGCTTCGTCGAATTACAGTTAGGCGATAATTCCCCGCCGAATGACGATCGCCCTTAAGCAGCTATCAGAGTGCCCCGAGCACGTTGAGACCGTTGGGCGCTGGATCTACGAAGAGTGGTGGAGCAAGCGATGCGACTCACCTGAGGTTGTTTTCAATTGGCTCCGAAGTCACACGAAACCCGATATTGTGCCATATAGCGTGATCGCTCTGGCGGAGGGCGAACCAGTTGGAAGTTGCTGCGTCATCGAAAACGACTGCATTCATCGCCCCCAATATGCGCCCTGGGTCGCTGCAGTTTACGTTAGGCCGCCCTTTCGCCGCCGAGGGATTGCCTCGATGATCCTCCAGGAAGCCGCTTCGATCGCTGCGCGAGCACGTATCAAAGGCCTTTTCATTGACTGCCTCGCTGTGACGGCTTCAGTTTATGAAAAAAACGGATGGGCGATATATGAGCGCGAGGTCGGCGACAAAGAATCCGTCGTCATGCTTCGGAAAATTGAATTGGCCTAGCCAACCGCTCGCCGTTCCGATGCGCACCTTTGATTATGAAAGAATTCTGTGAGTTTGCTACGCTCGCTGCCGCCAGCGGTGGCTGAGCTCGATCTCGAGAAAATTTCCCCAACAAAAAGACTTGCGCATGCAATAGTGTTATAGTTAACTATATCACTATATGAGGCGCAGCACTCAAATCGAAGCCGGTCCGTTCGCGCTCGGCAAAAGGGTTGTCTGGAGCACGGAATGAATCGTGAATGGAATGACACTCAACCAATCTATCGCCAGCTTCGCGATCGGGGCGTGCATATGATCCTCGATGGCGTGCTCAATGAAGGCGATCCGTTGCCCTCGGTGCGTAATGTCGCAGCCGAGTTTCGGGTTAATCCGCTAACTGTGCTGAAGGCTTATCAGCAACTAGTCGATGAAAACCTGGTCGAGATGAAGCGTGGCCTCGGCATGTTCGTGAAGCCGGGGGCGCGCGATCAGTTGCTGAAGGGCGAACGCCAGAAATTTCTAACCGACGAATGGCCGCGCATCGCGGAAAAGATCGAGAGGCTCGGTCTCACACAAAGAGAATTGGATGCGGCAGCAGCGCGCCGCTCGTCGAAAAAACGTTAATGCCATGGCAACGATAGAAGCACGAGGTCTTCGCAAGATGTTCGGCACCACGGTGGCACTCGACGGCATCGACTTGCGTGTCGAAGAAGGTCGCATCCTCGGAATGATCGGCCCGAATGGTGCGGGTAAGACAACTGCGCTCAATGCCATTCTGGGGCTCACGTCTTACGAGGGAGAACTGAAAGTTCTCGGTCGCGATCCGTGGACGAACCGCGATGAGCTCATGCGCGACGTCTCGTTCATTGCCGATGTCGCAGTGTTACCGCGCTGGATTCGCGTCTCACAATTGCTCGATTATGTCGCCGGCGTGCACCCACGATTCGATCGCGCCAAAGCGGAAACGTTTCTGGCGAGAACGACGATCAAACGGACGAGCAAGGTCAGGGAACTATCGAAAGGAATGGTGGCGCAGTTGCATCTCGCGATCGTGATGGCAATCGACGCGCGATTGCTGGTGCTGGATGAACCGACGCTTGGCCTCGACATTTTGTATCGCAAACAGTTCTACGATTCGCTGCTCAACGATTACTTCGACAAGACTCGCACGATTATCGTAACCACTCATCAGGTCGAAGAAGTTCAGGACGTGCTGACGGATCTGATCTTCATCAATCATGGTCGGATCGTCCTCGAGTGCAGCATGGAGCAATTCGACTCGCGCTATGTCGAAGTGATGGTGCATCCCGATCAAGTTGCTGGCGCACACGCACTGAAACCGATGCATGAGCGGCAAGTCTTCGGTCGCAGCGTGCTTTTGTTTGACGGCGCGAATCGCGATCAATTGGCGGCACTTGGCGAAATTCGGACACCGAGCATCGCGGATTTGTTCGTCGCGGTGATGAGCAATTCAGCCGTCGGACGCCAAGAGTCGCAGGTCAAAAAAACATGAATGCGGAATCGAATATGACAGTCATCACGAGATCAACAACGCGGCCGATGTACTGGTCCGTGCTGCGCGAAGTGTGGGAGAACAAGTCGATCTACATCGCCCCAGCAATTGTTGGGGCTGTTATTCTCTTCGGCGCGTTGATTAGTTCGGGTCATCTTCCGGAACGTCGACGCAATGCGATGTTGCTTGACGAAGTGCGCCGCCGGGCCGCAATCGAGTTGCCTTACAACATTGTTGCCATGGTGCTCATCGTGACCGCGTTTATTGTTGGCTTCTTCTACTGCCTTGATGCGCTTTACGGCGAACGCCGCGACCGCAGCATCTTATTTTGGAAGTCATTGCCTGTTTCGGACGTCACGACCGTTCTTTCCAAGGCGATCGTTACGCTCGTGATCCTACCAGTGGTAATTTTCGGGGTCGCCGTCGTCACGCAATTCATCATGCTGCTTATCAGCAGCGCCGTGTTGGTGCCGGACGGTCTCGCAGGAACGACTTGGGCAAATTTTAACCTGGCCCGGGAATCGGTCGTCCTTCTGTATGGCCTGATCGTGATCGCGCTCTGGCACGCGCCGATTTACGGCTGGGCATTGTTGGTCTCCGGAATCGCGCGGCGCGCAACGTTTCTGTGGGCCGTTTTGCCGCCGATCGCGATCAGCATTTTTGAAAAGATCACTTTCAACACCAGTTACTTCGCCTCGATGTTGAAGGACCGATTGACTGGCGCGGGCGACACGGCGTTCGATTTTCATATGCATCGGAGCATTTCGATCGACTTGTTGTCGCAACTCACTCCCGGCAGATTTTTGGTGACGCCCGGTCTTTGGATCGGGTTCTTATTTGCCGCTGGATTTCTGATCGCTGCCGTCCAGCTGCGCCGTTATCGCGGACCTATTTGTTTCGCTACGCCTCAATCGACTCAGAACAAGAGAAAGCCATGCATCCAACCAAGAAAGCCGCACGCATCGCCGGATTCATTTATCTCTCGATGGTATTCACAGCGCCATTCAGTCTGATTTATGTCCCGAGCAAACTGATCGTCCGCGGAAACGCCGCCGCGACCGCCGACAACATTCTCGCGCACGAGACCATGTTTCGCCTTGCGATCTTTGGCGATCTTGTTGGGCAGGTCATTTTCATTTGCCTCGCCATCGCGCTCTATCGGTTGCTGCGCGACGTTAGCAGGCCGTGGGCCTGGTTGATGGTCGCGTTTGTTCTCGTTTCCTCTGCCGTTTGTTTTTTGAACGTGTTGAACTACATCGGGGCGCTGACTCTTTTTCGCGGAGCCGACTTCCTTTCCGTTATCGATAAACCTCAGCGCGACGCGCTCGGGATGTTATTCCTCCGTCTGTATAGCCACGGCATCTTTATGGCCGAAATCTTTTGGGGCTTGTGGCTGTTTCCGTTTGGGCTGCTAGTTTTTCGCTCCGGATTTTTGCCGCGCTGGATCGGCGTTTGGCTGATGATCAATTGCTTCGGCTACGTAATTCTGAGCGCGATCGCGTTGTTCGCTCCAGATTATTACGCAGCTGCATTTAAGTTTTCGCAGCCAGTGTTGTTCGGTGAGTTGGCGGTCATGCTCTGGCTTCTGATCAAAGGGGCTAAGGAACCCTCGCCGCAGCCAATCGCGGCAACTGCCTAAAAATTCCATGATCGACAACTCGCAATGCTCCGCTGCCAAAGTCGCGGGCTGGAGTGGCCTGCTCACTTTTGTAATC
>JBJMXF010000080.1:0-3466 GCA_045809725.1 Candidatus Udaeobacter sp. | reverse complement strand
CGCCCGGCGATCGCGCCCTACCGATCATTGGGAATCTGACGTATACGGCCGTGTCGTCCCGGTCTTGATATTCCACTTCTGCTTCAGCCAGGGCTGTCTGCGCCCCAGTGCTCCAAAAGACAGGCTTCTGCGCCTCGTATACCAGGCCTTCCTCAACGAAAACCGCGAAGGCGCGCAGGATCTCCGCTTCGTATTTGGGATCCATTGTCAGGTACGGATTTTCCCAATCGCCGAAGACGCCGAGTCGTCTGAACTGCTCGCGCTGGATATCGATGAATTTCCGCGCAAACGCTTCGCATTTTCGACGGACCTCCAGCGGTGAAAGCTCGCGCGATTCCTTTACCACTTTGTACTCGATTGGCAGGCCATGGCAGTCCCAGCCAGGGACGTACGGTGCACGTTTGCCGAGCATCGTCTGTGATTTCACAACGAAATCCTTGAGGATTTTGTTGAGCGCGGTGCCCATGTGCACATCGCCGTTGGCAAATGGCGGGCCGTCATGCAAAACAAATGGGTCTCGGCCCGCTCGCGATTTTTGAATCTCCTGGTAAAGGCCCTTCTCCTCCCAACTCCTAAGCATCTCGGGCTCGCGCGCAGCAAGGTTCGCCTTCATCGGAAAATCCGTGCGCGGCAGGTTAAGTGTGTCTTTGTAATTCTGGCTCATGGCGAGCGGGCGACGCTAACATCCGTCAACCGGCGAAGCAATGCAGTCGCCACGCCGCAATGGCGACTCATCAGATTAAATCGAAAAGGCGTCGGCAACGAGGCGAGCTTGCTCGCGTTTGTGGCGAGCAAGTGCACCTACGGCAGGACTGGCACTGGCTTCCCGACCTGCGTATGCAATTTCGCTGCAAAGAAGCATTCGCAACCGAGGTTCGATGAACGTCCATGCGCCCATGTTCTGCGGTTCTTCCTGACACCAAACGAGCTTCGCGGCTTTTGGAAAGGACTTGAGCATTTCGCGAAGCCTTTTTTCAGCGAGAGGATAAAGCTGCTCGACGCGAATGATCGCTGCGTCCTCGATGTTGCGTTCACTGCGATACCTCAGAAGATCGTAATACACTTTGCCGGAACAAAAGATGATGCGCTTCACATTGTCGGCCGGACCAACTTCAGCTGAATCGAGAATTTCTTCGAATCGGCCATGGATGAATTCTTCAGCTGGTGACGACGCATACTTCGCGCGCAACAGGCTCTTCGGTGTAGCGATGATTAGCGGCTTGATGAAATCGCGTTTCATCTGGCGGCGCAGCACATGAAAATACTGTGCAGCGGTTGTAACATTGCAGACTTGGATGTTGTCCTCGGCACACTCCTGGAGGAAGCGCTCAATACGCGCACTGGAATGTTCCGGCCCCTGCCCTTCATAGCCGTGCGGAAGTAACAGCACAATTCCACTGGGCCGTTGCCACTTCGATTCCGCTGACACAATGAATTGATCGATGATGGTCTGCGCGCCATTCATGAAATCGCCGAATTGCGCTTCCCACAGGCAAAGCATTTTTGGGTACTCAAGTGAGTAGCCGTAATCGAAGCCGAGCACAGCAGCCTCAGAGAGCGGACTGTTGTAAATGCAGATGCGCGCCTGTTTTTCAGCCAAGTGCATCAACGGCACGTAGGGTTTGCCCGTTTTCGCATCGTAAAGCACGGAGTGCCTTGTGCTAAAGGTGCCGCGAGAACTGTCCTGACCGGATAATCGAACAGGAATTCCCTCCAGAAGCAGCGATCCAAATGCCAGCGCTTCGGCAAAATGCCATTCATACGGCCCGCCATCCTCAAAGACCTGTCGCTGATGGTCGATCACGATGCGTCGTATCTTTGACTGAACCTCAAAACCGTCCGGGACACGGGTCAGACCTTCGACAATGGTTTTCAGAGTTTTCTCGCTGATAGCCGTCGGTTCAGACTCGCTCGTGTATTCAGGTTGAAAGATCGCAGTTGATTCTCTGAATTTGGCTTTCTGGTTCGCCCTGCGTTTTTCGATCGCATTCACTTCATCCCGCGTCATCTCCAGTCGCAGCGCGAACTCGGTCTCGAGCGAAACAGCGTCGTCTTCGCTGAGCGTTCCGGCGCTGAGCAACTCGTGTTTATAAAGCTGAGTCACAGACGGACGTTTTTGGATCTTTGCGTAGAGATCGGGCTGGGTGAACGACGGTTCGTCGCCTTCGTTGTGGCCATAGCGCCGATAGCAATACAAGTCGATCACCACGTCGCGTCCGAATTGCTGGCGGAAATCGAACGCCAAGTCGCTGACAAAGGCTACCGCGAGCGGGTCATCGCCGTTGACATGGAAAATCGGCGCTTCAATCATTTTGGCGATATCTGTGGCGTAACGCGACGATCTCGCATCTTTGGGAAGCGTAGTGAAGCCGATTTGATTGTTGACCACGACGTGGATAGTGCCGCCCGTGCTGTAACCGTGTAACTGCGACAAATTCAGCGTCTCGGCTACAACCCCTTGCGCAATGAATGCCGCATCGCCGTGCACGAGCAGCGGCAACACTTTTTTCCGGTGCTCGGTATCGCCGCGTATTCGTTGCCGGGCGCGCGCTTTACCTTCGACCACTGGATCGACGGCTTCCAAATGGCTCGGGTTCGATGAGAGTCGAATTTCAATTTCGTCGCCCGACGTCAGCCTGCGCACGGCATCATAACCGAGATGATATTTCACGTCCCCATCGCCGGCGACGAGTTCGGGAATGTAATTTTCGCTGAACTCGGTAAAGATGACCTTCAGCGACTTGCGCAGAAAGTTTGCAAGTACATTAAGTCGTCCGCGATGCGCCATGCCCATGCAAATCTCTTCAACGCCGCCTTTCGGGCATTTGTGCAGAATTGTCTCCAAAGCGACTAGCAGCGTCTCCGCTCCCTGTAACGAGAAGCGTTTTTGTCCGACGTAGCGGGTATGTAGAAAAATCTCGAACGACTCGGCTTCAAGCAGCGCACGCAACAGCGCGACTTGAACCGCACGAGGCGTTGAATGTTTGTCGGGTCGCGTTTCCAGTCGCCGGCGGATCCATTCACGGACGTGCGGGTCCTGAATATGCATGAACTCGGATCCGATCGAGTCGGCATAGATTCTGTCGAGGCCCGCGACCATCTCGCGCAACGTCATCCGCTGATTATTGAGGAAGAACTTGGATGAAACGCGGAGATCGAGATCGGAGTCGGTGAACTCAAACTCGCTCAAACGAAGCAGTGGATTTCGCGGGCGCGTCTCTGCGAGCGGATCTATCCGCGCGATCGTGTGGCCCAGCGAGCAATAACCGTAAACCAATCCATCGACGCGCGTTTGTAATGCTGCTTCGCGAGCTTCGACATCGAGTTGCACTGCCCCGTTGCGCTCCGGAAGATTTCCCAGTTCAAATCCTTCAAAAAAGGCAGACCACCCCGAATCAACTGAGTCAGGGTTCTCCTGCCAAAGCCGATATTTGTCTTCGATGAGGTGAAGATTTGCGCGAGCGTC
>JBJMXF010000079.1:0-9116 GCA_045809725.1 Candidatus Udaeobacter sp. | reverse complement strand
GGGAGGAGATCGATGCATTCATCGCAGATGCCGCCAGCGGTCGCATCCCGGTGGAGCGGCTAACTTTTGCGGCCAACAAGGTTTATCGAAAAGAAGGCAACGCGGTCCCGGAAGTCACAGGCAGTATCGGCACGGTTTTTTCTCAGCTGGCCGAGGTCAATTGCAGGCTGTGGCACGAGGTAGACAAAAGTTACGAAATCGAAAAAGTACCGCCTGACGCTAGGGACGGGATTATCAAACAGTTGGCAGTGCTTAACCTCGAGCGGACCCAGTGCATTGACGAAATTGACCGGCAACTCCGCGCAGCAGTCGAGCAGTTGCAATCCAACGCCATCAACGACTAATCCATGCACCTGATCCATCGAAGCACTTGTCGAGTGTGTGGCTCATCCGCGCTGACGAAAGTCATCGACCTCGGGGAGCAATATCTCCAGGGTTCCTTTGTAAAGCCCGGCAAAGAACTTCCACCCACGCGCCGGATCCCTTGCACTCTTGTGCGCTGTGATCCTACCAGGGACGAACACGCCTGCGGGCTGTTACAGATGGAGCACACAGTGCCGCCTGAGATCCTCTACTCCGCCTATTGGTATCGCTCGGGTACGAATGATACCATGCGCAACCATTTGCGGACCATAGCCGAAGAGGCTACCGCGCTGATCGGCAGGCCGGGTACTCGAGTGCTCGATGTCGGCTGCAATGACGGCACACTGCTGAGCTGTTATCCGGCCGATTTTCAAAAGTTCGGTGTCGATCCCTCCGACGTGACCCGGGAGATCGGCGGTGACGTCACCGTCATTCAGGACATTTTTCCATCGGCAGAGCTGGTTAAACGGCTTGGTAATCGCGGCTGCGACGTCATCACCTCGATCGCTATGTTTTATGATTTAGAGGATCCGGTTGCTTTCACTCGTGGGATTAAGTCAGTGCTAGCGCTCGAAGGTGTGTGGATCTTTGAAATGTCTTACATGCCAATGATGTTACAGATGAATTCCTATGACACCATTTGTCACGAACACCTGGAATACTACAGCCTTGCTAACATAGAGCACATCCTTAAGGAAGCCGGTATGAAGGTGTTCAACGTCTCACTTAATAACATCAATGGCGGCAGTCTGCGGTGTTACGCGACGCACGCGGAAAACTTTTGTTATAGAAATGATGAGTTCCTGCAAAACATCAAAACGATGCGACAGCAAGAGTTTGATCTGGAGTTGGACACGGACAAGCCATACAAACATTTCCAGGACCGCATCAATATCCATCGCGAAGAACTCATTAAAGTTCTAAAAGAACTCAAGAAACAAGGGAAACGAATTCACATCTATGGCGCCTCGACGAAAGGCAACACGATCCTCCAATGGTGTGGCATTGATAAGCGCCTGGTGGACGTAGCCGCCGAGCGCAACCCGGATAAATACGGCGCCAGAACATTGGGCACTGACATTCCTATTGTCAGTGAAGCGGAGTCACGCGCGATGAATCCGGATTATTACCTGGTCCTGCCCTGGCATTTTAAGGAGGAGTTCGTGCGCCGCGAAAGCGACACGCTGGCGCGAGGTGTCGGGTTAATATTCCCCTTACCTAACATAGAGATTGTGCACAAAACCACCGAGAAGCCCCTGCCACTACCTATTCGAGAAGTGCCAGCTCAACCGCTTTGATGCGGAAGAGACCGTTGCCAGGACTTGCTCTGGGAGAAAACCGATCTTGAAGGAGATGTTAGTTCCACTACTAACCTTGTGAATGCCCTCGTTTTTGGAATCAGCGGACAAGACGGTTTTTACCTGAGCGACCTGCTTGGTCGGCAAGGGATCAAGGTCGTCGGCATTTCACGATCGGATGGTGGTGGTCGTTGGATCGTGGGTGACGTGGCAAAGCGCGACCAAGTCGAGGCTCTAATTCGGAAACATAAGCCCGATTACGTCTTTCACCTCGCGGCTAACTCGACTACGCGACACGACGTGCTCTTCGAGAATCATGAGGCGATTGCTACGGGCACACTTGCCATCCTCGACGCTGTGGATCGGCTCGCCCCGAAAGCGAAAGTCCTTTTAGCCGGGAGCGGTCTGCAGTTCGTCAACAAGGGGCTTCCATTAAACGAAGAATCTCCGCTCGACCACTCCAGCCCTTATGTCGTTTCAAGGAACTCCTCGCTGTTTGCCGCCCGCTATTTCCGGCGGAGGGGTCTGAAAATTTACTTCACCTATCTGTTCAATCATGACAGCCCATTCCGCAGCAATCGTCACCTCAACATGAAAATCGCCGTGGCCGCCGCCCGCGCTGCAAATGGTAGCAAGGAAAAACTGCTCATCGGTGACTTGGATGCTGAAAAGGAGTTTAACTTCGCCGGCGATGTGGCTGCCGCAATGTGGCTATTGATTCGGCAAGACGAAATATTTGAATGTGTTGTAGGATGCGGTCAGAGCCATGCTGTAAGGGATTGGATCGAAGCATGCTTCCGTAAGATAGGCCTCGATTGGAACGATTACACAGAGACCGACCAGACTTATGCAAGTCCCTATCGCCGGCTGGTGAGCGATCCGGCTAAGCTCTTCAGCTTGGGTTGGAAACCTGAATGCACATTTTGCGGGCTCGCCGCGATGATGATGGCAGAGGCAGCACAGCGCTGTGAAGTCTCCGAACAGAAGACCGATGGAGCTTAGCGGAGTCGCAGCTATGAGGGTTGCGTTAGTTCAGTTGTCCGCCTATGGAGATTGCCTTTTTGCAACTCTCGTTGCACGGCAAATCAAGCGCGATCATCCCGGATGCCATTTAACGTGGGTGATTGGAGACAAGTTCGCTTCCATACTTGACGGAAACCCGAATGTAGATGCCATCCACAAAATAGTCCTAAGCAGTAGGGACGAAGCATTTTCATCCGGCTGGGAGAAGGCGAAAACCTGGGTGAGTGATCGGCTTCGCAGTGGAAATCTTGAAGAAGCCTATTTTACACAAATCTTTCCGGACAACATTCAATACTACGACGGACTAATCCGTACCACCATCTATGGCGCATATGGCGAGCCTATAACAGGGCCGCATTTGCCAGAGCTGTTCCTGACACAAGCAGAGAACCGGAATGTTGCGGAGTTCAGCGTGAAGCATCGCCTTAGTGAATTTCAACATGTGTTTTTGTTTGAATGCGGCCCTGGGAGCAGACAATCACCTATGACGCCAGTCAGGGCTGAAGCACTGGCACACATACTGGCAAAACAGCATCCAGAGGTGGTTTTTTTGATCAGCTCAAGCGAATCTCTTGTCCGACCATCTTCTCAAGTAGTCGATGCATCTTGCCTCACGTACCGGGAAAATGCCGGCTTGGCCGGTTATTGCACCGGACTAGTAGGTTGTAACAGCGGAATTACGTGGTTGACCACATCGACGGCAGGGAAGGTATTGCCGATGTTACAAATTCTTACGAAACCAAACGGAATGTTCCGATGGGGATCAGTAGCTATGGATTTCAGGCGTTCAGGACTCGATGAAAGCATGGTTATAGAAATGGCGGAGCCTAACGATGACCGTGTTATTAACTGTCTCGAGAAGTGGTTGTCGGAATCGCATCCGGCAGCTCGTCGGCAGTTTCATGAAGAATCGGTGTTAACGAGCGCCGACGCAGAGAACGCGTATTTGTTCATTCGTGAACAATACGGGAAAGCCGCCGCAAAATCTGCGATGGCAAGGTTTCTCAGGGCAAATGGATTCGCGGCCATTCGGTGGCGCGTGTTACTTGCCGAGTTGCGCGCAAAAACCGACGGAATTATTCGACGTGTCGTACGTTACGCCGAGGCGCTCAAGCAGCTGCGTCGGGTCCGCACAGTCTCGCAAGACCTAACGTTCGACAACGCCTATGCATTCGCTGACGCGGAACTCGGAATCGCGCAGAAGCGCGAGGAGATCCGTTGGCTGTTCGAGCTCGTCCGCGCACGACGACCACATGTCGTGCTCGAGATCGGACTGGACCTCGGCGGCACGTTCTTCCTATGGTCGCGCGCTGCTGCTCCCGACGCGCATCTGTTGGCAATCGACACCAGGCCAGTCGGCCGTTTAGGCATGTGGTCGCCATTTTCCCTCGTGCGCCGGGCATTCGCGGTAGGCTCGCAACGCGTCACTTTGCTGATGGACAGCGACTCTCACAGCGAAACCACGCGGCAGCGCATTGCGACCTTGCTGGACGGTCGTGCGGTGGATTTTCTCTTCATTCATGGCGACCGGTCATGCGAAGGCGTACGGCGAGACTTCAAGATGTACTCGCCTTTTGTCGCTCCCGGCAGACTTATCGCGTTTGCCGACATCTCTCAGAATCCATCAGAGCGGACGAAGGGAGTCGCGCAGTTTTGGCGAGAGTTCACCGTCGAGCACGCGACTGACGAACGCGTTGCCAACGACGAGCCGGGATTTGGGATTGGCGTTTACCGCATGCGCGGATGACACTCCCGATATGCTTGCCAAATGGCTCCTGAGAGTATCACAATTTCTCTGCGGTATTGGCGAGGTTAAGACCAGTTAGTCGCGTTGCCATATTGCGGGTCTGGTGCGCTTTGCGATTTGCAAAACTCTCCGCTGTCGGTTATTTGCTTCCCGCGCAATGTCGTTGGCTTGGCGGCTGAAAAACATCGTTAGGGCTGTCGTGCCGCCTTCTCTCCGCGTTCGACTGCATTATTTTCGCCGTTATGAAGACTACGTCTGGCGTCCAAGACAAGGAGTTCAACACGGCCAGGATGTTTTTGATCACCAGGATTACGTCTGGATCCGAAGACAAGCACTTCAATACAGCGAGGATAACCTTTTTACTCTTAATGCCGCGCCTTTTCTGAATGAGGAGAATTTTCAGCGCGCCTACAACTTCGGCGCGCAAACTAATTCCTGGCATGGCCTTTCAATTCGCTGGCGCGCCTACATCGCCTGTTGGGCAGCGGCATATGCCTCAAAACTCGACGGCGACTTCGTGGAATGTGGAGTAAACCGAGGCGGCCTCGCCCGCGCAATCATTGATTATACCGGCTTTGAGCGGTTGAATAAGCAATTCTATCTAATCGACACGTTTAGCGGATTGGTTCCGACCTATCTATCTGAAGAGGAAAAAAAGAAAGGCATTCTGAGTGCTTATTCCTATTACAATGATAACTCTGCGAAAATTGTCGAAAAGACTTTTGCACGGTTCAAAAATGTAAAGATCGTGCAGGGTAGCGTCCCGGATGTTCTGTCGAGTGTTCAGATAAACCGTGTTGCATTCTTATCGCTCGACATGAACTGCACGATACCTGAAATCAGGGCTGCCGAATATTTTTGGCCGCGAATGTGCCCGGGCGGAGTGATGATACTAGATGACTATGGCAGCCTCCTTCATTGTGAACAGCAAAAGGCATTTGATGATTTCGCCCGAGACCGCAGCGTTCAGGTTCTGGTGTTACCTACAGGCCAAGGTTTGATTTTCAAAAGCGGAGGAACGTGAACTTCGCGAAGTCCGAGATGACCCACTCGCATGAGTTGGCCGCGCTCTTAAACCGCGCTGGGCGCGCTTTCGTGGTCGGACTGCGGTTCAAGTAAGAACGAAAGACAATCAGCGAGTTATGCACTCGCGCCAGGAATATGCCTCAGCACTTTTCCTCGGCGGTATTCGCGCCGGCATTAACTGTTGGATTGAATGTGGACATCTTTTGTTATCGGTCTTGAGTTGAGTCTCGACCCCGCCTTGCAACGATGAATGCTCAGCACGCTTTTTGCACTATTATCGCTACTAACTATCTGGCGAGTGCGCGTACGCTCTGCTCGTCGCTCCGTAGATTCCATCCAGACGTGCCGAGATATGTCCTTTTTATCGATGACTACCGAGGTGCTTTTGTCGCTTCTGACGAATCATTCCAGGCGATTTCGCTCGAAGAAATCGGCCTCAACGGCCTCGATCTTCTTCGCTTTAGCTATGACGTCGTAGAGTTAGCAACGGTGGTGAAGCCGCACTTTCTAAAGTGGCTTTTCAAAAATTGTGACCTTTCGAAACTTATCTATTTGGACCCCGACATACTCGTTCTGAATGCGTTAGACCAAGTTTTTGAAAAGCTGAACAACTGCAATGTGATTCTCACACCACATCTGGATGCTGACTTCCCCGACGATGGGTACCAGCCGGATATTATGGTTATTCTGGCTTGTGGGTTGTACAACCTCGGCTTCGTTGGCTGTAGGAATTCTGCAGAAGGAATGCGGTTCTTGGATTGGTGGGAACAGGAAATTAGGAGGCGATGTACAAGAGACGGCTCGACGGCTCACTTTGTCGACCAAAAGGTTGTTGATGTCGCTCCTCTCCTATTTGAAGGAGTCTACCTGGAGCGCGGACCGGGCTATAATGTTGCTTATTGGAATATTCACAGCCGAACTATTAGTTTTGCGAATGGTGAGTGGTTTTCAAACAACCAGCCGCTTTATTTCTTTCATTTCAGCGCCTTCAATCCAGAAAATGCCGAGGTACTTTCACGAAATTGCACGCGGCCATTAATCGCGAAAAATCGGCCCCTTCTCGGGCTCCTTCGCGAGTACCGTGATCGCCTGCTAGAAAATGATTATTTGGCGACAAACCGCTTAAGTTACGGGCACAGTCGGTTCGTAAATGGCGAGGAAATCCTTTATGCCACCAGAAAATATTTTCGAATGTCTGAACGACTACAGCGTGAGGAGCCAATGCCATTTCGTTCCGCGAGAATGATTCGCCGTAATCGGATCACAGTCTTCCAGTATCACCATCCAGCGATCTTTCGTATCGCCCGGAAGATTTGGGCCTTAATATTGCGAGTAGTTCCATCGTCTATCCGTCGTGAGCAGTACCCTTAATCAACGCTAGCGTTTGGCCGGAATCAACTTCTCCATGTCTCTCTCGTCTAACATCAGTTTTGTCTGCCAAATCTCAATAACATCGCTTTTTTACCTCGGCGAATTGAAACGATCTTCGCAGACGTTCTCTGACCGGGAACTACTTGTCGCAGATGGATAGTCTGATGACGGTGCATGGCAGTATATCCAGGTGTGCGTCATACCCGCCGCTACTATCGGTCATCACTCCGACCTTTAACAGTGGAGCAAAAATCGCAGCCACGGTCGCTTCGGTCTTGTCGCAACGACAAGAGCTATACGAATATCTTGTCGTCGACGGCGGCTCGACCGACGACACACTGGCGTATCTACGCGCGCAAGGTCCCGCTTTGCGCTACCTCTCAGAACCGGACGAGGGGATCTACGATGCGATGAACAAAGGCATCCGGCTAGCTAGTGGCGAGTTTCTCTATTTTCTTGGCGCAGGTGACCGATTGCTGCCCGGGGTCTTGGAAGCGATAGCTGCCGAGATCACAAAATTGCGCGGCCAAGCTCGAACCTCGCGACCAACGCTCATCTATGGAAATGTGACTTTGTTACACGAAAGCCGGCCTTACGATGGACGCTTTGACCACTTCAAGTTACTTCGCCGCAATATCTGTCACCAAGCCATTTTCTATCAGCGTTCGGTGTTCGAGCGACTAGGCTCTTACAATACCAAATACCGGTTGCTGTCGGACTGGGAATTTAACATTCGCTGCTTTAACGATCGAGGTATCCGCAAGCGCTACATTCCTCTTCGGATTGCAGATTATGAGGGGGGTGGTGAATCTATTACAACGCCTGATCTAGCGTTCTACGCGGACTTTCCACTCATTCCATTACTGACGCATGTTGATTTTCTGCTGCATGCCCCGGGTGCAGAACAACGAAGAGACCTCGCTTTGGCGCTGGATGAGGCCGTTTGGCGTTTGTACGAGGCTGATTGTCGCATTCCGCTACGATGGAAAGTAAGTTTGCTAAAACAAAATTGCTCCGCTAAGACAATTTGCCTGGTTATCTGCTCGATGTGTGGGTTATCCTTTGCGAGGTTCAAACAAGTCCTTGCCTTCGGTGTGGGCTTTAAGAGCATGATTTTCCGCCAAAGACGAGGAGACCGGCTGTAGAAGACGGTGGGTCTGATTCACGTATGCAAAGGCGAATGCTTACATTGCGGAAACTGCGGCGGCGTGGGCAGAGAAAGATTCGCTGAGCATTCATCGGCTAATATACCCTTAGAAGCGGAAACCTCGCCGGACCCATTTTGGCTTCGCAATAATACTTATTTGGCTGATGAAGGTAATTCCACGGCGTATTCGTCAACGTCTGTCTCGGCAGCGGTTTCCCGACACTGCCGAAGAGCTGGCAGAGACAAATCTTTTCAGGGGATGGTGGTACTACAGTGTGGAACTGATGCCGGGCTTAGTCACCAAAGGCCAATATCCCGTTAATTTCCCCATGTTGCCGAGAATCTTGTTACGGAACTGCGACCTACGTGGGACTACCTGCCTCGATGTCGGATCGATGGAAGGATTGATACCTGTTGTAATGTGCCGGCAAGGCGCCAAAACAGTGCTAGCAACAGACGCCATCGATCATTGCTGTGAAAAAATGGCGGCACTTCGCTATTACTACAAAACCAGCTTCGAATTCCAACAGATTGGTTTGATGTATGATCTAACCAACAAACTTAGAAAATTGCGAACGCCCAGTTTTGATGTCATCAATCTTTCCGGAGTGCTGTATCACGTATTTTCACCGCTCATGGTACTGGCTGGAGTTCGCGCTCTGTTGAAGAGGAATGGGCTGATGATCGTATCAACCAACGTTATCATCGATGACGCCTGTACGATGCAGTTCAACAATGCCGGCCGTCTACAAGACGAAATAAACACTTTCTGGTATATGTCGGTCCCCACTCTGGACTATCTCCTTAGATATCTGAGGTTGGCTCCGATTGATTGCCTATACATCCCGCATCGGGATATCAAATCCGCTGTGAGGTACGTGACGAATGTGGAGTCGGGTTATCTCTCGGTTGTCTGTAGAGCTGAGGATGACCCTATACCGTCGCGCGAAGATGATTGGATGCACAAATCCGCACAGCAGTCATGGGAGTACTGCGGCCTCATCGATAGCGATCTTTGCAGTCGACAACCTGTAACGGAGGTCGCGTATTCTGTTACCGTTGAAAACGATCTACTCAGAGATGATACAGGAACGATTGATCTATTGAGAGCTCTGCCGACTAGGACAATTCATGAAGCCGA
>JBJMXF010000078.1:0-14275 GCA_045809725.1 Candidatus Udaeobacter sp. | reverse complement strand
GTAATTAGAACCGTATGCTCGAAGTGCGCCGACGCCAGTCCATCCGCGGTGCACACTGTCCAGCCGTCGTCGAGCAATCGGACATCGGACGTGCCGATGTTAATCATCGGCTCAATCGCGAGCGTCATCCCCGCCTTTAATTTTGGCCCGCTGCCGCGCTTGCCGTAATTGGGGATTTGGGGTTCCTCATGCATTTTGCGCCCGACGCCGTGCCCAACAAATTCGCGCACGACCGAAAAACCGTAGCGGCGCGCTTCGTCCTCAATTTCCGCGCAGATGTCTCCCACGCGCCGGCCTTCATGTGCAACGCTGATCGCGCGCGCTAGAGCATTTTCGGTCGCACGCAGCAACTCGTCCGTGCGCTCGTCGATGACTCCTACCGGAACAGTCGTGGCGTTATCGCCAACCCAACCATCCTGGATTATGCCGATGTCGAGCTTCACGACATCGCCGTACTGAATGCGCCGCTGGCTCCCAATACCGTGAACCACTTCGTCATTAAGCGAGATGCATATGTTCCCCGGAAAAACGCGATGCCCCAGCCGATAACCCAGAAACGCGCTTTTTACCCCAGCATCCTTCATGAAGTCCGCAGCTTCCTGATCGACTTCCTTCGTTGTAATTCCGGGGCGAATCAGATCGCTCACACGGTCGAGTATCTCGCTGGCGGTGCGGCACGCCTGCCGCATTTTTTCTACTTCTTTCGCGTTCTTGATCGGGATCATTTCGCCGTCTTGTCTTCAATCAATCGCGAGATATCGGCGAAGACCGCATCCCGATCGCGGTTGCCATCAATTCGATGTAGGATCGACATCTTTTTGTAGAAAGCTCCCAAGGGTTCGGTTTTCGTGCGGAACTCTTGCAAACGCGTTTGCAACACGTCCAGATCATCGTCATTACGGCGCTCCAATCGCCCGTCGCAATACGGACACACAGGGCGGTTAGCGAACTGTGCACTCGAGGAACTCGTCGTAAAACCGCACTCGCCGCATTGAAGCCGACCGGTGATACGATCGCGCACAGTCTCTTCCGATACTTCCAACCAGATCGCCAGATCCAACGCTGTGCGTAACTTCGTCAACATCGACATCAAGCTTTCAGCCTGCGGCAACGTCCGGGGAAATCCGTCGAAGACGAACCCATGGCCGCCATGCAAACGCAGCCAGTCCTCGATTAGTTCAATAATGATCTTGTCCGAGACGAGTCCGCCGCTCCGGAGCGCTTCGGCAGTCTCCTGCCCCAGCGGTGTGCCTAAATCGCGTTCACGCCGCAAAATCGCGCCCGGTGAAGTCACCGGAATGCCGAAGTGCCGTGTGATCATTTCCGCCTGGGTTCCTTTGCCGGAACCCGGCGGACCGAGAAGAACAAGCCGCCTTTTCACCTATCGCCCGTAAAGGAAAATCGCGACGCCAGCAATCACGAGCACGGCAATACCCACACCAAACCAGATCAGGGTGCCACTACCCACCGCTTCGCCGCGCGCGTAGGCAGCGCGATCAAATGAGCGCCCGCGGATTCGGCCCTTGCGCAAAAATCCGTCGTAATGCCGCTGGATCAGATGGGTCTCCACTTGACGCATGGTATCGAGCATTACGCCAACAATGATCAACAGGCTCGTGCCGCCGAAGAACTGCGCCGTGATTACCGGCACGTTCAACCATTGGCTAAGCAAGCTGGGGAAGACCGCGATCAGCGTTAAAAAGATTGCGCCGGCAAAAGTCAGACGCGTCATGGTGTAATCGAGAAAGTCGGCCGTCGGTTTTCCTGGTCGCACACCCGGGATGTAACCTCCGTATTTTTTCAGATCGTCCGCGATTTGAGTAGGTTGAAACTGCGTAGCGACCCAGAAGTAACTGAAGAAGAAAATCATTGCCGCAAGGGCGAGATAATGCGGCCACCCGGTCGAAAGCGCTGCAGCAATGCGATTCGCAGTGGGACTGTTCTTAAAGCCGTAGCTCACGATTGTTGCAGGGAACAAAAGCAGCGCCCATGCAAAGATGATCGGCATCACGCCCGCATAATTCACTTTCAAAGGCATGTATTGCGTTTGGCCGCCGTACATTTTCCGCCCCACCACGCGTTTCGCGTACTGCACAGTGATTTTACGGACGCCTTGCGTAATCGCGATCACTGCGGCGATGACAAAGATGAGGACCACCACAAGCAGCACCAGCACCATCGGGTTCACCTGGCTCGCTCCCTGCCCCGTTGGAACAAAAGTCTTCCAGGCTTGCACCAGCGCAGCGGGCAACCGCGCAACAATTCCTATCGTGATGATAAGAGAGATGCCGTTACCGATACCGCGCTCGGTGATTTGATCCCCCAACCACATCAACACCAGCGTGCCAGTCGTTAGGGAGACCACGGTAACGATGCGAAATTTCCAACCAAGATCGTCCACCAGCGGAACTCCAAGTTGCCTGATTGTGTCAGTAATTCCGGGCAGCATCGTGTGATACGATTCCGGGTGCTGAAAGGAAAGCGCCAGCAAATAACCCTGGAACACGCACAGCACCAATGTCGTGTAGCGCGTCAACTGCATGATCTTCTGGCGCCCGCCATCTTCGCGTGCCAGCCTGCCGAGTTGCGGAATCACTGCAGTCAGCAGCTGCATCATGATTGACGCGCTGATGTACGGCATGATGCCGAGAGAAAAGATCGCGCAGTTTTCCAGCGCCCCGCCACTAAACAAATTAAACAGCGCGGCTAGACCCCCTCCGGTGCGCTGGCTGAGCGAAGTGCGAAACCATTCTTGCAAAACGCCCTGATTCACGCCCGGTGTCGTGATCGCAGCTCCCAAACGCACAACGACAATCACGGCCAGCGTAAAGAAAATGCGCCGGCGCAGCTCTGGTATCTTGACGCTATTTAAAAACGCCGAAATCATTCACTTTTGTTCTTGCGCGATTTCGTTTTTCTTACCCGCGGCTTAGCTGTCGCGACCGCCGCGCCCGCCTCCGCTTCCGACGAAGCAACGTCGGCTTGATTTTTTCCAACGCTGCGCGTTTCACGCACCGTGACGGTTCCACCAGCCTTTTCAATTTTTTCCCGCGCGGTGGGACTGATCTTATCCACTTCCACTTTGAGGTCGTGCTTCAGTTCGCCGTCGCCGAGGATTTTGATGCCGACAAAATGACCACGGATGAGGTTCGATTTGCGCAATAATTGTTCATTTACGACTGTGCCGGCCTCAAACGCATTCAGGTCACTCACGTTCACAATGGCGAAATGCTTGTGAAACGCGGCGTTATTAAATCCGCGCTTCGGCAATCGTCGAATAAGCGGCATTTGTCCGCCTTCAAAGCCGAGGCGAATGCTCCCGCCCGAGCGCGCTTTCTGGCCTTTATGCCCCTTGCCGCTGGTTTTCCCGTGCCCTGAGCTTTCACCGCAACCAAGCCGCTTAACACGGTGACGCGAGCCCGGGCGCGGTCGCAAATTATGCAGCCGCATCATGTGACTCACCTCTTCCATCGCGAGACAAAATCCCGCGTAATTTAAAGATTTGATCCTTGCGGCGAAGTGATCGCAGTGCGGCGATCGTCGCTTTGACCACGTTGGCGTGATTGCTTGAGCCCAGCGATTTCGCGAGCACGTCGCGAATGCCTGCCGCTTCCGCAACAGCTCGCACGCCACCGCCAGCGATGATCCCCGTTCCGGGCGATGCAGGCCGCAGCAGCACTCGCGCCCCATCGAACTCACCGATTACTTCGTGCGGGATGGTGTTTTCGTTCAATGAAACTTTTTCCATTCCTTTGCGTGCCGCCTCAGAAGCTTTTCGAATAGCCTCGGAAACTTCGTTGGCCTTACCAAATCCGTATCCCACGCGGCCATCGTGGTCGCCGGCAACAATCAAGGCACTGAAGCTGAAACGCCGGCCGCCCTTCACCACTTTCGCGCAACGATTTATGAACACGACCTTCTCACTCGTGTCACCCTTTGCGGTTGATGCCTTCTCTTGCCTACGGTCTGGTCGTCTTCCTGAGGTTCTCTGATTCATGAATTAAAACTTTAAACCGCCCGCGCGCGCCGCATCGGCGAGTGTCTTCATCTTGCCGTGGTAAAGGAATCCGCCCCGATCAAAAACAACCCGGTCGAGCTTCTTCGCGAGTGAGCGTTCTGCGATTGCCTTGCCGACTAGTTCCGCCGCAACTCGATTTGCATGCGCCTTGTTTTCGCCAAGCAGCGAACGCTCAGCAGTCGACGCAGCAGCGATCGTGCGTCCCGCATCATCATCGATGACCTGGGCATAAACATGCTTCCCGGAAAAATGGACTGCCAGGCGCGGCCGTTCGGCGGTGCCTGCGACTTTTTTCCTGATCCTCCGATGAATGCGCTGCTGCGCTGCCTTACGAAACGTCGCCATGTTATTGAACGGTCTTGCCTTCCTTGCGACGAATCTGTTCGCCGGCATACCGAACACCTTTGCCCTTGTAAGGTTCCGGCGGATAAAAACCCCGGATATCGGCTGCAACCTGACCCACTAATTTTTTATCGACGCCTTGAATGGTGATTTTGGTGTTGTCGGCCACGGTGATCTTGATGTCTTTCGGGATGGCAAACGTAACCGGATGCGAGAACCCGAGGCTCAAGTTGAGGTTCGAACCCTGAACGGCCGCTCTGAAACCGACGCCTTCGATCTCCAGTTGCTTGGTGAAACCTTCGCTGACTCCCTGAACCATGTTGTACACCAGACTGCGCGAAAGTCCGTGCAACGCTTTCGCGCTACGCGTTTCCGCGTCCCGCACTACCGATACGCGGTTGTCTTGTACGCTCGCACTGATTTCGCGGGGAAGCGTCCACTGCAGTTTTCCCTTCGGTCCTTCTACCGACACCTGTCCGCCGTCGCCGACGTTCACCTTAACCTTGTCGGGAATTTCGACCGCTTTATTTCCGATTCGTGACATGAGCTTTTGATTCTTTAAAAATGGTCACCAGACGTAGGCCAGCAATTCGCCGCCGACCTTTTGCTTTCTTGCTTCGCGTCCCGATAAAATACCTCGCGAAGTGGAAAGGATCGCCAGACCCATTCCGCCAAGGACCCGCGGGATTTCATCCGCGCCGACGTAACGGCGTAACCCCGGGCGACTGACTCGCTTCAGTCCTGCAATCGCGCTCGATCGATCCACAAGTTTATTAACGACCTTGATTCGCGGATACGCGCCGGTCGTATCGACCGAGTAATCCGAGATGTACCCTTCCTCTTTGAAGATCCGCGCGATTTCGGCTTTGATCTTCGAGTACGGAATGAGCACCTCCGGCTTTTGTGCACGCACGCCGTTGCGGACGCGCGCGAGAAAATCAGCAATAGGGTCTGTAACAGTGCTCATAAAAAATCAGGCGGCTTGCGCGGCGGGCTTCTTTGCCCGGTCGCTAAACGGCATGCCCATTTCGCTCAACAGCGATTTAGCTTCCTCGTCCGTTCGCGCCGTGGTGACAATTGTAACATCAAATCCGATGTTGCGCTTGATTTTGTCGAGTTCTACTTCGGGGAAAATCGACTGGTCGGAGATGCCGAGTGTGTAATTGCCGTTCTTGTCGAAGCAGCGCGGTGATACGCCGCGGAAATCGCGAATACGCGGCAGCGCAGCCTTGATGAAGCGTTCAAGAAATTCGTACATCCGCTCGCCGCGCAACGTGACCTTTGCTCCGATGGCTTGATCTTTGCGCAATTTAAAATTGGAAATGCTTTTCTTCGCCAGCGTCTCCATAGGCCGCTGTCCGGTAATCAACGCAAGCTCCGCTTTGGCTTCTTCCAGCGCTTGCTTAACGTCGGACTGCGAGCCGACTGAGGTGTTAATCACCACCTTCTCGACCTTTGGAATCTGATGGACGTTTTTGTAGCCGTGGAGTTTCTGCAGTGCCGACATGACGTGCTCTTTGTAGTGACGACGAAATTCGTTTTCCATAGAAAGCAATCTCTCCTACTTGGGAGCCTCGCTCCGCTCGGCGCGCTTACCCTTTTTACCTGTTTCTGATTTTGAGCCCTTCTCCGGTTTCTCCCGCTCGAGCAATCGCACATTGGAAATATGAATCGGACCCTCGCGTTCCGCGATTTTCCCACTCGGATTGTCTTGCGATTTTCTCAGGTGCTTCTTGATAATGCGAACGCCTTCGACGAGCACGCGCTGCTTGCCTGCAAAGACAGCAAGCACTCGTCCGGAAGAACCACGGAAGTTCCCGGAAATCACCTCGACCTGATCGCCTTTTTTAACGTGATGCTTGACGCGGTTCATAAAACTTCCGGAGCAAGCGATACAATTTTCATAAAGTTGCGTTCACGCAATTCGCGTGCAACCGGGCCGAAAATTCGGGTGCCGCGGGGATTCAAATCCTTATCGATGATTACAATCGCATTGTTATCAAAGCGCAGTAGCGAACCGTCTTCGCGGCGGATTGGCTGTCTCGTCCGAACCAGCACTGCCCGCACCACTTCGCCTTTTTTAACAGTTCCGGTTGAGCTGGCTTCTTTCACGTTGGCAGTGATCACGTCGCCGATACCGGCGTAACGCGTCTGTTTGCCAATCACACCGATCATCGTCGCCATGCGCGCGCCGGTGTTGTCAGCCACATCGAGTCTGGATCGAATTTGCACCATGGGAATTTACTTCTGAACGACTTCCACGAGTCGCCATCGCTTCAGTTTGCTCATTGGACGCGTTTCCATGATGCGAACAGTGTCGCCGGGCTTCGCCTGGTTCTGTTCGTCGTGTGCATAAAATTTTTTCATCTGCTTAACGATCTTGCCAAACTTCGCGTGTGGTACGCGCGTGACTGTTCGCACGACGATCGTCTTGTTCATGCGGCTGGAAACCACCTCGCCGGTCCGCGTTTTGCGCGCGGCACGAGTTGCCTTTTCCGCCTGAGTTGGTGTTGGTGTTGGAGATTCTTGCTCAGCCATAATCTATTTCTCCTGCGTTTTTTTTCCGCGCTGCGATAGCTCTGTCTCAATTCTGGCGAGATCGCGCCGAATTAACCGCAGTCTGCTTGGCTGTTCGAGTTGCCCGCTCTGCTGTTGCAAACGCAGATGCAGACTTTCCTGACGCAGGTCGCGTCGCTTGGTCAGCAACTCGTCCATTGCCAGCTCACTAAATTCTTTCATTTTCATGTTGTTAGGCAGCCCTGACGTGGTGGCGTGTTAAAAATTTCGTGCGCACAGGTAATTTGTCGGCGGCAAGACGCAGAGATTCACGCGCGACCGATTCCGGTATGCCATCCAGCTCAAACAAAATGTTGCCAGGCCGTACGGTGGCAACCCAAAACTCGGGCTGGCCTTTACCCTTACCCATACGCGTTTCCGGTGGCCGCGCCGAAACAGGTTTATCCGGGAAAACACGAATCCACAATTTTCCTTTGCGCTTCATGTTGCGAGTGAGCGCGACACGGGCGGCTTCAAGTTGCGTGTTCGTGATCCACGCTCGCTCAAGTGTCTGCAAACCAAACTCGCCAAAATCGATCCTCAAGTTGCGCGAAGCAGTCCCCTTCCGACTCCCACGCTGGGCCTTCCGATACTTCACACGTTTTGGCATCAATGGCATAGAGAGTCCTCCTAAACTTCAGCTGGCTGGGGTGGCGGCGGTGGTGGCGCGACAGGAGCAGGAGGCGGTTCGGCTGGCCGGTCCTCTTTTCTACAGATCCAACATTTCACACCAATCTTTCCGTAAACCGTGTTGGCCTCAGCGAAACCGTAATCGATCGGCGTACGCAGCGTGTGCAGTGGAACTTTTCCCTCGCGGTACCATTCGGATCGGGAAATCTCAGCGCCATTCAGTCGACCCGAGCAACGTAGTCTGATCCCCTCTGCGCCAAAATCCATTGCCGTTTGCACGGCTTTCTTCATCGCGCGTCGATAAGCGATCCTCCGCTCAATCTGCAACGCAACGTTTTCCGCAACGAGTTGCGCGTCCATCTCTGGCGTTTTAATTTCCTGGATATCGATCTTCACCTGTTTGCCGTCGGCCATCTTGGAAATTTCTTCGGTCATCTTCTCGATTTCCGCGCCTTTGCGTCCGATCACAATTCCAGGACGCGCGGTGTGAATCGTCACGCGAATGGAATTCCAAGCCCGCTCGATCACAATTTTCGCGACCGCGGCAAATTGCAGCTTCTTCTTCACATAATCGCGAATCTTTAGATCGTTGTGCAAAAACGCGGGAAATTCCTGTGGCGAAGCGTACCAGCGCGATCGCCAGTCGCGATTCACGCTCAACCGAAAGCCGATTGGATTAACTTTTTGTCCCATAAATTTACTTCGATTTTTTCCTCGTCTTCGCAGTCCGCTTTGGCTTCGCTGATTTTTGATCCGGGACGGTCGCCGCATCCTGCGTCGCTTCGCCCGCACCGTCCTTCTTCGCCGCTTTCTTTTCCGCTTTTTGCTTCGCTTTTCGTGTTTCCCGCGTCTCGATGACAATCTCGTCGGAAAGCACAATGCGAATGTGACTGGTGCGCTTCAAAATCTGGCTGGCGCTACCACGAGCACGCGCCATGATACGCTTCAACGTCGGTCCTTCGCCGACAGTGGCTTCCTTCACGACCAAACCATCAGGTTTGAGGTTCGCATTATTCTCCGCGTTGGCAATTGCGCTCTTCAGCGTTTTAGCAATCAGAAACGCCGCCTTTTTCGGTGTAAACGCTAGCAAGTCGAGCGCCGCCGAGACAGGCAGACCCTGGATCTCACGCGTCACTTCGCGCACCTTAAATGGCGAAATCCGCGCATATTTGTATGTCGATCTAACTTCCATTATCTCAAACTCACATCGGGTTGCGCATCCACCTGGAGACGGTCACCCACTTTAATTTTTTCTTTCTTCGAATCCATTTCCTGAACCACCGCGCCGCAGATTTTTTGCCGCACATCCACCACCCGCAGCGTCGCGATTTTTCGATCGTCGCGCATCACCCGCATTGGCATTCCGATCTTAACTCCCTGTTTTTCGCCAAGGTTGCCGACGACAAACGACCACTCCTCCTTCACGCTAACCACGCTGCCGCCCATCAAACTCGGCTCGGGCGCTTCTGGCGGATTCGTTGACTTCGTGACCAGTTCGTTCGTGCTGCGCAATTGCGTTTCAACATCCATCCGCGCCTGCGCGTCGTCGCCTTGCGATGTTTTAATGTACCGCAGGATCGCTTCATTCAGCCGCAGCATCTGGTCGCGAAAGTCATCGCGTGTTTTCTGCGCGAGTTGAAGATCGCTCACCGCCGCCAGCAAACGCTGCTCCAGCTTTGACCTGTCTTTATTCGCCGACGCCATGCCCAGCGCTTCCATTCGCAATTGCAGATCGGAGTACCTGCGTCGCAACTCTTCCGCCTGCGCATTCGATTCAGCCAGGCTGCTCGTCAACGCCTTCACAGATTCCTGGGCAACAGACAATTGCCTGCGCAATTGTTTGTTTTCCTCTGTCGCAGACTCCGCCGTCTCGAACTGCGTCACCGCTTCAATTTTGGATTCTGACAAAGAACTGTTCCCTTGCGCTTGCACTGCCGAAGCAGCCATCAAGCACCCTATCGCTAACTGCAAAATGCCGATTCCCAATTTGAAACGGCCGTCGCCGCGTCTCTTCAATTGGCAATCAGAAATCGGCAATCGAAAATTGTTTCTTATTTGGTCACCTTCGCCGTATGCGAACCGTGTTTCCTAAACACGCGCGTCGGCGAAAATTCGCCGAGCTTATGGCCGACCATGTTCTCGGTGACAAAAACGGAATGAAATATTTTCCCGTTGTGCACCAAAAACGTGTGGCCGACAAAGTCCGGCGTCACCATCGAGCGTCGCGACCAGGTCTTGATCGGTTTCTTGACGCCCGACGCGTTCATCTTATCGATCTTTTCAAGGAGATGCGATTCGACGAAGGGTCCTTTCTTCAATGATCTGGCCATAAATTGCAAGTGAGAAGTCGATTAGTTCACGACTTCTTCTTCGCTCGTTTCCTTTCCAAAATGAATCGGTCACTCGGTTTATGTTTGGAGCGCGTCTTAAAACCTTTCGCCAATTGTCCCCAGGGACTGACAGGATGATGACGACCACCGCCTCCCTTTGATTTGCCCTGGCCGCCGCCCATCGGGTGATCGATCGGGTTCATGACCATGCCGCGCACATGCGGTCGTCGGCCTTGCCAGCGAGTACGTCCTGCTTTGCCGCTAGACACGTTCATATGATCGACGTTGCCAACCTGGCCAATCGTCGCGAAGCAGTTCCCGTGAATCCGGCGAATCTCCCCCGAAGGCATTTTCACCAGCGCGTAATCGGCTTCAAGAGCAGTAAGCGTAGCCTGTTGGCCGGCGCTGCGCGCGACCTGGCCGCCGCGTCCCGGAGTCAATTCAATGTTGTGAACACTCGTGCCTAGAGGAATTGTGCGAAGCGGCAACGAATTTCCCAAATCAGGCGCGACATCATTTCCGGCGTTAACAGTCGCTCCGATTTTAAGTCCACTCGGCGCCAGAATGTAGCTTAGCTCGCCATCGGCATATTTGATGAGAGCTATGCGCGCCGAGCGATTCGGGTCGTACTCAATCCCAATCACTTCCGCCGCGACACCGTACTTCCGCCGTTTAAAATCGACTTTGCGATACTTCTGTTTGTGCCCGCCGCCGATATGTCGCGATGTCAACCGACCACGGTTGTTGCGACCGCCGCTCCTTTTCTTCGGCTGAAGAAGACTTTTTTCAGGGCGCCACTTCGTGATTTCTTCGAATGCAGGAAGCGACTTGAAACGCTGCGTAGGCGTTAGCGGGCGAAATTCTTTGAGTGCCATAACTTCTCGCGATTAGACCAGGTCGATCTTCTCGCCCTCCTTCAAAGTCACAATTGCTTTCTTCCACCGCGGGCGACGTCCAAGAGGCCCGCGCAAGCGTTTCTCTTTGCCCGCATAATTACACGTGTTCACATTCACGACTGTTTTCTGAAACAGTCGTTCGATTGCGTTCTTGATCTGAATCTTGTTCGCCTTTGGGCTGACGCGAAAGACGTACTTATTCTGCTTCTCGCTCATCAGCGTTGACTTCTCAGTCAGGGACGCAGTCTTAATAATATCGTGCTCGTTCATCGCGTTCTTTCCGCCAGTTTTTCCAAGGCTTTCTCAGTAACGAGAATTTTCTGGAATGCGAGCAGTTGCTCCGTATTGACATCCGTCGCGGTGGAAAGTTTCACTGGCCCTACGTTGCGGGCCGACTTGTAAGTTTTCTCATCAAACGAATCGGAAACGATAAGCACTCTCGTGGCATCAGTCTGTTTTTTGAGAAGATCGACGAACGCTTTCGTCTTCAGCTCCGAGACAACAAACTTGTCGATGGTCAAAACATCTCCTGCGTTGATGCGTTCGCTCAGCGCTTTTCGGAAGGCGAGTCGGCGAACGGACTTTCCAACTTTCTTGGAGTAATCGCGCGGCTTCGGTCCAAAAACCACGCCGCCACCTCTCCAAATCGGCGACGATTTGTAACCGGCCCGGGCGCGACCTGTTCCTTTTTGCCGCCATGGCTTTGCGCCTGACAAATCCACTTCGGCCTTCGTCTTCGTGTTCGCGGAACCAGAACGCCGCGCCGCGCGCATCGCTACTACTGCGTCGTGCACAGCCTGCGTGCCGCGACCGTCCTCTATCAGGTCTATCTTAGCTTCTTTCGCTCCGGCTTTGGTTAAGACTTTCGCGCTCATTTCTTCTGCGCCATTTCACGCAGGGTCTTCGGCTTCTTCGCCTTTTCTTCTTCCTCATGCTTTCTGTGCTCAGCATGTAAGGCCCTCAAGTGTTCGGGATGTTTGATGGCCGGTCGCACGATTACATAACTGCCGTTCGCTCCTGGCACTGCGCCGCTTATCAAAATGATTTTTTCTGCTTCACGCACCTGCATGACCTGTAAATTTTGCACCGTCACACGTTCATCGCCCATGTGACCGGGCATTCCCTGGTTTTTCCAAATGCGTCCCGGCGTAGAGCGATTACCAACCGCGCCGATGCGGCGGTGCGTCTTCGAACCGTGCGCGGCGCCTTGCCCGTGGAAATTGTGTTTCTTCATCACGCCCTGAAAACCTTTACCTTTCGAGCGGCCAATCACATCGACGAAGTCGCCCGCCTGAAATTGCGTCACGCTCAGGTTGACGTCGCCTTCGGGAAGATCGCTTCTCAGGCGAAATTCGCGCACGAATCGCTGCGGCTCGACGCCGGCCTTCTTGAATTCCCCCATCAACGCCTTGGTCACGCGGGATTCCTTTTGCGCTCCGAACCCGACTTGCACCGCCGAGTAACCTTGATTTTCTTCGGTCAAACGGCGCAACAAAACATTATCGCCAGTCGCGATCACAGTCACCGGACACAGTCGACCTTTGGCGTCGTAAACGCTGGTCATACCAATTTTTTGTCCTAGAAGTCCGATGCTCATGACCATGCAATGGCAAATGTTTCAGAAGCGCCTCCGCTTAAATTTTAATAGTGATGTCAACGCCCGCAGGCAGGTTCAGTTTCTTCAATTCGTCCACTGTCTTCGCGGTCGGCTCGATAATGTCCAGCAGCCGTTTGTGAGTGCGAATTTCAAATTGTTCCATCGATTTTTTGTCCACGTGCGGCGAACGATTCACCGTGAACTTTTCGATCAATGTCGGCAGCGGAATCGGTCCAGCTACACGCGCGCCTGTTCGTTTGGCAGTATCGACAATTTCGATGGCGGATTGGTCCAGCATACGGTGATCGAACGCTTTCAGGCGAATGCGGATCCGCTGACCATTACTCATTTCGCCTCCTTTTGATCAAGGATCGCCGCGACCAGATTCGCCGGAACGGGTTCAAATGACGACGGCTCCATCGAATAACTCGAGCGACCTTTCGACAACGAACGGATCGCGGTTGCATATCCGAACAATTCCGCCAGCGGCACGAACGCATGAATAATCACCATGTTCCCGCGCGTCTCGATGCTGTTGATCGCACCACGACGCCGGCTTAAGTCGCCGCAAATATCACCCTGATATTCTTCCGGCGTGATGTTCTCGACCTTCATGATCGGCTCCAACAGAATTGGTTTGCCCTGCCTGAATCCGTCTTTCATCGCGAAAATCGAGGCCATCTTGAATGCGAGCTCGTTCGAATCGACTTCATGGAAAGAGCCGTAAACGATGTCCACTTCCACATCGACAACGGGATAGCCGCCCAGCACGCCGTTGAGCACCGCTTCGTCGATACCCTTCTTCACCGCCGGGATGTATTCCCTCGGAATAACACCTCCCACGATCTTGTTCTCAACTGTGAGACCGGTACCGCGCGTCCCGGGACGCACGTCCACTTCCACGTGCCCATACTGACCGCGACCGCCTGATTGCTTAATCAATTTCCCAACGCCATGGGCGCTGGTGGTGATGGTTTCGCGATACGCGATCTGCGGTTTGCCAGCGTTCGCGTCGACTTTGAATTCTCGGAACATCCGGTCACGAATGATTTCCAAGTGCAGCTCGCCCATGCCGGCGATGATGGTCTGGCCGGTGTCTTCGTGCGTGTAGACGCGGAAAGTGGGATCTTCTTCGGCGAGACGTTGCAATGCGGTCGCCATTTTTTCCTGGTCCAATTTCGTCTTCGGCTCAATCGCCATTGAGATAACTGGATCGGGGAACGATGGCGGTTCGAGAAGAATCGGATGGTCCTCGTCGCAGAGCGTGTCACCAGTCGTGATGTTTTTAATTCCTACAATCGCGGCGATATCGCCCGAGTAACACGTTTCAATGTCTTCGCGCTTGTCTGCCTGGATCTGAATTAAGCGCGAAATCCGCTCACGTTTGTTCGTGCGCGGATTGTAAACGGTGTCGCCTTTGCTGAGGCTGCCGGAATAAACGCGAAAGAACACCAGTTTCCCGACAAACGGATCGCTCCACAGTTTAAACGCGATGGAACAGAAGTCGCCGTTGTCATCGGTAAGCGCTTCCATTGGCTCGCCTGTATCGGGGTTCTGGCCTTTGGCAGGTGGAATGTCGAGCGGGCTCGGCAGGTAATCGACAACCGCGTCGACCAAATATTGAATACCGATATTCTTGAGCGCTGAGCCGCCAATGACCGGCACGAATTTATTAGCGATCGTCTGGCGACGAATACCAGCCTTCAATAACTCCGGCGTGATCTCGCGCTCTTCGAGCACTGCTTCGGCGACTTCGTCGTCGATGTTGGAAACCTGTTGGATTAGTTCGTTGCGCGCCTTCTCAACTGCGTCCACGTGCTCCTTTGGCACATCGGTCACTTCATAGGTAGATCCAAGCTGATCGTTCGCCGAATAAATTATCGCCTTCTTGTTAATGACGTCGAGT
>JBJMXF010000077.1:0-22566 GCA_045809725.1 Candidatus Udaeobacter sp. | reverse complement strand
ACGAGAAACACAACAGTGATGTTATTGCCGAGGAATACATCGAAGGTCGCGAGCTCTACGTAAGTCTGATGGGCAATGTGAGATTGATGGTTTTTGCGATTCGCGAACTTGTCTTCCGCGAAGTGCCGCCCGATGAACCGAAGATCGCCACTTACAAAGCCAAATGGGACGAAGAATATCGAAAACGATGGGGCTTGGAGAACCAGTTCGCAGAAGATCTCGATCCGGCGCTTCTCACGAAGGTTGAAGAGACCTGCAAAGACATTTATCGCCTGCTGACAATCGATGGCTACGCCAGAATCGATCTGCGCCTGACGCCCGACAACAAGCTGTATTTTATCGAGGCGAACCCAAACCCAATTCTGGCAGATGACGAAGATTTTGCTCTCGCGGCTGGAAAGGCAGGTCTCAGTTATCCCAAGTTAATCGACCGTATTGTTCGGCAAGGGATGAACACAGCTAGAGAATAAAAAGCGCGGCCGAGCGCCGCGCTTTTTCGGACCGGCGTGAACTCAATCAGATCGAGTTCGCTTTCGTCGGATTCGCTTTCGGGATCGTAATCACAACTTCGTGATCCTGCCGGTCAATTTTCATCTCGCTCGACTTCACCGGCTCGGACAAGGTGACGACCTGCTCGTATTGACCGAGTTCGGTAAAGCTCTCGCTGCTACTGGTTGTGTCCTTCTTTTGTTGCTTCCGTTGCGTCACGCTTACATGCAGCGTGCGGTCGTTATCCACCCGTACATTCACGTCCAATGCATTGACGTCCGGCAGGTAGGCTCGCAACTCGTAATGATCTTTCCGGTCGCGCAGATTGAATGACGAGGAGTAACTGGGATCGGGCTGAAACACTGTCGCGCCGGGACCCAGCCTGAACTGCTCGGTCGCGTCGTGGATAGCCCGATCAATCTGCTCCTGCATTCGCTCCATTTGCCGGACTGGGTCCCAATCATCAGTTTGGGCGACCAATAACCCAACAGGTTTTCGGAAACGGCTTATCGTGGGATTGCTCGCACGCGAAGCGTTTACCGCCCAAAACAGGAGGGCGACACCAAGCAGGAGCCAGATCATCAGGATCACGACGCCGAGAATCGTGGTTTTCTTTTTAGCTGCTTCCACAACCGTCCTCCCTTCTGCCAAAGACCCCGACAGCTACGAACCCTGCTTAGCTCTGGATCGCAATTCTCTTCTTGTGCGATCGCGCTTCTTCGGTTTTCGGGAGTGTAATGGTCAACACCCCTTTCTTGAAGGAAGCCTTCGCGTTGTCAGGGTTAATGTCCGAAGGTAGCGGAATCGTGCGCTCGAACGCGCCGAATTGCCGCTCCGAGCGGTAGAAATCGCCCCGCTGTTCTTGATGCTCCTCGCGTTTTTCGCCCTTGATCGTCAGCCCGCCGTCGAAGTAACTGACCTCAAGATCCTTTTCCTCCATGCCAGGCA
Source organism: Candidatus Udaeobacter sp. (assembly GCA_045809725.1). GTDB lineage: Bacteria > Verrucomicrobiota > Verrucomicrobiia > Chthoniobacterales > UBA10450 > Udaeobacter. The sequence continues at coordinate 21,129 of JBJMXF010000077.1, read as the reverse complement.
ACTCTGCTGTGACACGGAACTCTTTGTCCGTCTCGGTGACGTCCACCTCGGGCACGAAGCTCCCGATCCGGCGATCCAATAAGTTCATGCGGCCCGCCCACGGCCAATCCGTCATGAAATCGCTGAACACGCGGTCAATCTCGTGGTGCAGCTGACTAAACGGATCCATAGCCGGACGGTGCATAGCCACGCCGCCGTTTGTGTTTTTCCATGGAATCAGATCAGTACCCGTCATATTAGAATTCTTCTTTTTCATTGTGTTTCCTCCTTCCATTAAGTTTTCCTGTCTTTTCAGTATGAATGACAATCCGAGGCCAGAGATGTTCAAACGAACTTACCGGATTTTAAGCCCGCAATTGCGAGGTGGTAACTCTATAGCTCGTCTATGGGGGCCAGAGTTCTCGAATGCTTAACGGCGAGTGCACGCCGAGGTCCTCCGTCAGGCCGCACAATCGGCCGGAGTAATGGCCGTCTGTACCAACCCCAACAACCACGCTGAGGAGTTGCCGGCGCTGAGATCGAGATCGCGCCTCATCAAGTTTCGACTAAACTGACGTATGAGCGTGCAAGTCTATGGATGCAATCATGTCGCCATCGAGGTGGATGATGTTGAAAAGGCGGTCGCGTTTTACAAAGACGTTTTCAACCTCGAACAGATGAGTGGCGGCGAGGGAGATGCGTTCTTTAAACTGGGTGACCATCAGTTCCTGGCGATTTTCGAAGTCGACAAAGTTCAGCGCGCAAACATGCGGCATTTCGGGATCATGGTTCGCGACGAAACGCAGCTCGAAGAAGTCAGAAAGAAGCTTACGGAGAAATATAAACTGACATTGCAGCCGCCGTTCCGCTGCGACTTTCGCGACCCATGGGGGAATCGCATTCAGGTGGTCGATCTTCACGACGAATCACTCGTCTGGCTGTTACCTTATCGCGAGGTGCAGAAAACGGGTATCAAGTTCAAGTAGCATAATGGACGCGGCTCGCGCTCGAACGATGCACGCTTCGCCCGTGGCGGCTGGATGACGCCGAATCGCTGGCGAGGCATGCGAATAATCGCAAAATGTGGCTGGCAGTGCGCGATCTCTTCCCGCATCGGTACACGATCCAACACGCGCACGAATTCTTGCACCGAGCCATCAGCGAACAGCCGGAAATGAAATTTTGTATTGAGATTGACCACGCAGCCGTCGACGGCATCGGTGTTCATCCCGGACAGGATGTGTCTATCGCCACACCCCGACAGTCGCTTACTGGTTAGCGAGCAGTTCTGGGGACGCGGTGTGATGACTGAAGCGCTCACAGCGGTCACTGATTTTTGTTTTGACAATTTTCCGCTGCGCCGAATCTCGGCAGAGGTGTCTGCGACTAATCGTGCATCCGCACGCGTGCTGGAAAAAGCCGGATTCATCTTCGAAGGACGCCTGAAGAATAACGTCCTCAAAGACGGGCACCTTCTCGATTCCCCAGTCTACGCCCCGGGCAAAGTAGCGCCGCACGAGCCGGCAACTTGCTTGTGAATTGATAACAGGCGATATGCTCGCCTCCGCAATCCATGATTTCATTTATCCTTCCCGCCTACAACGAAGAGCACGAACTTTCAAAGACCCTGACTGCGATTCGGAACGCGGCTTGTGCGGCGGCACGGCCGTATGAGATCATCGTCGTTGATGACGCCTCAACCGACGCGACGCCGGCGATCGCTTCAGCCGCAGGTGCGAAAGTGGTGCCAATCAATCGACGCCAAATCGCGGCGGCCCGAAATGCAGGCGCACGCGCTTCCCAGGGCGAATATTTGTTCTTCGTTGACGCTGACACGCGGATCAGTCGAGCGCATGTGAGTGGAGGGATCGCCGCTCTGGAAGGTGGTAATGCCGGAGGAGGCGCACGAGTGGCGATGGACGGATTCGTTCCTTTTTGGGGACGCATGCTGTTGCGCGGGTTTTCGTCGATTTATTTCGGTCTGAATCTTGGGGCCGGTGCATTTCTTTTTACCACGCGGCGGAACTTTGATCTCATTGGCGGATTCGATGAGCAATACTTCGCTGGTGAAGAAGTTTATTTTTCTCTGGAGCTAAAAAAGCTGGGCGGATTCAAAGTGCTCCGCGAACCGGTTATCACGTCAGGGCGGAAATTGCGCATGCATCCGGCCAAAGATTTTCTGCGCAAATTCTTTGGGGTAATATTCCGCGGTTCTCGCGGAGTCCGTTCGCGTGCAAAGCTTAGCCTTTGGTACGACGGCAAACGCGAAAGCCGTCCAGCGTAGGAACAGGCCAACTGCTGCAGGCACGGCTGGTTTACCCGGTTGCGAAAACGGGTTATTCGGCTAGAATAGGCGCTTCGTTATGGCAGAGAGCAACCAAACGTCGGATCTTAGGGAGTTCCAGTTGCATGATAAAGATACGGGCAGCGCGGATGTGCAAGTGGCACTTCTGACGCATCGGATCGAGCATTTAACTGAGCACCTTAAGGTTAACCGGAAAGATCATTCTTCGCGGCGCGGCTTACTCAAAATGGTCGCGCAACGCAGGAGCCTGCTCGATTATTTAAGCAAGACGGAAGCTGATCGTTACAAGAATTTGCTCGAGAAGCTGAACCTTCGGAAATAACCGCTGCAATTATTCCGGCAGGTTCGCTCGAAGCCACAACTAAACTAAAGAGACAATCAGCAGTCCAGGCGTAGCAATCATCTTGGATTTTAGGTTTTAGTTTCGCGTCCGTCGCGGCGGATAACGGGTTTAAAACCTACAGTCGAGGTGACCGCCTGGAACTGCGTATCCAGGAGAATAACCATGCAACAAAAGGTCACCGCCAAAATCGGCGGCAATGAGATATCTATCGAAACCGGCAAAATCGCCAGGCTCGCCGATGGCGCAGTTATCGTCACGTGCGGCGATACCACCGTGCTTGTCAGCGCAGTTTCGGCGCTCGCAATCAAGGAAGGTCAGGATTTCTTCCCACTGACAGTTGATTACCGCGAGAAAGCGGCAGCCGCCGGAAAATTTCCGGGCGGCTATTTCAAACGAGAAGGTCGTCCTGCGGAAAAGGAAACGCTTACTTCGCGAATGATCGATCGGCCTTTGCGGCCGCTTTTTCCGAAGGGTTATTTTTACGACACCCAAATCATTTCAATCCTGCTCAGCGCCGATGGGCAGAACGATCCCGACATCCTCGCGATGAACGGTGCATCGGCGGCGCTCTCGATTTCGGACATTCCTTTTGCAGGTCCGATTGGAGCGGTGCGCGTTGGACGTGTTAACGGTGAGTTAGTTGCCAACCCGACACATGAGGGACGCGCGCAGAGCGATCTCGATCTTGTTTACGTCGGCACCGAAAACGACGTCATCATGATCGAAGGCTCCGCAAAGGAAATGCCGGAAGCTGAATTCACGAAAGCGCTCGAGTTCGCGCACGGGCATGCGCGTGAGATGATTCAGGCCCAGAAGGAGCTGGCCTCAATGGTGGGCAAACCGAAGCGTGATGTTCAGTTGCTCCACGTAAATCAGGAGATGGTGGATATCGCGCGTCAGATTGCCGGCGATCGACTCGAACAGGCGCTACGTACTGGAGGCAAAAGTGCGCGCGCAAAGGCAATCCTCGCTCTGCGAGAAGAGGTAAAGACGGCGATTGTCCAAAAATTTCCCGACGCCGATTCGTTTGCAATCTCTCAGGCATTCGAGTCTGTCGAAAAGAAGATGTTTCGCGCCAACATTCTGGAGAAACAGCAACGCGTGGACGGGCGCGGCTATCAAGATTTGCGCCAGATCACCTGCGAAGTAGGCGTGCTGCCCCGGGCACATGGCTCGTCGATCTTTCAACGTGGGGAAACTCAGGCCCTCGCGCTCGCGACGCTGGCTCCCATCGAAGAAGCACAGATGATTGACGCGTACGGCGGAGGCGAGCAATCAAAGCGTTTTATCCTGCATTACAATTTTCCCCCGTTTAGCGTCGGTGAAACTGGACGGACCGGCGGGCCTGGACGACGTGAGATTGGCCATGGCGCGTTGGCCGAGCGTTCGCTCGAACCGATCGTGCCGAGCGAAAATGAATTTCGTTATGCCATCCGCATTTCCAGCGAGATTATGGAATCCAACGGCTCGACATCCATGGCCAGTGTGTGCGGCGGAATGCTCGCATTAATGGACGCAGGTGTGCCGGTGAAGGACATGGTTGCCGGAATCTCAATCGGCCTCGTCACCGAGGCCGGCGATGACGGGCAATTGAAACGCTACGAATTGCTCACGGACATCATCGGGTCCGAAGATCATTATGGCGATATGGATTTCAAGCTTTGCGGAACGGACGCAGGCGTGACGGGTTTTCAGCTTGACCTGAAACTCCCCGGTGTCGCTCACAACATCATCGCGGAAGCCATTCAACGTGCGAAAGAAGCGCGTATAAAAATCCTCGAGATCATGCGTAGCACGCTGGATCAACCGCGCACAGAGTTGTCGCAATACGCGCCGCGAATCGAGACAATCAAAATCAATCCGGAGAAGATCGGCGCACTTATCGGCCCCGGCGGCAAAACCATTAAAGGCATTGTCGCGGAAACCGGCGCCGAAATTAACATCGAAGACGACGGCTCGGTGCACATTTACGCAACAACTGGCGAGAGCATGGCGCGCGCTAAGGAAATTATCGGGGGGATGACGCGCGAAATCGAAATCGGGCAAACCTATCAGGGCCGCGTCGTCACGACGAAGGAGTTTGGAGCGTTTGTTGAAGTTTTCCCAGGCAAAGACGGTTTGGTGCATATTTCCGAGCTTGCGGATTTTCGAGTGAAACGCACTGAGGACGTCGTCAAGATCGGCGACATGATCTGGGTCAAGTGCATCGGTATCGATGACAAGGGCCGGGTAAAACTTTCGCGCAAGGCGGCGTTGAAAGAACGCGCTGAACAAGAAACAGGGCAGACTTCAGAGCCAATAGCGGAGCGAGACGTCCAAAACGATTCTCTGTGATCGCCCGGCGGCGATTTTCGATTTTTGCGTAGAGTAGACCGGGTGCGCTGAGGACAGCGCACTCTACAGCACGCTGCGCCGTAGTTGACAATGTCTGGCACGGATGGAGTAAAAAGGTGAGGGAGTCATGATTACGCCGGTGCGAGTTTCTTACGCAGTGCTCGCCGCAACAATCATCCTGGCGGGGATTCTTCATCTTGGCGTGCCGCTGCTCGTCGTCTTGTTTTCGTATTTTGCATTGCGCCAATTGTATTCTTTCACGAGAAGAAAATGGCTGGCGCTAGCGTTGTTCATCATCGCTGTAGCTGCGATTAGCAGCGCCGGAGTTTATTTTACCCGGGCGGCCATTTTGGCATTGCCGGATGTGGCGGATACCTCAATCCCTTCGGCCAGCGCATGGGCTCAGAAGAGGCAAATCGATTTGCCCTTCAGCGACTTTGAAAGTCTCCGGCAGGTCGTGATCGGCACGCTCGGAGAGGAAGCAAATTATCTGCGCAACGTCGCAAACGTTGCCAAAGCCACAACCACGAGCCTGGTTTTCAGCATCCTTGGAATCGTTGCTGCCGCGAGCCTCTTTTTCAAAACGGGTCTCGACCCATACCGCGGCACCCATCGCGTGAAGAACAATCTTTACTCAATTTGCTGCGATCAGGTCGCACGGCGGTTTCGCGATTTTTATCGAAGCTTTGAGACGGTTATGGGCGCGCAGATCACCATCTCTCTCATCAATACCGCGTTGACCGCGATCTTCCTCACGGCCGTTCACATGAAGCACGCGCCGCTGCTCATTGCGGTCACTTTTCTTTGCGGGCTCGTGCCGATCGTCGGCAATCTTTTGAGCAACACCATCATCATCTTTGTCGCCTTGACGATTTCCCTGAAGATGGCGATTTCCGCGCTGATCTTTCTCATTGTGGTTCACAAGCTGGAGTATTTGTTGAACAGCAAAATCATCGGTGACCGAATCCGCAATCCGGTTTGGCTCACATTAATCGCTCTGATCCTCGGCGAACGACTCATGGGCATCCCCGGTTTAATTCTCGCGCCGGTGGTCTTGAATTATTTGCGCGTGGAAATGCTGACGGTGGAAGTGCCGGCTCGACACGAAGAAGTTGAACTGTTGAGTCGTTGAGGCGTGCAAAACGTCATCCTAAGCGGAGCGAAGCGCAGTCGAAGGATCTCCCGGCACTGCCGAAACTGATGCAGCGGGAATTCTCGATTTTCCGTCCGAACGACATTGAATTAACGGTGTTGGAATCATGAAAGCGGGTTTTCTCGAAAAACTCATCGAGCGGCTCGGCCGCATCGGGCCGGAAGATGTGCAGAATTATTTTCTGCGCCTCGCGCAAGAGAAAGGTTTCCTGGAAACCGTTTTCAATGCCATCCAGGAAGGCATCATCGTGACTGATTCCAAAGGCCGAATCACTTACCTGAATGAAGCGGCTTGCGGGTTGTTTGGCCTCGAGGCGGGCGAAGCAATCGGTAAGCGGTTGGATGAACGCATTGGAGGTCTGGATTGGGGATCGTTGACGCGGAGCGGCGGGCCGGTCAGCCATGACATGGAAATCTTTTATCCGCAGGATCGGTTCATTAACTTTTACGTCGTCCCGCTAATGATGGAACAGCGCGAGCCGACTGTAGCCGGAGGCGGCTTGTCCGCCGTAGCCTTGGCGAAGGCGGATGATTCCGGACATCTGATCGCGGCTACAGCAGAAGAGGTTGGGCATGTTATTATCCTGCGCGACATCACTGAAAGCCGCCGCACCGCGCAGCAAACGATTGAGTCGGAACGTTTGAATGCGCTGAGGTTGTTGGCTGCGGGTGTCGCACATGAAATCGGTAATCCGCTCAACTCACTGCACATTCATTTGCAATTGATGGAGCGCAGTGTGCAAAAGCTCAAAGACGGTGAAAAAGCTGAGCTCGAACAATCGATCGAGGTCGCACGTTCCGAAGTTAACAGGCTGGATTCAATCGTAACGCAATTCCTGAAGGCTGTCCGGCCGTCACGTCCGCAACTGCGCCCGGAGAATGTAAACACAATTGTTGAGGAAGCCGTCCGCTTTTTTGCGCCCGAGCTTCAGGACCGCGAGATAGCCGTTGAACAAGAACTGCGCTCGGATCTTCCATTGCTTCAGCTCGATCGCGACCAGATGAAGCAGGCATTTTACAACGTGATCAAGAACAGTGTCGAAGCTATGAACCGCCACGGCACGTTGCGCATTCGGACCGATCTGGCCGATACGCATGTGCTCGTCCGATTCATCGACACCGGCGGCGGCATGTCGGCTGAAAACTTGAGTCGCGTATTTGAACCGTATTTCACAACTAAAGCATCCGGCAGTGGGCTTGGATTGTTGATTGTACGCCGCATCGTGCGCGAGCACGGCGGCGAGCTTTCCATCGAGAGCAGCCAGGGCAGAGGTATTATCCTCACGATCCGTTTGCCGTTCATCGACAAACGCATCCGCATGTTGGAAGCAGGAGACGCCAGAGATCAGTTACACGATGGCGCGTAACTGTTGTAATTAATCACCGCGCTTGCCTGTCATCCCGAGTTGCCCAAAGAGAAACGCGTAGATGTCGGCTGACTGTTTGATGCGCTCGCTCAACGCAGTGCCAATGCCGTGGCCCGCGCTGGAGCTGGTTCGCAAAAGAATGGGGTTTTCAGATTTGTTCGCAGCGAGCAGGCGCGCCGTCATCTTGCGCGAGTGATACGGCGCCACGCGTCCATCGTTTGCGCCGGTCATCATTAGAACGGCAGGATATTTCGTTCCGTCGACTACATGGTGATAGGGCGAGTAAGCGTATAGCGCCTTGAATTGGTCGGGATCTTTAACCGTCCCGAACTCAGTCACATTGAATGCGCCGTTCGGCGCCAGTTCCACGCGCAGCATGTCGTAAATTCCCACCGAGGAAACTACTGCATGGAACAGATCAGGATGCTGCGTGATCATTGCGCCCATCAACAGGCCGCCATTGCTTCCACCTTGAATCGCGAGCTTTGCCGGGCGCGTGTAATTCTCTTTGATCAAGTACTCTGCGGCCGCCGCAAAATCGTCGAATACATTCTGCTTTTTGGTGAGATTGCCGGCCTTGTGCCATTCTTCGCCGAACTCGCCACCGCCACGAATGTTTGCCACCACGTAAACGCCGCCGCGATCGAACCAGAGCCGCCGCGTAAAATCAAAGTTGGGCGACATGCTGATTCCATAGCCGCCGTAGGCGTAGAGCAGCGTCGGATTGTTTCCGTCGCGCTTTATCCCTTTTCGAGAAAGGATGTTCAATGGAATTTTTGCGCCGTCTTTTGAAGTGGCGAACTCACGGCGCACTTCAATATCAGCAAACGAGACAGGGGACGTGCTCTGCAGCGCCGTCTTTACTGGCTCGGTTTTTCCAGTGGAACAATGGAACCAAGCCGCCGGGTCGGTATAGCTCACGTCCCGGAACAGCAGCGACCCGTCTTCGACCGCGAGCAATTCCTGCACAGCTGAGATTTGTGGCGTGGAGATATTCGTTTCGTTCTTGCCATTCAAATCGAAGCGTCGGATTTGCGATGGTCCGCCGAGCAGATCGCCAACATAGAGAGCATCTGTGCCTGGCACGATCTGCTCGATCACCGCTTCCCCGGAAGCGACAATTTCCGCAGCATTTTTTAGTTCCGGGACATCGAGCGGCAAACGGAGAATTTTTCCGCGAGGCGCATCCGCGCGCGAAAGCAGATAGAGCGCATTGTCTCGGCCGAGCCGGGCGAGCTTTACCTGATCGCTGAATTGCGTGATCTGCTTCCAGCTTTGATCGGGGCCGAGCAGATAATGCGCGAAGTCCCCGCCATCGCCATTGGCTACCGTCGCGAGAATGTATTTGCCGTCGCGCGAAGCTGCGAGCGCGATCTCTGCGATTCGCGGGAACTCTTTGCCAATCGAATACTTGTCCTCTGTGTCGGGCGTGCCGAGCTTATGAAAGTAAATCTGCTGATAAAAATTCAGATCAGCATCCGGCCGCTCGCCTTTCCTGGGAAACCGAGTGTAAAAAACGCCGGAGCCATCCGCGTTCCAAGCTGCGGTGCCACCTGCCGTAGGATATTGGATATGCGCAATCGTGTCCGGCAGCGCTTTGCCCGTTGCTGTTTCATAAAAATGAAGTGTTCCGTCTTCGCTGCCACCTTTGGAAAGCGACATTGCGACGTATTTGCCGTCCAACGACGGCACAAACCAGTCGATCGCAGTGGTGCCTTTCGCATCGAGGACGTTCGGATCGAGCACCACTTTTTCCGACTTAAGATCGTCCGCCGACGCGAGGGTCACCAACAGCGGCTGTTGTTTCGGCGGCTGGAACTTCATCGCGAACAAAATTCCGGGCCGCGAGACGAGCGAGGAATAGCTCGGCGAAGTTTTGGCGTACCATTCTTGTAATTGTTTTTCGATCGCCGGCCGATCGGGGAAGCTGTCGAGGCTTTTACGTGTTCGCTGGTTCTGTGCGTCCGACCACGCTTTGACCTGCGAGTCCTCGTCCGCTTCCAGCCACTGATACGGATCTTCCACCGTTACTCCCTGGTACTCGGTGGTAATCGGTTTCTTTGGAGTGTCAGGTGGTTTCTCGGCTAAAGTGGGGTTGGTCACCGTGAATGCACCGACGACTAGACAAAGGACGAAATTGGATTTCATGCGGACAGACAATACTCGCGCACGTTATCCGCGAAAAAGATTTTACTACGGCCTGGCGGGCGCTGGCGACGCCTGCGAAGCTGCCGCGTACTTGGGCTCTTTTACCTGTTTGCGAACGGCCGCGAACAATCTGCGAATTCCAGTCAGGCTCACCTGCTTGTCGATGAACGCTGGCAAAGGGGCGCCGCTATCCGTGTAGATGGAATACGTGGCGAGTGTTTTGGCCGATCCTTCAGGATCAAGCCGCCAGCTGCCCTCGCAAATTTTTACGCGCACTACGCCTTTCTTTTCTGGCGGCCCCAGTTCATTCGCAGGCGACCACCGGCTCGTGTAGAGCACACCATCCTTTACGGGCAATGCTTTCTTCGAAACGCGCAACGTGTAATCACGATCTGCGCAAATCTTCGGCGACAGTCGCTGATAGCCGATCATTGTGTCGCCATCTTGTTTAATCAGCCGACATTCCGTCGTGAAAGGCATGAACTTTGGGTAGTTTTCGAAATCGTCGATCACAGCGCCCACAGCACGCGTCGGCGCGTCGATCGGGCCAACTGCCTTGAATTCCTTGTGCGGCGAACCTGGGCGCACGCGGCTGTAGATTTCAAGGTCTTTATCATGGGCCACGGTTTTCCAGCTCGTGTCTGCGCTGCCCGCATCCTCGCCAGCAACCAGGGCGGGACAGCTTACAAATACAACTGACATCAGACCCCGAAAGACTCGCTGACGCACGCACGATGATACATCGTTTCCCGCGCAAACGCCACAGCGTCGAAGCCTTTGTCACAACCTGAACGTCGCGCGAGCCATAGAAATGTTTTGAATCTCCATGAACTCTGCGTTCTCTGCGGTTACTTGTTCGTTCTCTTATGGATCTTCAGCCCACGGTTCTCATTGTTGACGACGAGAAGCATACGCGCGACGGGCTGCGGCGTTTACTCGAGAACGATTACGACGTGTACGTCGCGGCCGATATTGCCGGTGCGATGGACGTGCTGGAGCGGGAGCAGGTAGATGTGCTTCTAACTGACCTACGCCTTGGCAGCGAAGATGGGATGACGCTGATCGATCGCGCGCTGAAAATGTCGCGTCCGCCGATCTGCGTGATGATGACCGCTTACGGCTCGGTCGACGTCGCAGTCGAAGCGATGAAACGTGGCGCTTACGATTTCGTCACCAAGCCGCTGAACCTCGACAAAGTCGAATTGCTCATCACGCGCGCGGTGCAGAGCCGCAAACTTGAGCAGGAAAATCGCGCGCTACGCGAACAGGTCGACGAGCGTTACGGGCTGGAAAACATCTGGGGCGATTCGCCGGCGTTGCATGACGTGCTCGACGTAATTAAACAAGTCGCTCCTTCCTCGGCGAATGTGTTGCTCGAAGGTGAAAGCGGCACGGGGAAAGAACTAGCCGCACATGCGATTCACAATTTGAGCCGGCGGAACAAAGCGAAATTTGTGGTTGTACATTGCGCCGCACTTTCGCCCCAGCTTCTCGAGAGCGAATTGTTCGGACACGAGAAGGGCGCGTTCACCGGTGCGCATGAACGGCGCATCGGCCGTTTCGAACAGGCCAGTGGCGGCACACTTTTTCTTGATGAAATCGGGGAGATCGATCCAAGCACGCAAGTCAAATTACTACGCGTTATGAGTGAAGAGCGGGCCTTCGAACGGGTTGGCGGCAACCAAACATTGCGCGCCGACGTGCGCCTGATTGCAGCCACGAACAAGAGCCTCGAACAACTGGTGCGCGAAGGAAAATTCAGGGACGATCTTTATTTTCGACTTAACGTAGTCCGCATTGTGATGCCGCCGTTGCGAGAACGGAAAGAGGATATCCCAATCCTTGTCCGTGGATTTCTGCGCCATTTCTGCAAGGAAAATCAAAAACCGCTTCTCGAGCTCGCGCCGGAAGCTATGGACGCGCTCCTCGCGTACGATTGGCCCGGTAACATCCGCGAGCTACGTACCGCAATGGAGCACGGCGTCGTGATGGCCACTGGCAAACAAATCACATTACGCGATATGCCTGCGGCCGTGCGTCAGATTGCCACAGCAAAGTTACCCGGCGGCGTATCACCAACTGAAGCGTTCGGCGAAAAGACGAGCCCGCTCGATCTTCATGAAACGGAGAGAAGACTGATCGGCCAGGCGCTTGCTGCGACGGACGGCAACATCACCGCTGCCGCCAAGAAGCTCGGCATCAGCCGCCGCACGCTCCATCGCAAAATTAACGAAATGAATCTTGCGAAAAAATCTGACGAAGGTGTGGACGCGACGTAGAGGGGCCGGTGCCCTCTTCGCGCTTACCTTTGGCCTTGCGAAATTTCGCGTTTACGAATCGCGCTTTGAGCGTTTCAATTAGCCCGTGACCGAGCGGAAGAAAATCTTTGGGACGGATGGCGTTCGCGGCGTGGCGAACGTGGAACCGGTGACGGCAGAAACAGCGCTGAAACTTGGACGCGCCGCGGCGTACGTGTTTGCGCAAATGAATCCCCGTAGGACGCCTGACGGCGCGCGGCCGAAAATCGTGCTCGGGAAAGATACGCGTCTTTCCGGTTACATGCTGGAAAATGCGCTCGTGGCCGGAATCACTTCGCTTGGCGTAGATGTTCTCGTGATTGGTCCGTTGCCGACGCCGGGCGTTGCTTACATCACCCGATCGCTGCGGGCTGATGCTGGCATCGTTCTTTCCGCGTCGCATAACGCTTATCAAGACAACGGCATCAAATTCTTCCGGCACGACGGTTACAAACTGGATGATCAGATCGAGGAAAAAATCGAGAACCTCGTTTTCACCGGCGAGATCGATTCGATGCGGCCGACCGCGAATAACATTGGTCGCGCCACACGAATTGATGACGCGCTCGGCCGGTACGTGGAATTCGCGAAAGCCAGTTTTCCTAAGGGGATGTCGCTCGAGGAAATGCGTGTCGCAGTGGATGTAGCAAATGGCGCGGCTTACAAATCAACGCCGTGCATTTTGCGCGAGCTAGGCGCCGAGGTTGCCGTGGCGCACAACGAACCGACCGGGATTAACATTAATGACGGCTGCGGCAGTATGCATCCGACGGAGATTCAACGGATCGTTGAAGTCAGCGGCGCCGACGTCGGCATTAGTCACGACGGCGATGCTGACCGCGTTCTTCTTTGCGACGAAGACGGCGAGATTGTCGATGGCGATGAAATCCTCGCCATCGCAGCCCTGGATTTTTTGGAAACTGGCCGGCTGGAGCAAAACACTGTCGTGGCAACGGTCATGAGCAACTTCGGCCTGGATGAAGCGGTTGCAGCGCGTGGCGGCAAAGTCGTGCGAACCAAAGTGGGTGATCGTTATGTCATTGAGGAAATGGTGCGACAAAAACTGAATCTCGGTGGCGAACAAAGCGGTCACGTCATTTTTCGTGACTTCACCACGACAGGCGACGGCATCATTACCGCGCTCCAAATTTTACGGGTCATGCACAAGACCGGTCAGCCGCTGAGCAAGCTGAAGGCGTGTTTGCAGAAGTACCCGCAGGCCCAGCGCAATTTGGAGGTGAAAGAAAAGCGTCCGCTCGCGGAACTGGATTCTGTGATGAAGTTGGTAACAGAGGCCGAGAAAGAGTTGTCTGGCAAAGGCCGTGTGCTCCTGCGTTATTCCGGCACCGAGCCAAAAATCCGTCTACTCATCGAAGGGCGCCAGTTTGAAATGATCGACAAACAAGCAGACCGGATCGCGGACGCGATTCAAACCGCGATCGGAGCTTCATGAAGGTCGTCATTCCGAGCGAACTCGAGGAACCGTGTAGCGACAGCTTGAAGATAATTTCGCGGGATCCCTCGACTCGCTTTCGCTGCACTCTGGATGACAATCAGCATGAGTCTTAACCACGTTATCGAAGCGCTCCTATTCAGCGCGCAAAAGCCACTTTCGATTAATGAAATCACGGCAGCGATCAAAGGCGCTGAAGGCGATCAGGCGAGTGACACGCCTAACGAGTTTGCGCGCGTAAAAAATGCTGAAGTTGCCGCCGCACTCGAAGAACTGAAGGTGGAATACATTCAGCAGAGCCGCGCGTTTCAACTAGTCGAAAAAGCTGAAGGCTGGCAACTAGCCACCGATCCCGGCTTTGCAAAATGGGTCAGGCGGCTCTTCCCGGCGGCAAAGCCGGCGCGGTTGAGTCCGCCTGGCCTGGAAACGCTGGCAATCATTGCGTATCGCCAGCCGATTACGCGTGCAGACGTAGAAGCGGTGCGCGGCGTGAACATCGATGGCGTGCTGCAAACGTTGATGGAGCGCGGCTTGGTGAAAATCGCCGGACGCGCCGAAATCCCAGGGCGACCGCTTCTTTACGAAACGACACAATTTTTCCTCGATCACTTCGGTCTGCGCAATCTGGATGAATTGCCAAATGCGGAAGAATTGCGGAGACGTAATTTGCCGATCGCGCAAGCTGCCGAATCGCCCGGATCGACGCAGCCAGGAGGCACAAACTCCGGGTAGCGCACGCGTCTCGCGTGTTGGTTTCGGCCTCGCGCCGAAACGATCTTTCCTCAAGGCACATTGTGTGAGTAGTAGGGCACTAAAGGGAAGTTCGCGATCGCGAGGACGCGCTCGCCAGCACGCGAGACGCGTGCGCTACCCAATGCATTTCGCAGTCGCGCTCACTCTGGTTTCGCAATCTGTATTTGCGCAAATCAAACCGTCCGATTGCGCGAACGCTGCAACATACTCAGAAAGCAGGCGTGGTAGCGCCGTGCTGGTGATGCAAAATGGCCGCACAATTTTTGAGCATTACGCAAACGGTGGATCTCCGAACAAGCGATGGCCGATCTTTAGCGGGACAAAAAGTTTTTGGGGAATTGCAGCCCTCGCGGCTGTGCAAGAGGGCCTGTTTCGGCTCGACGATCCGGTGTCGGACACGATCAGCGAGTGGAAAAGTGATCCGCGGAAATCACATATCACGATCCGGCAATTGCTTAGCCAAACTGACGGCATCGAGGGGGCCTCGCATCTTCAGCGGCCTTGGATGCGTGATCGAAACACAATGGCGATCGGATTGCCCAGCGTAGCTGAACCTGGTTCGGCTTTTATCTACGGCCCAAGTCACCTTCAGATTTTTTCCGAACTGCTGCGCCGAAAACTGCGAGCGCGCAGCGTTATCAGCTACTTCGAAGCGCACGTGTCGAACCGGCTTGGATTGCACGATCTCAATTACAAGAAAGACGCGCGGGGCAATCCGCTGCTCGCCACTGGATTTGAATTAACCGCACGCGAATGGGCTCGACTCGGCGAGCTTGTAATTGGAGACGGCAATTACCATCGGCGCCAAATTGTGAGCTCGGATGTGTTGCGAGAAGCGTTTGTTGGTTCACAGGTGAATCCGGCGTACGGACTCACGTTCTGGTTGAACCAGCAGGCACCCAGCGGACGCGAAGTCGATATGGAACGAATGCTCGACTTGCCCTGGCAAAGCGCCCATTGGCCTGGCGTTTGCATCTGCAAGGATGCGCCCGCAGACATGGTGGTGGCGCTTGGATCCCATTATCAACGACTGTTCATGATTCCGTCGTTGAAAGCAGTCATTGTCCGCCAGGGATCGGGCGGAAACTTTTCAGACGCGCAGTTTTTGCGGCTGGTGCTCGGGCGAACGGAATGAACAGGCAGGTTTGACTTGCTCGTTGGTCTGGCAAACGATCAGAGCGTCATGAGAGATCATTCGCAGGATGAGCAGGCGCTCATGAAGATTCAGCACGAATGGGCGGAAGCGCGCGTCAAAGGTGATAGTTCGTACACGCGCCGCATCGAGGCGGATGATTGCACTATTGTTTGGCCAGACGGCAGGATCGTGAATAAACGAGCCGACCTGGAAACTATGACTGGCAGCATCGTTTTCTCGGAGTTCAAGATTCACAATGTTCAGGTTCGCCTAAATGGCGAGACCAGAATCGTCGTCGGTGAAGGCATCATCAAAGCGCACGAGGGCAAAGAAAACCTTATCGACGGAAAATTCGTGTGGACCGACACATTTGTGAACGAGGGCGGTCAATGGAAGGTGGTCGCCTCACAAATCACTCCGGCCTTGGAAAAACGATCGCCTGCAGTTAACCATAATTAATATGAACAAATTTGCGCTCGGTTGCGGCGGCCTTATCGCCATTCTGCTTGTCATTGTCGTAGTTGCTGCCATTGCGATTGGAGGCAGCTACAATCGTCTCGTTCGCTTGCAACAAGCTGTCGATCAAAGCTGGGCGCAGGTGCAAAATGTTTATCAACGTAGGGCGGATTTGATCCCGAATCTCGTGAACACGGTGTCGGGTGCGGCCAATTTCGAGAAATCAACTCTTGTGGAAGTGACGAATGCCCGCGCCAGTGTCGGTCGCGTCCAAATGCAACTCGATCCGAACAAGGCGCCGGCCGACGCCGCGCAATTGCAGCAGTTTCAAGCCGCACAAGGGCAGTTGAGCGCCGCACTCTCGCGTTTACTTCTGGTCTCCGAGCGCTATCCGGATTTAAAAGCGAACCAGAACTTTCTCAGTCTACAGGCGCAATTGGAAGGAACCGAGAACCGAATTTCCGTCGAGCGCGGCAACTTCAACACGACGGTGCAGGACTACAACGTGGCGGTGCGCAGTTTCCCGACAAATTTGATCGCCGGTATGCTTGGTTTTCCGCCGAAACCGTTCTTCACAGCGCAACCGGGCGCGGAAAAGCCGCCGGCGGTGCAATTTAATTTTAACTCGCCTGCTCCAGCGGCGCCCGCAGCGACAGCCGGGCCGTAAAGTGAAATTGATCTTCGGTGGATCGGCTTCTGCGAAGACGATGCCAAACCAATCGCGGCGAAGCCGCCTAAATGTTCCATCGCGTTCGGAGAACGCGATCCACCTTTTTCTCGCAGCGCTGACGCTGTTTGCGATCAGCGCGAACGCCGCAGAAGTCATTCCGCCGAAGCCCAACGGTTATTTTAACGATTACGCCGGCGTGGTCTCAAAAGAAGCGGCATCGCGGTTCAACGAGCAGCTTGCTCAATTCGAGCGAGAAACTTCCGACCAGGTGGTGGTTGCAGTTTTTCCTAAGTTACAGAGTGACTCGGATATCGCTGATTACACACAGCGCGTGGCGCAGGCATGGGGTGTGGGGCAAAAGGAACGGCGCAATGGCGTGGTGCTTTTTGTGTTCATCCAGGATCGCAAGATATTTATTCAGGTCGGCTACGGCTTGGAAGGCGCACTGCCTGACGCGACCGCATTCGACATCACTGAGCGCCGCATCAAGCCACTATTTCGGGGTGGCAATTATGAGGCTGGGCTCGCGACAGGAATCGATCTGATCTGCAAAGCGATCCGAGGCGAGTACAAAGGATCTGGAAAAACAGTAGCGGAAAGCAAGGGCGGCGGCAGCGCAATTACCAATCTGTTGCCCTTCATCGTTTTTATCATCGTGCTGATCATCATTTCGCGGGTAACTCGAAAACTGGGCGGTTACGGCTACTCGTCACGACGAGGAGGGCCGGTGTTCATCCCGAGCGGCGGAGGGTGGTCATCTGGTGGCGGCGACAGCGGAGGAGGGTTCAGCGGATTCGGCGGTGGTGGCGGCAGTTTCGGTGGTGGCGGCGCGGGATCGAGCTGGTGATTCAAATGCGAACGCGAGAATTCCTGAGCAAACTCGAGCACGACCGAATCATTCAAGCCATTCAGGAAGCTGAATCGAAAACGTCGGGTGAGATTCGCGTTTTGATCCAGCGGGGAAAATTAAAAAGTGATCCGCTCGTTGCGGCGCAGAGGAAGTTTCATCGGCTTGGTATGCACAAGACGCGCGAGCGTAATGCGGTGCTCATTCTTGTCGCGCCGCGTGTTCATAAGTTCGCCGTCGTCGGCGACCAAGCCATTCACGAACGATGCGGCGATGAATTGTGGCAACGCATCGTGGAAAAAATGCGGACGCATTTTCAAAATGAGAAGTTCAATGATGCATTAATCGGAGCGGTTAAGGAGATCGGGACCGTGCTGGAGAGCCATTTCCCAAAAACGTCGGACGACATGGACGAATTGCCCAACGACGTGATCGAAACTTAACCGTTTTCATTAACACCGCGCCTTCAGGCCGGTGTTAGACGCCGCCCTGACTGAAAGAGCCGTTTCAACGGCTTGCGAACTCGCGATCTAAGGCGTTAAAACGGCTGACGCTCGCCACATGACAGAGCACCCGCCTGAAGGCAGGTGTTAATGAAAATGAATGCTCGCGGAGTGTACGCGAACAGATCTTGCAAAACGCCTGATCCAAGCTTTATTCAGACCTCCGCAGCGAGTTTTTGAAATTACGCCGTTGGTCCCTGGGTCTCCGTCGCTGGATGTGAGATCGCGCTCGCCAGGGGGAACCCGGTGATACTAGGAACTTCGATTTAAGATTTCCGAATTTCGATTGTCCGGTCTTTGCCGGTTCAATCGCAGATCGTAAATCGACATTCGAAAATTAAAAGATGCCCATCCGTTACGGTCGTTTCGAAATGCCAAAAACTCTCGGGAAAGAGGAGAGCACGGCCACAGATACCTACGCTAAGTTTATCGCCGAGCCGTTTGAAGCCGGCTATGGTCACACTGTTGGGAACTCCCTCCGGCGTGTCCTACTATCCTCACTCGAAGGCGCGGCCATCACCGCGGTAAAAATCGCCGGCGCGCAGCACGAGTTCGCTACATTACCCGGCGTCGTTGAGGACCTAACCGACATCGTCCTGAATCTCAAGAAAGTGAAATTCAAACTGGATGGTCAGGATCACGAGCCCAAGAAATTGTCGCTTGTCGTAAACAAGGAGGGCGAGGTCACTGCCGGCGACATTCAAACGATTCAAGGTTTTGAAGTGCTGAATCCCAAGCAATTGATCTGCACCCTTGATCGAAAGCACAAATTTGACGCGGAACTAGAGGTTCGCGTCGGGCGTGGATTTGCTACGGGCGAGGAAAACAAGCGTCCCGACCAGCCGATCGGCCTGATTCCGATCGACTCCATTTTCTCACCGGTCACCAGGGTAAAGTATGCAGTCGAGAACACTCGCGTTGGTCAGCGCACTGATTATGACAAACTCATTCTCGAAATGTGGACCGACGGTCGGCTAACCCCCGATGACGCATTGCTTCAGGCTTCTGCGATTCTGCGGCATCACCTCGACGTCTTCGTCCACTACAACGAGGAAGTGATCGAATTCGATCAGACGCCGGCTGGCGTGAGCGAAGAAAACATCAAGCTGAAGAAGCTGCTCAATATGAGCGTGAACGAGATCGAGCTGAGTGTGCGTGCGGCTAATTGCTTGAACAACGCAAACATCACGACGGTCGGACAGCTCGCCCAGAAGACTGAGGCTGAAATGCTGAAGTATCGCAACTTCGGCAAAAAATCGCTTAATGAGATCAAGGATAAACTGCAACACCTTGGCTTGGGTCTGGGCCAGAAGTTTGAGCCGGGCTTGATCGATTTGCCTGTAAGTGTCGATGGCGCTGCGCCGGTGGCCGCACCTGCTGCTGGCCAAGAGTAAACGTCTGTGCGAAGATCGCGTTTCGTCGCGTATGAGACATCAAAAGAAGACGGTCAAGCTGGGGCGCACCGCGGACCACCGCAGGGCGTTACTTGCCAATCAGGTCTGCGCTTTAATCGAACATCAGCGAATCAAGACGACTTTGGCCAAGGCCAAAGCGGTTCGTCCTCTCGCTGAACGGATGGTGACACTCGGTAAGAACGGCTCGATTCACGCGCGTCGCAGGGCACTGGCTGTGTTGCGGCAGAAAGATATCGTCAAAAAATTGTTCGACGATATTGCGCAACGTTCCGCCGAACGGAATGGCGGTTATACCCGCATCGTCAAACTCGGCGCGCGAAAGAGCGATTCTGCGCGTATGGCGTTTATCGAATGGGTAGACGCTGAGTATGTCGCGGAGGAAAAACCGAAGAAGGAAAAGAAGGCGAAAGGCAAAGAGCCAGAAGCAGAATCGGAGGAGATGACGCCGGAGGCAGAGCACGTTACGCAAGAAGAGCCGAAGGCCGAAGCTTCCGCGGCGACAGAAGAAGAATCCACCGCGGCGCCGGCCGAAGAACCGAAGCCGAAAAAGCGGCGTTGGTTCGGACGAAAGTCAAACGACAGCTAAATCTGGCAGCCGCGGCGTTCGCGTTCCAAGTGGAACGAGTGTGGTCGTCGGATCACGCGCGATGATGCGTCGAAGTATTACGTCTCAAGTGCGGCGAGGTCTGCGAGATCCTGTGGCCGACCTACCGCTCGCTTGTTCCGTATCAATGTGCCTTTGCCGAGGATAAAAACAGGAACACCGTCGATGATCGCGGACACTTTCGTGTCGAATGCTTCGTCGGTAGTTACACCTGTGAGACTGGTCAGTAGATTGATTCGGTTTGGGACGCGTCCGAGCTGAATGGTTTGCTCGGGCTGGAGGAAATCAGTTTCCTTGAAGTTCGATTGCTCGAACCCAAATTCATTTAGAAGCGCCAGAACTAGCCGGGCGTTGTCGAGACTGGGCCGGACGAGAATGTCCAAATCGCCGGTGTAGCGAGGTCGCCCGTGAAAGGCCAGGCTCTGCGCGCCGACGATGACGTAATCAACGCCGCGGAAATTTAACGATTCGAGAAACTCTCTCCAGTCTTTGCTCAGGGCCATGATTGAGGAGCTCTACAAGAATTTGAAGACGTTCGTTGCCGGTGAGTTTTTTGTAAAAATCGCGGTCCGCTTTCTCAGCCTCAGAAAAGCTATGAAATTTTCTCGCTGTTTTCTTCACGCCGTAACTATAAACTTGGCAGTGACGACTTCCGAGCGAATTTGATGGCAGACTGGATGAATCCGCATCCGTATTTTTTTATCATCATTTTCATTGGCGTAGCGTTGGTGTTTCCGCTGGCTCCATTGGCATTGGCATGGATGTGGCGCCGATTTTTCCAACCGCCAAAGCCGGGACCCGATAAGACTTCCACTTACGAATGCGGCATCGAATCGATCGGGGACGCGCAAATTCAGTTCCACGCACAATACTATCTCTATGCCATCATGTTTTTGATCTTCGATGTTGAGGCCATCTTTCTCGTGCCCTTTGCGGTCGCATTCACTGGTTTGCCAGTCGGAGCGTTGATAGCGATCCTAGTTTTTCTTCTGCTCCTCATCGAAGGCCTTGTCTGGGCGTGGGGCAAAGGATGCTTGCAATGGCAACGCTAGCCCGGTTACGCGATGGTCAAACAAGCTAAAAGAGTTACATTATTACAAGCTGCCACCTTCCTGGTCGCAATGTAACTTTGTAACTTATTCTAACGAGAATCCATGAGCCAAATCGACGAACAACTGCGCACCGAACTGCAACGGCAAGGAGTCTGGGTGAGTTCAATGCAAGATCTTTACAACTGGGGGCGCAAAAACTCGATCTGGCCGCTACAGTTTGGACTGGCTTGTTGCGCCATTGAAATGATCGCCACAGCGGCATCCCGGTACGACATCGCACGGTTCGGTGGCGAAGTGTTTCGTCCGTCACCGCGGC
>JBJMXF010000076.1:0-53945 GCA_045809725.1 Candidatus Udaeobacter sp. | reverse complement strand
ACCAAATACACCGCTCCATCGCGCCGAACAGCACTGTCGCGTTCGACACGAACAAAGCGCTCCGGGCGAACGGCGTATTGAAGGAAACGTCGCCTAGATAGTTTGATTTGTGTTTGATGGCAGCGAATTGCTTCGCGTTTTCTGGCGACCTCTGATTCGGAGGATGATAATTCCACGGCATTGTCGAAGAAGCCGGGGCTGCGGCCGTGCACCAAATAATTCCAGTGCAAAACTCCAGGCGGTAAAAAGTCAGCAAAGATGAGCCGCATCATCACTGCAACCGCGTTGTGATCTGGGTGAATGTCGAACAGTGAAGGCGCAAGAATGTCTGTGGGTGACCAATCGTCGATCGCTTGAGTGATTCGCGTCAGTGTCGTGTCGCAATCTCGCAACAAAAGATCGGTTAGCCCCTGGTCCGGCAGGCCAAGGAATCGAACATCCGGGACGGCGAAGTCGAGGGCGCGCAGCGCTGCCAAAGCTTCTGCGCGTCGCAAAGTTCCCCAGCGTTGTCGATCCGGTGGGCTCAGCGTCCATCTGCGTTCGAGCGCTCGCTGCGGCCAGGGATTGTTATCCCCATCTGTCACGTATACAACGCGAATGGCCGCTCCAGCGCGAAGCGCTTTCTGGAGAATAACGCTACAAGCCAACGCTTCATCGTCCGGGTGTGGTGCGATGAGCAGTAACCTCGAGCGGCTATCGAACGTAGGAGCAACTACAGTTAAAAATGACACGTCGCGTAACAAAAGAGAAAGCAAGAGCCCTGGCAATCGAATTCAGCGTCAAAGCGAGTACTACCACCCGATCGGTCTGAAATGGCGGTCGACGGCTTGCGCCCAGAACACGAGCAGGTCGTGTCCGTTTGTACTTTGCGCAAACGTGTGAGCGCCCGGGAACAGAAAGCGCTCTTCTCCTTCGTACTGCTGGCCGTCGAGCACACCGACTACGGTACCAACGTCGCGCGCGATGATTTTGTACGAGGCCGGAATAACGATTTGAAAATCAAACTGCTTCGCGTCCGTGGACGAGTGCAACAAGACACCTGCCACCCGCAATTTGTTTCCAACGGGTAAATAATTTTGCTCGAGGAAGCGGAATGTGGCTAATGGCATATCATCTGGCAAAGTGACGACACAGGTGCGTGTATCGATGCAACGCTCGATTGTATCGTCTACCATCAATCCACGCCGAATGCGCTCCTTGGTAAACGTCTCAATGATCGGGTAAAAGCAACGCTGCCGGAAAACCGTTTCTCCTCTGCGATCAAAAACGAAGTCACCCGGCTCAGTAAGTTTGAGCGTGCTTCGCAAAACATCACTCTCCAGTTTCGCCTTGTTTAACCAGAAAGGATGAGCCAACAAGGCTACCAATAATTCGCATACACCGAACAATGCGGGCACGGGCATGACGCGCCAGATCTTCGCGATATCCCGATTTTTTGCCCAGCGGTCCCAAATCGTTAGAACTGCGCCCGTACAAATAACAAAGGCCAGTGGATAAAGCGGGAGGTAGTCCTGACGCGACAGAAAAGGCCAAAAGGAAAGAAGCGCAGTAAAAAAGAAGCCGGCGGTGATGAAGACAAAACTCCGGCGCGCTGCCACTATGGTCGCGGGAGTCGCGGTGACCATCCGACGCGTCGCGAGAGCGACGAGTGGGAATCCGACAGCAAAGATAACCACCCACCATGCCGGATGGTTCGTTACACCTGGCACGACGTTGTGCTCGAAAACCCAATAGCGGAACTGCGGCCAAACACCATAGAACGCAAACGCGGCAATGATCGTAGCAGGAACAATCAGCGTCATGGCTAAGAACGCGGTCGACGCACTGAGAATTTGCCGCCAAGTGATACCCAGTCGCTCGCGTCCGACGAAAATCAGAGTCATCGAGCCTCCGGCAACGGTAGACATGAGGAGGAGCACCGTCTTCATGGAGACGCCAAAGCAAAGACCCATGAGGAAGCCGGCGATCAGCGCGCGCCGAATCGTTAAGCGGCCACTGAGTAGTACCACGACGCATAACAGCCAAAGCGGAGCCCAAAGATTGTCCGTTCGGAATTCAACCGAACAAAAAGCATAATCGTAGGATAGGCCCGCTAGAATCGCCGCCCAGACGCCGACGCGCCGGGAAAAAAGCAGTGATCCGATCCGGTAGGTGCACCAGAAGGCGACAACATAGAGCGATTGCAAGATCGTCCGCATCCAGTAGAGAATGGTCCCGCGGTCGCCGATCAGCTTGTAAATCGGCGCGAACAACAGCTGAAACAACGGCATGTGGTTATCAGCCACATCGCGATACTGAACAAAACCGCGAGCCCAGCCCCAGATGACGTGGAGATGTTGCGGCTCATCGGCGCCAAACTTGTAGTAGGTGACGGTAATGACCCTCAGAAAGATCAACGCGATGAAAAGTGAAGCCGCAGAGATGAATTCGTGCGGGTAGGACAGACCGAAATAATCGGCTGTGCGCCGTGTTAACGCTTGCCATCTATTGGGCCAGGCAGGCGTTGTCGTGGTAGCCACAAGGCGCGAGGACATGATGCTCAGCAGAACGTTATCGGCAGACGCGATAAAGAGGCATCTTATGCATCGCGGCGTCAGCGAAATAAGAGTTCCAACCTTCGTTAGGCCGAATTTCAACGTTAAGAGAGGCGAGATAAACACGCCACGCAAAAGACCAAATCGCTATGACATAAAGCGTCGATCGCAACGCGCTGAGGCACCACGGATCATCGGTCTTCGTTGTCACCACGAACAAATGGCTCTCCAATCGAGCACAGCGACCCGAACTTAGCGCATCCGGTAAATCACGCCTTCGGCAGTGTGCGCCACCGGCTGGTATCGTTCCGTCAAGAGTTTGGCCAGAATCGGGAAGTCCTTTACTGCATAGTACGCACTTCTCGAGTCGGGTTGAACATCGACAATGTAGGTTGGCGGATGCCTGGAAAAATCCTGCTCCAAGCTGCTCCAGGCACCGGGCAAGATCCTGCTGCGAGTATCGAACCCGGGGATCGGTCCTCCGAAAACATAACCCGTCAGCGGGAAGGTCGTGATGTAGCGGCAGGCAGGACGTCTGTGAGCGTCCAGATAAATGTCCTCCCTTTGGCCCCACACGAAAATCCTATCGGCAGGGTCGGAATGCGCTAATAAATATTGCCCCGTCTCAGACGAGAGACGCCGTGGCGCCAGCCCCATCCAGTGTTTGAATGAGAATGCAATGATTGTAAGAGCCAGCCAGGCGTAGATCACTCTGGGTTGTAGAAACCAGTGAAGCGGCTGAATCGTTCCTGACCAAAGTCGCGCATAGTACGGTGCCGCGAGCAGTGCAAGGGGAGGAATCAATTGGACATAGTAATGAGGGTAAAAGCGGCCGCCTGCCGCAGCGCCGATCGCGGAAGCAACAAGCAGTCCCAGAAGTGCTGTGCGTTCGGCCATTTTCCGAGTCCAAATCTCACTCTTATTCAGGCACGCCATTATGGTTCCGACGAGGAGTGGTAAACAGGTCCCGATGAAGATCAGCGTGTTCACAATCCCCTTCTGCCAGAAAACGTGCGGAACGTCATGATCAGCAATCGTCCAGTAGAACGCGTCATGAAGAATGCCTTGTTTCCACAGCACAACCATCACGAGACCGAGCGTCGCGAAAAAACCTAACGTGAGCACAGCGGCCTGAATGATCGAACTAATTGGCCTGAAACCGCGGCTACCTCGATAGCTCGGGAGTAATAGATAGACGCCAAGCGGGACTGCTGCTATCGCGGCTGGCTGTTTGAGCAGGAAGGCCAGGCCGAGAAGCGCGCCTGCTGCAAAGAGCTCGGGTCGGAGTCGCGACGAACTGCGGCCAAACGCGATTGCCCACGCCCAGATAATCGGGAGGTTCATTAGCATCTCGCTATCGAATGCGAGATTCTTCCATGTCCACCACGGTTGGAACACGCTGTAGAGAAGCGCGGCGATCAAACCGGTGTTGCGATCAAATAACTCGCGGCCGAGTACATAGAGACCTGCCATCGCGCATAGCGTCCATGCTAGTGCGGCTATGTGGAGCGCTTTCCAATTGTACTTGCCTGCTATTTTGAATACCGCGGCGTACGTCCAGAAGAGAAGCGGCGGCTTGCGCTCTACTGCGTCAACGTAAGGCCGACCTCCGTCGATGATCTCGTTAGCCACGACAGAATACATCGATTCGCTGTCAATTGGCTGAGGATGTAAAAGAGAAGGAAGCCGAATTGTAACCGTGAGGAGGATTATCCCAAGCGCGGCCAAACCAAATTGGAGCGACCTATGAATTGGCACACTCTTCAGTAGTCAAATTGAATTCTGGATGCGGTTCCTTCAGCGAATCGTAAATGCGCGTAACGTTTTCAAAAACATCGTCAACGGTGATTGTTTGCATGCAAAGATTGTTGCGGCAGACCGATTGCCGGTTGTTATAGGCGTTCACGCAAGGACTGCACGCAATCCCGGCCCACATGGCGGTCGCGTTCGGCGATCGCGCGGCAAATAATGCCGGCGTCTCAGGTCCGAATAAAGCGACGACTCGAATCGGCGTCATCGAAGCAAAATGAGCCGGGCCACTGTCATTCGTCACCAATATCTCACTGCGCGTGTACAGCACGAGTACTTGTCGCAGACTCGTTTTTCCCGCAAGCGCTATGACGCGGTCAGAACCAACCTGCCTGGCCAGCTCATTGTTAGCACCAGCTTCGGCGGGCGCACCGGTGAACCCAACAAACAACTCCGGGTACCGTTCGAGCAGCCGCCGCGCAAGTTCGACATAACGCAAAGGCGGCCAGCGCCTCAGCGGCAACAAGTCACTCGCGTTCGGGTTGAGCAGGATGAGTGGCGCAGAACCGATGCGCGGATTTTCGCGCTGTAGCAGAGCATTGATCTCAGCAACCTCAGATGAGGATGGCCGAAATGTTGCAAGTGGTTGGTTTTCCGATGGTCTAAAGTCAAACGTCGGAAGCACCGCCGGATCGCGGGTCAATGCTTCAACCATCGCTTCGAACATCTGACTCGTGTGGAGATGAGGATTGTACAAAAGCCTGTGCGTCATCAAGTCGCCGCGGTACGGTCCGTCTCCGAAAAAAGTATGAAACCCTACGCGCGATTTGGCGCCGGTCATGAACGTCAATATCGCGGAGAAACGTGTCAAAAACTCCATATCAACGACCGCGTCGATGCCGATTCTCCGCACCTCCAGCACCGCCCGCAGCGCACCAGTCGCAAGTCCAAAAACACTGTTCGTCGCAATTGTAATCACATTTCGTTCGGGAATAATTTCCATCGCGTCGAGAATGAAGCGATTATCGTCGAAGACGACGAAGTAAACGTTTTCTCGTCCAACCATTTCGACCGCGCGCAGGATTGCGGGATAGGCGAGAACGGTTGAGCCTTGCTCCGCAAACTTCACGAAGAGAATGCGCTCAACGTGGCGAGGTCCTGGCCGTGCAGCGGATTCAAAGATTTTTCGAAAGGCCGTTAGAATAGCGCAAAGAGGACCACCAACCCAGCGGTCGGTGTGTTGCAAAGTCGAAATGCCGACTGGCAGATCCATTTTCTGGCGCTCCTAAAGAGTCAATCGTTGCTAAATCTTTTAGCTTGGTGACGAATGCTCATGCTGTTTGGGCGGAACGGAGTGTAGCGACAGCTCCTGTCCGATGCAATAACGCTGCCGTCATCCAGTGATGAGTAACCAAAATGCTCAGCGAGAAAATTTTGGCGACCCCACGAACTCGATTGTAGCGTCGAAAACATTCATGAGCACGCATGTTACATTTGCCGCCTGCTAATTCGACCCTGTTTCGGCGAGAAATGAAATCACAGCGCTATTGCTCATGACGCACAAGACTGAAATCGTTCAAGCCTCTGACCCGCTTCACGCCAAGTCAGTGACCCCGACGGAAGCTTTGCTCGATGTTCCGCCGGCGGCGTTGGATGCACCAGCGCGTGTTGACCAGACCGGCGTGGAGCTGAAGCGCGGTGCCTTCTTGAACACGATTGCGATGCTCGCCTCGAATTTCCGCGGCATATTCACCTTCCTCGTCGCTCGGATACTGGGGGCAGCCGCACTCGGCATATTTTCGGTCGCCTGGTCCACTACTGACATCATCAGCAAGATCGGCGTTCTCGGCCTCGACAACACGATCACCACATTCATCGCGCGTTCGGAAGCCGTGGACGACCGAGCGAGAAGCAGAAGGCTTTTTCGAATCGCTGTGATACTGGGAGTTGCGCAGTCCATTATCACTGCCGGGGTTGTGATACTGGGCCTCCGTTTTTTTAACAACCGCCTTCACCTACAACCGCAGCTGGTTTCCGCGCTTGCGCTGGTTCTCTGCGCGATGCCTGGTCTGGCGCTGTATCGCATCAGCACCGCGATCTCACGCGGCATGAAGGTCATGCAACACGACATCTATTCTCGCGGGATGACTGAGCCGATCGCGACGACACTCGCCTTTTTGCTGGCAATCGCGGTCGGCTTCAAAGAGTCGTCGCCAGAAGTGGCTGCGATCGTTGGAACCGCAGCGTCAGGATTGATCGCACTCGCGCTCGCCTCGAAATTGTTTGGCCATATTCCGGCACACTCGGATGTTGTTTCCTCTTTCGCCGAGGCACGGTCCCTTATCGCGTACGGTGCTCCAATTAGCGTTTATCAGCTGATTAACGCGTTCATTGCCCGGTTGGACCTTCTCATGCTCGGCTACTTCGTAGGACGCGCGCCTGGCGTGACCCTTGCAACCGTCGGCATTTACAGCGCAGTCATCGGCACCGCGAATGGCCTGCGCAAGGTCAATCAAGCTTTCAATCCGATTTTCGCGCCAGTCGTAGCTGGCATGACCGCGACCGGCGATCATGAAGTAGCAGCGCAAACTTATGCGCGGCTGGCTCAGTGGATGCTTTGGATTTTGTTGCCGCTCGTTGCTGTCCTATCGCTCGCAGGCAGCACGATTCTGCTCATTTACGGTCCGGCATTTTGGCAAGGCGGCCAGTGGCTGAGTATTGTTGCTCTGGCTAGTGCTACCAATGCCTTTGTATCGCTGGGCGAGACAGTTATCATGGTGCAACGGCCGCGTCTGAACCTTCTGCATTCGTCGATCACATTCGTCGTCGCGTTTGTCGGGCTTCTCTGGTCAATTCCGCGCTTTGGAGCGTTGGGCGCGGCAGTCGGTATTCTCCTTCCGTACATCGTCCAAGGGCTCCTGCGTTACGCCACGCTGCGATGGGTATTTCACTGGAAAGACTCCTGGAGCGATATCAGCCGACCGCTCATCGCCGCAGGAATCGCAATTGTTCCCGCTCTGATGTGCCGAGGACTTCTCAGTGGAGTTGTCGGACAAGTCACTAGCGCTGCGGTTTTCCTCGCCGTCTTTGGTGTTCAGTGGTGGTGGCATCATCGGTACATCCGCCTCAGGCATGCCTAAGCCGAACGGTGGTCGCCTCCGATATGAACGTGTTGATCGTTAAACTCGGTGCGGCCGGAGACGTGGTCCGAACCACGACTGTACTAAGACGGCTTAGCCAGATTACATGGTTAACCGACGAAAAAAATACCGTGCTGCTCCAAGGAGTGAAGGAAGGTCTGAAGTGTGTTTCTTGGGAGCAACGGGATCAGACGAAAGGCACTCCATATGACCTTGTCATTAATCTTGAGGACACGCACGAGGTTGGATCCTTTCTCGAACTGCTTGAATATAAACAGTTGTTTGGCGCGTATGTCGATTCGCGGAACTGTTTGACCTACACCGATGACGCGCGGTCGTGGTTTGATCTGGGGATTTTAAGCAGATACGGCAAGGAGAAAGCCGATGAACTGAAGTACGAAAATCGCCGCAGCTATCAGGAATTAATCTTCGCGGGTTTAGGATGGCGATTCGAAGGTGAACGTTACTATTTACCTGAGCCCACTAAAACCGCTCTTCAGGGAGATGTCGCTATCGCACCACAGGCGGGACCGATTTGGCCGATGAAAAATTGGGCATATTATGACGACCTCGAGCGCGCACTGAAAAAAACCGGGTTAATCGTCAACATCTTGCCCGAAAGGTCATCCGTTCTCGAACACTTGGCCGATGTCTCGAATCATCGCTGTCTGGTTAGCGGTGACACTCTTCCAATGCATCTGGCGTTGGGCAGTGAGGTGCGATGTGTCAGTCTCTTCAGTTGCACCAGTCCGTGGGAAATCCATGATTATTGTCTTCAGAGAAAAATTGTTTCGCCATTGATCAAAGAATTGTTTTACAAACGCGGATTTGTCGAGCGTGCGACTACCGCAATCCCTTTGGAAGAGGTACTAGCCGCAGTACTAGAGCAGCTTGACGCTGCGTCGAAACCCTGTGCCGTGCCGGTCGGGAATCTCAGCACGGCTGAATGACATCCCAGTCGTCGCGAAAAAACGCGATGATTTGATTGTTGAGTTTTTGGCGGCCGGGAATCTTGTTTAACGACACAGTCCATCGCTGCCGAAGCACGCTTGTCATCATGGCCGATCCAGGCACAACGTATCTTTTCACGCCGCGACGACTGAGCCACCCGCTAATCCAAATATCGTCGATATCGAACGCAACTGGTGGCGCGACCGAATAAGTCCAAAGCGATTCGTCGAAAAATCTCGGCTGAATCAAATAACTTCCGCACCCGGTGATAACGGCCACCTGGCGTGGCTCGCGCAGTTCGCTCGCGCGAATCATTTTCGCATCGTCCCAATCCAGTGTTGAGGGCATGGCGGCACCGCGAAAACAAAGGGCCGCATCCGGCAATTGCTCGTTGTAATAGAGATACGTTTCAATGGCATCGCGCGGATAAAGCCGATCGTCGTCCACGACCATGATCAAACTATTCTGCCGCCCAGCTGTCAGTTCATCCTGAATCGCGCCGATAAACTTTGTTGCAGGCCCCCAATCCTCAGCGCAACGCAAAACACGCACGCGCGGCAAGCGGGAAATATATTTCGGCACGACATAAGGTCGCTGCTCGCGAATCGAAAATTCGGGGATAGCCAACACGATTTCATCCGGTGGGCGTGTTTGCTTTAGAAGCGATCGAATCGTTGGCCTCAAATTGTTGATCCGATCGGGCACTGTCGATAGTGACACGATCACGCGCCGGTTATCGACCGTGCGTTTCGCAGCCAACGTTTCACGGATGAGACGGACTTGTTGGCGGCGCTTTCTCGCACTCGGGCGTAGCAGCGTAAAGCGCAGCGCGATCAAAATAACGATCGCGCAAATCAGCGGAAGCATGGGAACAAGGCCGACATCGTAGCATTAGAGAATTTTTCGAAGCGACACTGATAACAATTAAGCGCCACGCACAGGAGTATCTTGCAGCAGCGTGACAGTCAAAATACCATTCGCGCGAACAACAAGGAATGTGCTGGCTAACATGACCTCAGCCGAGATCGAACACGGCGATCCGAATCAACATGCCTTGATTAAGGCCGTGCTCCTTTTTCTTGTCGCATTTGCGCTTTACTTCTTCACCCATTCGCCTGCGCTGGATGAAATCGATGCTGTGCAATTTGCGATGGGCGTGCGCTCCTTCGATCTTTGGCACCATCAGCCACATCCACCCGGCTATCCGCTTTTCATTTTTTTCGGCTGGATTGGGACGAAGCTTTTTGATGCGGCAACGGAGTCGTCGCTTTACTTTGCTTCGGCTTGTGGCGGTGGACTTTTCATCGCGGCTTGGTTCTCGATCATTCGCGTCCAGTTTTCAGAAAGGCTCGCATGGTGCGTCGCAATTTCCCTGCTGATTACGCCAGTCGTTTGGATGACAGCTACGAAGGCTGTAACGGACATGTTGGCAGCGGGTTTTATCAGCGCGGAGTTACTTGCGGCGACCTGCTTTTTGAAACAGCGAAAGCGCGGCCTCATCGTCTGGGCTGCTCTCATGGCTGCCGCCGCAGCCGGGACGCGGCCGCAATTGTTTCCGGTTGTCGCAGTGATTCTTGGTATTCCGCTCAAGCAAACTTCGGTGAACGCCAGGACATGGTTGTTTGCGTATGCGTTGTTGATCGCTGGTTGCCTCCTTTGGCTTTTGCCGATGTGGTATACCCAGTGGCAATTGCGTCCAGATGAGCCGTTCTGGCGTGTGTATCCGGAGCTCGCGTACGGCCAATGGCGCTGGCGCTTAAAGCTCCCATCCATTTACATCGGCGCGGGCGATTGGAGTCCTCGCTACCTCGGGATGCGGTTCGTTAGGCACATTCTCGGGTGGTTTTGGAAAGGGTTCGGCTTCATTCAATCGGTCCGAGTGCTTGCAGTGGGTGTCGCTCTTACAGCATGTGCGATCGTCCCTTATTTTTGGTTCGGACGCGATGCAAGCGATCGGCGATTTTGGAGATTTCACCTTCCCTGGCTTTTAGTTGACGTTGCGATTGTCTTTACCGCGCTCCCCGGGGATCAAAGATATTATCTCATGGTCTTTCCGGCGCTCCTTGTCATCATGCTGCGCGGTTTCTTACGATTGCCAAGCCCATTGAACTTGTCGGCAATCTGCATTCCGGCGTTGCTCCTGTATATCCTCGTTCCCTTGGCCATAGAAAATCACCGTGATGAAGCGCCAGCAGTGCGGTTGGTACGTTATTTGGAAAAACTTTATCCGCCCTCGATGCGCGGCAGCGTGGTCTTGATTCTACCGGTCGTGTACCGTTCTGCTCAGTGGTACGCGCCAGAATTCAAAATACTGGACCATCTCCCCGTTGCCGAGGACGAGGAATTGCTACGGAACGCGGCAGCGGTTTACACTGACGAGATGTCTCTCAAGCGAGAAGATTTCTATTTGATACATCTCGCCGATTTCAGACGCTCAGTCTTGATTTACCCACAGAATCGGCGTGTCCGACTTTATTTTGTGGAACGGCGCCGCTCGTCATGAGACGCATTGTTATCACGGGTGCGAGCTCCGGCATCGGCCTTGCCGTTTACGACAGCTCAGCCGCCCTTGACTGCCGGACGCAGACGACAGCATTGTCGACACCATGACAATGCCGAGGAAGCGCATTCTTCTTATTGGTCTTGGACGATGGGGCGTGAATCACTTACGCATATTACAATCCATGCCGGTCGAGCTTTTTGTCAGTGACATTGACGAAGCGCGGATCAATTCCGTGGGAGTGGCAAACGACCACTGGAGTACGGATGCACGCACTCTGTTTTCTCAGATTGACGCTGCGGTAGTCGTAACACCAGCCCCCGCCCATTTCGCAGCTTGCCGTGAGTTGTTGGAGATGGGGAAAGACGTCTTCGTTGAAAAGCCGATGAGTCTCGTCTCCGCTGAGGCGAAAAAATTGACGAAATTAGCGGAGCGGGCCGGCTTAATCCTGCAAGTTGGACATATTTTTCGATTCGATCCAGCATCGCTTTGGCTACGTGACGCGATCGCAAAGGGCGCATTTGGTCGAATCAAAATAATGCGTGCGAAGTTCAGCGGCCTCAAACGTCCTCGCTTGGATACAGGCGTTACGTTTGCCGACAGCATCCATTTTATCGACCTGTTCAATTTTTTTCTTGGCGGCATGCCGCGGCGAATCCATGCGGTAATGGATGAATTTCTGGGACGCGGGATGGACGACGAATCTCTTGTTGTCCTGGAATACGATCAGGCAGACGGCTCGACAATACGCGCGACGGTAGAAGCAGGCTACCATTCACCGGGTAAGGTCCGTGAGGTGATGATCATTGGCGACGAATCGTCTGCCGTCTGTGACTACAACGTCGCCCAATACAAGGTCAAGATTTTTGAAAATCGACACATCGCGGACGGCTCTTCCATCAAGGCATTGGAGGGCACGGTGAATCAGCTTGAGTTTTCGCCCGAGGAGCCACTTCGCGCCGAGCTCGCAGCCTTCCTCGACTCCATCGAGAGGCGCAGCCGCCCGTTGGCTGATGGATGGGCAGGATTTCAAGCTATCCGGGTAGTGGAGGCTGCGCTCGAGTCGGCCAGAACCGGCGCATGGATCGAAATCGACCAAGCGGAGCGATGAAAAAAATCCCGCTTTCGCGCGTTTTTCTCAACGACGAAATCCGACAAGCCGCGATGCGCGTGCTGGAATCGGGCTCGTACATTTTGACAAAAGAATGCGAAGCCTTCGAAGCCGAATTGGCCAATCACACAGGTACCAAGCAAGCGGTTCTCTGTTCGTCGTGGACGGCGGCTGTTTTCCTGCTCCATCGCGCCATGGGGGTTCAGCCTGGCGATGAGGTGCTCGTGCCATCGCATACTGCATTTCCATCGATCGAACCGATGATCCATTGCGGTGCGAAACCTGTCTTTATCGACAGCGACGAAACTTACTGCCTCGACGTCGATCTAATCGAGGCGGCGATCACTCCGCGGACCGTTGGAATTCTCCCGGTTCATCTTTACGGTCATCCCGCAAACTTGGACCGCGTTCTAGAAATCGCGGACAAACATCATCTCTGGGTAGTTGAAGATTGCGCGCAGGCGCAAGGCGCGCGGTTTCAGGAGAAACGCGTCGGCTCGATCGGAGTCGCGGGAGCATTTTCATTCTTCCCTTCAAAGAACCTTACCGTCATGGGTGATGGCGGCTGCATTACAACGAACGATGCCGCGCTCGCGGACAAACTTCGAATGCTGCGAAATCATGGTCGCAAAACCAAGTACGTCCACGAAGTGGTCGGCTACAATCTTCGCTTCAATGAAATCCAGGCGGCGATCGGCCGCATCGGTCTCCGAAAACTCTGCGAGTTAAACGAACATCGGCGGCGAGTCGCTGCTCGATACACCGAGCGTCTGGCCGGTGTCGTCCGGACGCCTCCCGAAAAAGAATGGGCACATGCCGTTTACCACATGTATGTGATCAGGACCGAACGACGCGATGCGTTGGCGGAGTATTTACGGGGCAAAGGAATCAGCACAGGCATTCATTATCCTGTGCCGAATCACCAGCAGCCGGCCGTCACGAAAATGTATTCCGATTTGCCGGCGCTGCCGCAGACCGAAGCCGCGGTAAACGAAATTCTCTCGCTCCCGATCTATGGAGAACTGCCCCTGGAAGACGTCGATTATGTTTGCGATTCGATCCTTCATTTTTTGGGGGAGCAATGAAGCCACCAGACATAACTCTCGTTATCCCCTGCCATAACGAACAGGACAACTTGCAGCCGCTGGTTTCAGCCATTCACGCGACGTTGGACCCGCTTGGCGTGGATTTTGAAGTCGTGATTACCGACGATTGCAGCACGGACAATTCATGGAGCATTTTGAAGCAGCTTTCGGCAAACGATCCGCGATTGCGTGTCCAGCGTTTCAAATTCAATTGTGGCGAGTCAGCCGCGAGTTGGGCGGGGATGCAAGTCGCCGGCGGCCGATGGATCGCAACCATGGATGCCGATTTGCAAAATGATCCGAAGGACCTCCCGGCAATGATCGAGGCTCTCAATCGTGCTGATTGTGTCTGTGGCACACGAATCACGACGCGGAAAACGGGAGACAAGTGGATTCGAATTGTTTCTTCACGGATTGCCAACTGGGTGCGCAACAAACTCTCCGGCGAAACGATCAGCGATGCCGGTTGCACGTATCGCGCATTTAAACGCGAATGCATCGCAAACGTGAAATTTTTCAATGGCGCGCACCGGTTCCTTCCCACCTTGATCAAAATGGAAGGATTCCGCGTGATCGAGATTCCGGTCTCGACGAACGCGCGGCTTTCGGGAACCAGCCATTATGGCGTCTGGAATCGCTTGTTTAAATCGTTCCGTGATTTGCTGGCAATTCGCTGGATGAAATCGCGCGCGCTCCGATACGAAATCGCGGAATCGGTCGATTGTTCATGAATCTGCCCCTGATCATCGCTGTGATCCGCCGCGTTTCGCGGTATTTGGCCGATCGCGAAAACTGTTCATGAAGAGAGTTTTTCTCACTGGTGCGAGTTCGGGTATTGGTCTGGCCATCGCAAAGCTACTCGTCGCTGAGGGGCACGAAGTCTGGGGCACATCCCGCGATTTGGAGCGAATCCCGAAACTGCCACGATTGCATCCGATTCGTCTCGACCTCGCGGAGCGGCTCTCGATCGAATACTCATTCAACTCCGCGGTCGCACAAGCTGGTTACTTCGACGTTGTAATTAACAATGCCGGAGCTGGTCATTTCGGACCTGCCGAGCTTCTGCCCTCAGAAGTAATCACGAGCCAGTTCCAAATTCTCGTGTTCGGCCAAATCCAACTGATGCAGCTCGCGTTGCAGCATATGTATCCTCGCGGGGAGGGTTTGATCATCAACGTCACCTCGCTAGCTTCCCGGCTTCCAGTGCCGTTCATGGCGGCTTACAACTCGGCCAAAGCGGCCATGGCATCCTTTATCATGTCAATCCAGCTAGAGCTCGGTAATTCCCGCGTGCACGTTGTGGATCTTCAGCCGGCCGACATTCGCACCGAATTCAATCAGGCTGTCATTAAGAGCACCGAGGCTGATCCGCGTTATGAGACAAAAATTGCAAAGGCTTGGAGGGTCACGGAGCGCAACATGAAGAACGCGCCGACGCCAGACCTCGTCGCCAGGAGTATTCTGAGAATAGTCAACTCTGTTCAGCCGCCGCCACGTACCGCGGTTGGCGACGCATTCCAATCGAAAATCGCGCCTCTCATTTTCAGATTTCTGCCGCAGCGGGTCCGGTTATGGGGATTGAAGAGGTATTACCAGATATGACTACTATCTCTGAAGCGGTCATCTTGATGGCTGGCGAGGGCTCGCGTCTGCGCGGATCGGACAGCACGTTTCTAAAGCCCTTCATCCCATTGCTTGGCCGACCGTTGATTTGTTACACGCTAGATGCCCTGATCCGCACGGGCATCAAAAAGGTCACCGTTGTGGTCGGTTATGAAAGCGGGCGCATGATCGAGCAGGTCAAGCAATTCCTTCCTTGCGACCTCAGCGCGTCCTTCATCGAAAACCGTGACTGGCGAAAACAGAATGGCATTTCACTGCTTTCTGCTTCTGGCCACGTCAGCAAACCCTTTCTTCTGGCGATGAGCGACCATCTGTTCGACGGTGCCATCATCGATCATTTGGTTGATTCTTATGAACCGGGTTTCCTCAACATCGCTGTAGATCGAAAACTCAATTCCATCTTCGATTTAGAAGACGCGATGAAAGTCCAAACACGCGGAAACAGGGTGACCGGCATTGGTAAACATCTTCGGGAGTTCGACGCGATTGATACTGGTTTGTTCGTTTGTTCCCTCGAAATGTTTGAGTATGTCGAACGCGCCAAATCCGATAATGGTGGGTGCGATTGCAGTTTAGCTGACGGAGTTCGGATAATGGCGGCTGATGACAAGGTCCGCGCTATCGACATCGGCACCGCCTGGTGGCAGGACGTCGATACTCCGCAAATGTTGCGGCATGCAGAAAAGGAGATGGCCAAACGCACCGAGCAAAATGAAATGTCGTTTGGGAAATTGGCCCCTCTCAAAAGCCAGCCTGACACGATCGTCTTTTAGAAAAATGAGGCGACTGCTTTGGCGCCCGCACTAGGGCGACCTGCTGCACAAACTTCTATGTTGGCGCAAGCGTATAAAAGACATGACGTGGCAACGGTCGTGCCAGCGGCGGAGCAAGCAGTACCACGACTTTCCGCTTCTAGCTTGAGCAGATCAGCTCAATTTTTAGCCATCCTTGCGCAGTTTGCATTGATTGTAGTCGCCATACACAGCTGGCAGCTTGAGACCCAATTATTGGACCGACTAATGTGGTTGGCACTTGTCGGTTTCGTCATACACCACTTACTGCCCCAGCGGTTTCGCCTTCCGTTCTTTGCGATGCTATCGCTTTTGGCAGTCATAACCGGTCTGGGTCATTTGGGTCCTAATCTGGGGGTGGCATGGCTAACTGGTAAGATCACAACGTCTGGTCTTCTGTATCACCTGGTTCCAGGTTTAGCAGTTATCGCGATCGGACTGGGTCTGATCGGCATCTGTCATCTTCCGAGTCGATTTGGAGCTCGGGTCGGCTTGTTGGCGATCGCTGGCGCTGGGCTTGCGTTTCTGCGGGCGCATAGTCAATGGTTTCCTGACGTTACTGAGATGTGGGTCGTTCTCGGCTCCATGTTCATGTTCCGATTGATGAGCTATCTGTATGACCTGAGGCATCAGACGGCGCCCTTCAGCCCCTCACGAGCGATATCGTACTTCTTTCTGTTACCGAACGTTTGCTTCCCGCTATTTCCGGTAGTGGACTACAAGACCTTCTGCTCGACGTACTATAACGAAGACTGGCCGCGAGTTTATCAGACGGGACTCAGGTGGATGTTCCGTGGGGTATTTCAGTTACTCCTGTATCGGATCGTTTACGAGTATGCGCCCCTGGATGTTTCCAAGCTTACCTCTGCACTAGATGCCGCTGGGTTCATGCTGGGCATGTTCCTGTTATACCTGCGTGTGTCGGGTACCTTCCACCTGATTGTGGGTCTGCTGCTCATGTTTGGCTTCAATCTTCCCGAAACCCACCACCTATATTACCTCGCAACAAGCTTCACCGATTTCTGGCGCCGCATCAATATCTATTGGAAGGACTTCGTCATGAAGCTGTTCTTCTATCCCACTCATTTCAAATTGCGGAGAATGGGAACGTTGTGGGCGATGTCCGTAGCAACGATGGTCACCTTTCTTGCTACCTGGTTGCTACACTCATGGCAATGGTTCTGGATTCGCGGCAAGCTGCTGTTTGACTGGAAAGATTTTTCTTTCTGGATGATCCTCGCCGTCCTTGTGTTAGTCACGGCAATTTATGAGACAACCCGCGGTCGGAGGCGAGCACTTACGCCATCGCATTTCACGGTGCGCGCCCGGTTGATGTTTGGATTACAGGCAAGCGCGGTCTTTTGCGGTATGTGTATTCTCTGGGCTTACTGGTCATGTCAATCCTGGGCGGAGTTCGAATCACTGATGGATGCTGCCTCCAACCCAACCTGGCGTGAAATCGCCATTGTCTTCGGTGTCCTGGCTCTCGTCTGCGTATGCGGGATGTTGTGGGGGCAGTCAAGCCGAGAAACCGCCGAAGGACGCGGGACACAAGCAAGCGGCGCGCCGTTTCACTTCTGGCGGTCAACGGTTGCAGTTACGCTTGGCTCGTTATGTCTCCTGGCTGGGCCGTCAGTGGCTACCTGGACACTCCCAGGGACTAAGGACGTAATCGCGCGTCTCCATGGCGACGTGTTGAATGCGCACGATCTCGCCTTGCAGCGCCGTGGCTACTATGAGGAGCTCGATTTGGGCCGGATGGATGACTGGCGGTGCCATGATGCTCAAGAGCCTGAGGGATGGAACGCAGGTCGAAAAGTATTTTATCGTCAGCGATCTGATTTTTTGATCAAGGAGATCGTACCATCGGTATCCACAGTCTTGGGAGGCACGCCAGTAACATCGAACCACCTCGGGATGCGCGACCGCGAGTACCAAAAGCTCAAACCACCGAACACATACCGGATGGTTTTGTTAGGCGTATCGCATGATGTGGGAACTGGGGTGAAGGAGGATCAAACGTACGAAAACCTCGTCGAAGACCGTTTAAATCGTCACTGCCCAGACAGTCACTATGCGCACTACGAGATTTTAAATATGTCCACTGGTGGCGACTGTGTTCTTCAAATGTTGCTGCGGCTTGAGCGGATCGGCTTCGATCTTCAGCCCGATGCCGCGATGATGTCCGTTGCCGCTGTTGATCAGCAGTTCCTTGTAGAATACTTGAGAAAGTGTCTGGCTCATGGAATTGAGCTGGCTCCGAGTTACCGCGAGTTCCTTGATGGGATCGCCAGAAAGGCCGGTGTTAACGGGCAAATGCCCGATGCTGCCATTGAACGACGCCTGGTCCCGTACGTTTCTGAAATACAAGAGTGGGTATTCCGCCGATTCGCACAGCAGTGTACGCAGCGCGGTATCCACCCGCTGGTTATCTACCGACCGGCTCCGATGGACTTTCGGGGGGTGGAACCCGCCAGCCGAAGGGAAACCGTCCGGCTGGCCCGCGCTGCCGGGCTCGACGAGGTCATCGACTTATCTCCAGCTTTTGATTCGGTGGCGGACCGCAACAGATTGATCGTCGCGAAATGGGACGAGCACACTAACGAGCTCGGTCACCGGCTGCTCGCTGACAAGCTGTACGAAGGCCTTGTGCCGCTACTTTTTCCTGCTTCGAGCATACAGCCAGTGTCGCATTCCGAAAAACCGTAACGACTTGGAGTGGCAGCCAGATAGACGTAGTAATTCAAAAGTTCTTTATGAATTCGGAAGATATCAAAAGTACAGTAAAAAAATTCATACTCAGCGAATACTTGCCAGGAGAAGATCCTGCAGCATTAACTGATACCACTCCATTGATGACGACCGGAATCCTTGATTCCATCGCTGTGCTCAAGGTAGTAACCTTCCTGGAGAATCAGTTTGGTATTGTCATCCAGCCGCATGAGGCCGTAGTCGAGAACCTCAACACCTTGTCGGAAATCGAGCGATTTGTAGCCTCGAAGAAGGCTTAACTACCGCTCGTGTGACGGGCTGATTAAAGTTCCTGGTGGCGATGCACCAGCCGAAGTAACGTGGCGCCTCTGGGCTAATGTATCAAGACCACGAAAGTTGGTATAATGGCAACGACGAATACGAGAGCGCTGCATCAACTTCTCGACGTTTCTGCTTCACGGTTTCCAGATAATGTCGCTGTCGAAGAATCCGAAGCCGGAAGCATCCGGTATACTGAGCTGGCACATCTTTCAGATAGATTGCGCGACCGCTTACGCGTCATGGGTGTGGGGCCTGGCGACCGCGTCGGCATCTGTATGCGGAAGTCGGCTGATGCAATCGCGTCAATGTTCGGGATCATGAAGACGGGGGCCGCGTACGTCCCCGCCGATTCAACAGCCCCTGTCTCGCGCAACGCGTATATTTTCGATAACTGTGCCGTTAAAGTGGTGATCGTCGAGGAGCGGCTGGTGAAGGCGCTCAACGCAGAGTTCAGCCAACTCGGCTTTGCTCCACAAATGATTGTGATCGACGGAATCGGAGCCGGAGAGCCGCTCGTCAAAGCTCTGGACGATTTGGACGCTGTTAACGCGGTGCCCTTCGCACCTACTGCGGCGGCGGATCCGTCGCGACTCGCCTACATCCTTTATACCTCGGGCTCAACCGGTCGGCCGAAAGGTGTTATGCTGTCGCACGGTAACGCTAGCTGCTTTATTGACTGGTGCTCTGACGTATTCCAACCGAACGAACATGATCGGTTTTCCTCTCATGCGCCGCTTCACTTCGATCTGTCGATCCTCGACGTTTACCTATCGGTTAAACACGGCGCAACGCTAGTACTGGTTGAGGAACAACTGGGCAAGGAACCGACGCGACTGGCACCGTGGGTCGCTGAGAAAAAGATTACCGTCTGGTATTCCGCTCCATCGATCCTCAGCCTGCTGGCACAGTTCGGAAAACTGGAACAACGCGATTATTCTCCGCTCAGACTTGTGTTATTCGCCGGCGAGGTATTTCCGATCAAATACCTAAAGCTATTGAAATCATTATGGCTGCACCCTCGTTACTTCAACTTATATGGTCCGACGGAGACTAACGTTTGCACGTTTTACGAGGTGCCGCGTTTGCTTCCCGACTCTCAAGCTGAACCTGTTCCCATTGGCAAGGCGTGTCATCCCTACAGCGAGGCGCTGGTACTCAACGAAGCCGGTGCCGAGGTCCCAAAGGGAGTCGAGGGAGAGTTATGTATCGCTGGACCTGGTGTGATGCAAGGTTATTGGAATTTGCCGGAACACACTGCCAAAGCGTTCTTGCCCGACCGCGACACGCGCTGGTATCGGACGGGCGACATTGTCGTCGAACTCGCAGACGGCAATTACAAATTTCTGGGCCGACGAGATCGCATGATCAAGAAGCGCGGGTATCGAATTGAACTGGGGGAGATCGAGGTAGCGCTCTATCGCCACCCGGCTATCAAAGAAGCCGCCGTATTGCCCTTTCCAGATATCGACGGTGTAGCGGTCAAGGCATTTATCAGTACACGCGACGGCTCGAAGTTGTCCATTATCGAGATGAAAAAGTTCTGTTCCGAGAACGTGCCGCTGTACATGGTTCCCGACGGCTTCTGCTTCCTTGAATCATTGCCAAAGA
Organism: Candidatus Udaeobacter sp.; assembly: GCA_045809725.1. GTDB lineage: Bacteria > Verrucomicrobiota > Verrucomicrobiia > Chthoniobacterales > UBA10450 > Udaeobacter. Next base: position 33,820 of record JBJMXF010000076.1, on the reverse strand, counting down.
CTTCGACACACAAGATTGACTATCAGAAACTCAAGAACTTAACGTGAGGACGACCGGGAGGGGCGGGGGGTTTCACATTTCCGCCGACTTACATAGTCCTACCTGAGCGAATAATGCATTTCGAACTAACACCTGAACAGCAAGCCGTGCAGGAGGCGGCTATTGAGTTCGCTCGACGAGAGCTAAACGAAAATATGATCGAGCGCGACGCCAGCCAAACTTTTTCCCGCAATGGCTGGCAAAAATGTGCTGCTTTTGGAGTGCAGGGAATGCCGATCCCAAAGGAGTACGGGGGCCGCGGCTCGGGTCCTATAACTATGATCGCAATGATGGAGGGCCTCGGATTCGGGGGTTCGGATCAAGGGTTGCTTTTCGCGATCAATGCGCACATGTGGACGACTTCCATTCCGTTGCTGATGTACGGGAGCGAGGAGCAGAAACGGAAATATCTTCCCGGTTTGTGCGATGGCAGTTTGATCGGTGCAAACGGGACAACCGAGCCGGAGGCCGGGTCGGACGCATTCTCAATGCAAACCCGCGCTGTAAAAAATGGAAGTGGCTACACGTTGAATGGCAGGAAAATTTTTGTTACCAATGCTCCAGTCGCTGATCTGTTCGTTGTCTATGCGACGCTCGACCCCAAACTGCACGGAAGTGGTATCTGCGCTTTTCTTATCGAGAAGGAAACCAAGGGACTTAGCATAGGCCCAAAGAAGGATAAAATGGGTTTGCGCACAGCTCTCATGGCCGAATTGGCGCTGGACGAGTGTCGTCTGCCGCATAGCGCGTTGCTCGGCCGAGAAGGTCGCGGAGCTGAGACGTTCCAGTATTCGATGACGTGGGAACGCGGATGCATTCTCGCGGCTTGCCTCGGAACGATGCGACGCCAGCTCGAACGCTGCGTCGAACACGCGCGGAAGCGTAAACAATTTGGCCAAGCCATTGGAAAATTTCAATCCGTCGCCAATAGACTTGTCGATATGAAGGTTCGCTATGAGACCGCCAGGCTGCTCATCTATAAGTTTGCCTGGCTCATACAAAGCAATAAATCTGCAGAGATGGATGCCGCCATTGCCAAGCTATACGCCTCGGAATCTTTTGTGAAATCGTGCCTCGACGCGATTCAGGTGCATGGAGGCGCGGGATTCCTGACCGAACTCGAACTCGAACGCGAAATGCGCGACTCCGTCGGCAGCACGGTCTACTCTGGAACATCGGAGATTCAGCGAAACATTATCGCGCGAGGACTCGGCATCTGATCTGCGCCCGAGTTCTGCAACACGCGGAACACGACACCAGTTGGCGCGTACTGCGGTCGGCTAACTGAGGTCCGATGTCATTTCCGGCTGAGAGCCGAAATCACTGGCGCCGCTCGGGCCGATGGCGCTGCCGCGGCTGTTAGCAGCCCTTGCCGTCGCAATTCCGCTGATTATCAGGCTCGCGCCGGCAGCAATGGTCCAAAGATGGAGGATCGAGTTACCGAGATTCAGCAGCGCTAATACGAGAAAAAAGAAAATCGCGATGTCGCGTTTGGTCAGCTGAAACAGCCACCACACAAATCGTTCTCCCAAATCGAGCAGGCCCGAATGACCAATCATGCCATGATGCCTTGAGTAAAACGACTCATGAAAATCTTCGGACGCCAGCCGTTTTGCGCCGGTGCCCCATCGCAAAACGAATTCATTGGCCGTAATTAGCAGTGCGCACGCGACTCCTTCTTTGAAATGATGAAGCCCCGTCCCAAGCGCCACGACGTAAATAAGGCTGCCAAGGAAATCGCAGACGTTGTCCAAACGTTCGCCGAATTTTGATTCTAAATTCCTGGCGCGCGCAATCTCGCCGTCGCAGCCATCGAGGATACTGAACACCTGAAATATTGCGGCACCGATAACAACGCTGAGATAATCGCCACGCAAAAGAAATACGCCCGCGGCTATCGCTAAAACAAAAATGGACGCCGTGAACGCGCTGGGATGAATGGGGAACTTAACAACCAGACGTGTTATGCGGCTCGAAATCGGCCGATTAAGAAATCGCGAAACAAAACCATCCTGTGGCTTACTCATTAGCTGGTTGTACCCGAAGAGACTCCGTGTTACTGGTTATTCGCGTAACTTGATAGGGCACTCTTGGCAAGTCAAAAACGGAGGCGGTGGACAGTAACTTAGCTCCTTCGGGCGATCGATTTGCTGTAGATGCGATATGTTTTGTAGCGTTGGGCCCCGAGCGCTTCTAAAAATCGGTTGATCATAAAATTGTCTTCAAGCGTCATGCTCAGTTCACCAGTGATACCACGCTTGACCATAGTTTCCTCGATTACATGCAATACAAGCACCTCGGCGATTCCGGCGCGTCGATATTTCTCAATTACGCCGAGAGCGACCAGACGGCCCTTTCGAACTCGATTCTTGTAGAACAGCAGTTTGAGCAGACCAATTGGAAACCCAAATCGTGTCAGCCGCCCGTTGAGGTCGCGAAGGATCACATTGATGTCCGGCACACCGAGCGCGAACCCGGCCGGCTCATCGCCGTTCTCCGCAATCCACGCAAATTTTGGCAGTAGCAGCGGCTTAAGTTCCCTGGTCATGAATTCAATCTCCGGTTCTGTGAATGGGACAAAGCCCCAGTTCTTTTCCCATGCCTGGTTGTAAATTTCACGCAACCGTCTGCTTTCATCTCGGAGATTTTTGAGATTCGCTGGACGAAACGTGACAGCGCAATGTCTGTGCACGCGAGTAGCGAGTCGTCGCAATTGCGTCACTGCTTTTGAAGGATCGGCAAACCACCACGCGTACCAATCTTTGGTTTTTGCGAATCCGCAGCTCTCGATCAACTGCTGGTAGTACGGCGGATTATGCGCGGTCAATATGGTGGGCGGGAACTGGAAGCCCTCGATCAATAGGCCACAGACGTAATTGGTTGAATAATCGATCGGGCCCATCATCTCAGTGCGACCTTTCTTTCGGAGCCAACTCGCCGCAGCCTCAAAGAGAGCGACGGCTACGTCGCGATTGTCGATGGAATCAAACAGACCGAAACAACCGACATTTGTTTGATGCAAGGAATTGTAATTCGGATCGTCGCTGGCCATGATTCGGCCAACGATCTTCCCGTTTTGACGCGCCAGGAATAAGGCAGCATCGCCGTGGAGATAAAACGGATGCCGCTTGCGATCCAAAAACGCTTTGCGTTCGATGATCAGTGGAGGTACCCACGCCGGATCGTTTGCATAAATTTGCCACGGGAATTTGATGAAGGCGTCACGCTCACGGCGCCCAGTCACCTCTGAAACTTCGATGTTCAAGGGCTAAAGGCTAAAATGATTCCGCACTGTCATGCAGACCCGGAGCGGAGAATCTGTGATCGCTTCTGTGCCGAACGTCCACCGAACTCGCCAGAGATGTTTCGCTCCGCTCAGCATGACAGAATATTTGACGCGATCCTCTACGTCGAACATCGCTGCGCCACGAGAAGTCGTTCGAGCGATTTAGCCATTTTTTCCTGACGCACGATCAGATAAACGAACAGCACATTCAGTGGGATGAGCTCAAACCAAAAGTAATAAACCGGTTGCCCAAGAAACAGCACAACAAACAGAACCAGCATGCGCGTGTTAGTCATTAACAGGCGCCACCACTTGAGCGTGTGGCAGGCAGCATCTCGATAACGCTGTTCCAGCCAGCCGGGAACTCGGCCATCGAACACCGTCCTTGCGGTGTCGCGCAGCTTTTTGAGACCCGGCGCGAGCATTTCCTGTTGCAGAGTGAAATTCAAATACAGCGCGAGGAGAAGTTTATCCCATGCCCGCTGTCCCCAGCTCAACTTTTGATAGTCAGGCCGCAGTGCAGAAGAGGAATCCAAGTCGACGCGTGCTCCCTCCGCAAAGTAGAGGAATGAGGTGCGGTAGTAATCAGCCGCTGCCCCCTGCAAGGCATGACTGATCGCCGCGCCAAGACCTAGAAACCAGATCGCCGGCGACGCGCCAGCAAATGCACAGCGAAGAGTCAGGTGAATGTAAACGCTCGCGAATCCCAAATGATCGGCAACGCTATCGATAATTCGCCCTTTCCGGCTTGCCTGGTGCGTTAGCCGCGCAAGCTGACCGTCCGCGTTATCGAGGGCATTCGCGCAGACGTGGAGCACCATCCCCGCGATGTTGATGCTAATGCTACGGTAAAAATAAAGATGTCCGGCAATGACGCCGAAGGTTCCGGCCAGCAAGCTTACGACCGCCGGAGTCATCTTGAGCTGCGCGAAAAGCGCAGCCAGGCGGAAGCCTATTGGCCTGTAAAAGTGAAGATCCAGAATCCCCTCGACTTCGCGCGCTTTGAAAGTCGATTCGAGCCGGGGAGCTGCTGTGTTAACCGCTTCCGCCGGCATTAAGAACTCATCCTCATTGCCAGCTCGGACATTTTGCAGCGCAACCGGAACGTGGTTGCCTTAATTTTCGAATCCGCTTTGAGCGTGTCATCGAGAATGTTGAGTGCTTCGTCCAGATCGGCGCGGGTATGTTTGGCGGTCACGCAAGCCCGGAAACAAATCTTGTTTTGCGGCACGGCTGGATAATCGACCGGCGCGACCCACAACCCGCGCGCTCGCAACTCGTGGCCCAACCGGTACATGCGTTCCCGATCCCCGATCACCAGCGGCATGATATAGGTTGTCGACGTTCCCGTATCGATACCGATGTTGCGCAGTTGTGCGTGAAAGTAATCGGCGTTCTCCCAAAGTTTCCGTCGTAACTCCGGCTCGCGAATTCCGATCTCCAGCGCTTTCGAAATCGCCGCCACCACGACGGGCGGCAAAGCGCACGAATAAACATACGGGTGCGCGTAAAAACGCAGGTAGCGAAGGGTCTCCTTCGGGCCGGCGACAAATCCGCCCAGCGCGCCGAAAGCTTTTGAAAACGTGCCGTAAACAAGCGGTATGCGATCTTCCACACCGAATTTTTCCGCCGCACCCCGACCGTGTTCGCCGCAAGCGAGCATCGAGTGCGCTTCATCGACAAAAACACTCGCGCCGTGCAACTCTGCGACATCAAGCAACGCCGGCAGGTTCCCGAAGTCACCATCCATGGAATAAATTCCTTCCATCACCACGAGCTGGCGGCGAGCTTGTTTGCGCGCCAGCGCCTTATCGAGCGATACCGGATCGTTGTGCTCAAATTTGTCCGCGCGACATCGCGACAGCGACGCGCCGTCGCGCAAACTCAAATGCGAGCGATTATCCAGGATCGCTACGTCGTTTTTGCGCAGCAAACCGGAGATGGTTCCAAGCGCGCCGCCAAATCCGCTGTTGAAAAGCATGGCGTCTTCGCGACCGAGGAATTTTGCCACCTGCCGCTCAAGCTCGCGGTGCAGGTCGGTCATGCCGGAAAGCATCGGTGAACCGCAGGCGCCGAGACCGTGCGTCCTCAACGCTTCCTGCGCTGCGGCGATGACTTCGGGATGATTGGCCAACGCGAGATAATTGTACGAACAAAGGTTGATCACCGAGCGCGGTCGACCGTTGTAATCGATGGTCGTGCGTGCGTCGGCACTGGCGAGCAGCTCCGGTTCATAAAGTTCCACCGCGAAGGTAGCCTGTCGCATCCAATGTGTGAATCCGGGGGGCGGCTCGAGCGGATCGCTCGTTTCATGTGCCAGAAAATTACTCAGACTGAGTTTTGCCGGGTCCGGATTCATCAAGTGATAAACTGCCTTTCGCTCGCTTCCGTTTTAACGCAAGGCGCATCCCGGCAAATTTCAGAGCTTTTGTGTTTCACAGATTCCTTACGAAGTGTCCGCCGCATCCGCATGCAGCCGGGTTCCGTGTCGGGGCAGCCAATCTAGCGGGGTTCGGATTTCAGGACAAGATTTTTGATGCAGTGATCTACCGCCCGTGAACAGCCTGTTTTGTACCGTTGAGCCGGCTACAAGAAAGCGACTTTCTCAGCCGTCGTATCGCCCGAAATCGCGAGGAAGCCGCGCCCTCCTCCGTGCGCTGCCCTCACTTCCGCGTCGTCCGGAAGACGTAGTCCCACAACGGCGAGCTGATGCCGTAGCCGACGTGATCGTCTTTGTAGTGATGGCGAAGATGATACTGCTTCAGCCAGAGTAGTACGCCACGTTTCATGGGAAAATGGTGCGTCGCGTAATGCAACATGTCGTAACAGACATAGCCAAACACCAGGCCAGCAAATGCGCTCGACACAAAGCGCCCGAAGATTAACAGGAACACGCCGTAAAAAAGAAATGCGAGCGGCACACTGATGCTGGGCGGCATAACGAGTCTTCGTCCATCATTCGGATAATCGTGATGGACGCCGTGGATAATGTAGTGCAGCCGTTTTCCCAAGCGGGTTTTCGGTTCGTAATGGAAAATGTATCGATGGATCAGGTATTCGAGCAGCGTCCACAGGAGCATACCGAGCAGGAAAAATCCCACGACAACGAATACAGGTAATCTTTGCTTCCAAAGTGCCACGTAAAGCATAAAGGCGACGACCGGCACGTAGAGAATCAATGGAATGGATGGATGCACGCGTGAAAAGAATTCCATGAAATCACTGTCGAACATGCGGACCGTTTCGTTCTTGGTCGAAACGTAAAGCGGCGGCTTGGCAAGCGACGCTGTCTGCTCCAATTGCTGCGCCATGGCTAAAAGCTAATTGGCCGGGCACTCAGATCAAGAGTCGCAATCCGGTCCTCAGGCTCCCTGTATGTGGAACGCGTTGTCCTCAACGCGTTTGAAATCGCGGCTCTGCCGGCTGGAATTTTCTCTTGCGCCTTCGCCGAATCGCCGTCGGCTTGAGGACAAGCCGGTCCACCTGTGCTAGCCAGTTGCCTCATTCGCTCCACTCGTGAATAGAGGCTGTATCGCTTATCAAAGACAAACTGGAAGAGAAGACGGCTCCACGAGGAATGGTACTTCAGATTATCATAAAACTCCGGCGCCATGGCGCGCAGCTTGGGCAGATTGTTCCACGGGATCGACGGCAAATCGTGGTGCTCGTTGTGGTAACCCATGTTCAGCGCCACCAGATTGATCGGCCCATAGTAACTGAACGTCTCCTGGTCGAAATCATACGTATAATGCTCCTGAATCCAGCGTGCCCCCACCGGATGCAGCCCAATGGAAAAAAAGAACGCGAACACCAGATAAAGGAATCCAGGCCAGCCGCAGAAATAAACGATTGCGACATCGTATGCGGCTGCGCATACAAGATTAATTGAGAACCAGCGATCCCACATCTTGATCGCCTTGAGTCGAGGCGGGCGCGTTACCTGGAAAAACGGAAACAGCATCAGCCAGATTGCCTTCCGGTACCATGAGTTACCCACCAGGCGGGCCTCCCAATGGTTCGCAAGGTCCGCATCCCATTCGTAGTCGCCCTGGTGTGAATGATGTTTCAAGTGAAAAACGCGAAATCCCATCGCGCCCGGCGCGAGATTCGGAAGATCGGCGATGATGGCGACCATTTTGTTCCAGCTCGGGTTGCGGAAGATTAGATTGTGAGTGGCATCGTGAATGATGACGTAGTTGGCATGATTGCCGAACGCGCCGACGCAAAAAGCGATCAGCAGACTTACCCACCAATAACCGAAGCCCAACTGGCCCATTCCGAACGCGATCGACGTCTGCATCACCAGAATCGACACCGCGATCAACGCAGTCCACGGATTGCGTACCATTAACTCGCGAACCTCGGGATGCGCTTTGATAATCGCGCGTGCCCGGCCGGGGTGCGGCTGCTCAGATTCCGACTGATAAAAGGCGACCTGCATTAGCCCTCAAAGTATTGCATCGAAGCGGCATCCTCAATCGCGCTTTTCGCAATCTGTCAGTCACATTGACCATTCGGCCATATTTATGGTTCGATGTGTGCGTAGCCGCCAATGAATGACCCGCGATTTCCGAGTTCTCACTTCCGATCAAGATTGCGCCCGATAATCGCGTCAGCCTGGTTACTGGTGCATCTCCTCCCGCTGGGCGCTCTGATCGCCTCCGAGCCACTGGCCAAAGGAATCCAGGATAATTCTTTTTTCATTGAAGAAGCGTACAACCAGGAACCGGGCGTTGTTCAGCACATATTCAATCTCGCAATTGATTTCACCAACGGTTCGCGTGAGATCGCACCCAGTTTCACTCAGGAATGGCCGGTGTTCAGTCAGACACACCAATTCTCTTACACGATTCCGTACCTCTTTACGGAAGACGGCAACGCGATCGAAGACATGCGGCTCAACTACCGTCTGCAGGCGTTTATGGAAGGCAAATATACGCCGGCGTTCGCGCCACGTTTGTCGCTTGTGCTCCCAACGGGCGATAGCGACAACGGCTTCGGTGTCGGTGTGGTGGGTTATGAGTTCAATCTTCCCTTCAGTAAAATCGTCAGCGACCGGTGGACTCTGCATTTTAACGCCGGGATGTCAGTGTTTCCGAACGCGCACCAGGGCCGCCACCTAACGAATTACAATGTTGGGGCGAGCACCATCTACGCCATCAGTCGGGATTTCAATCTCATGCTCGAAACACTGGTGGGCTCGAACGAAGACGTTGCCGAAGACGTATTCGGAATTGAGGCCAGCGTCGAACGCAGCACCACTGCGATTATTTCCCCTGGTGCACGTTACGCGTTTAATTTGCCTAACGACACGCAAATCGTCATCGGCGCAGCTCTGCCTATCGGTGTCACGTCAGATTCACCCGATTGGGGCATGTTTCTTTACTTCTCACTCGAGCACCCATTCATCCGAACCAGAGTTCCTCCAAAAAAGTAACAAACGCTGCGATACGCAGCGTAGTGCGGTTGACGCTGGTATTAAGTTGGGGGCGTAACGTCAATCACATCCGCGGATGTGGTGCATGCGCCAGGGCCGTAACAAAGGTTAAAGCTGATTAACTTTTCAGGAATAGCAGGCCGACTTCACTTTGGCGAACGTGTCGGCATGAATAATAAAACCATCAACCATTCACATAAACGAATGATGTCCGGCTTTTGCTCGACCGCTGTGGTCGCCTGCTTCGTGCTCGGTGGATCCATTGCCTTCGCGCAGACCAGCTACAAGGTTACTGATCTGGGGGTTCTTCCTAAGAAGGAAGAAAGCGTTCCCGCCGCGATCAACAGCCAGGGGCTTGTCGCCGGAACTTCAATCGCGGAACCCTCGAGTGAGGCTGCGTTTCGTTACAACCCTAACAGTCTGGCCCCGATGGAGGACATAGGCCAGAGCAGTCGCGGTGTGATTAGCCGTGGCTTTGGTATTAACAATACCGGCGTCGTAGTTGGTGACTCGGCATTCATTGCCACAAACACTGCTGCTTCTCCGGTCCGGCATGCCACTCTATTCGGTGACAGATCGAGGATCGATCTCGGAACTTTGCCAAAGCAAACCTACAGCCGTGCGAATGGCATCAACGGGTTCAACCAGGTGGTCGGTTTCTCCGGCCCAGCGTTGGACACTCCGAAAAGCCGCGCGTTTTTCTGGAGCAAATCCACGGGAATGGTAGATCTCGGCACCTTGGGAGGAGGTTACTCCCAGGCGTTTGCGATCAACGATTCCGGTTTTATTACCGGCAATTCGCAACTCCGTCCGAGCGCTACCGACACCGAAGCTGTACATGCGTTCCTTTCCCCAGCACCCTTAAGTGCAGGGGCCATAGGGATGCGTGACCTCGGTACCCTGGGTGGCAGCTTCAGCTACGGAATGGCCATCAATGCTAAGAATCACGTTGTGGGCTATTCAACCGTCAACAAAGTGGACAGTCGCGTTCACGCGTTTTGGTTCGATGGCAGCGGGATGAAGGATCTCGGCACATTGGCGCCTAAGTTCAGCAGTCCGTTGGAGGACCAAAGCGTTGCTTTGGGCGTCAACAGCTCCGACCAGGTAGTAGGTTATAGCTATGTCCCTGCCTTCAACCCTACTACCGATCCGGCGGTCCAGCCTGGGACAAGCCCCGTTCGGCAGGTCGCATTTGTCTGGTATCAGGGGACGATGACAGATCTCAACAAGCTGATTGGGACAGCTGCGGAAAAGTACCATCTCAATTCGGCCATGGCGATCAACGATAATGGCCAGATTGTTGCGACCGCGTTGTCCAAAGACACTGGAGCGCGCCGCGCTGTTCTCTTGACACCGAGTAAGTAACTCAACATAACAACACAGAATTCGAAACCGTCTCCGCGCTACTTCGTAGTAGCCGGAGGCGGTTTTGTGTTTACACGGCGCACGTTCGAAATCCCGAATCGCAACTCGGTGAAGCAAGAGAATGCGCTGCCCCGGATGAAAGTAACAGCTGATTAACTTTTAGGCGGTAGCTGGCGTACTTCAAAGTCATGAACGTGCAGGCATGAATAAAAAACACTTCAACCAACACACGAAAAAACTTCTCACTGCACTGTCGATCGCTGCCGTTTCGGCAGTCTCTTCAGTGACAGTTGCACAGCAAGCTCCAGACGCTGCCGAGGCTGACATGTCGCTCCGTCTCGAGGCGCGTCTGCAACCGGTGATTGCCGTCGATGGCAGTGGACAAGCCAGATTGGACGTCGAGGCTGGCATGGCCAACGACCGCTTTACCGCTGAGGTAGAAATCGCTAAGGCTGACTTCAGTGACCTGGGGATCACCCGGGGAAATGGTTTCCGAGATGAAGTCGTGGAGCTACGCGTCTTGCGTGGCGGCGTCCAGATCTTTACCCACCGTCTCCAGTTCTCCAGAAATCTTATAAACGACATCACATTCGAAACGGATCTCCGCGGCGCACCCGCACCCGAGTTGCACGCTGGCGACATCGCGCGCGTGATTGTGAACGGCCACTTCACGCTCCGCGGCAGATTCCAGCTCCATTAATCTAGGTCATCTTCAATTCCGATAGGAGAGGCCGGCATGATCAGCCGGCCTCTTTTTTTCTTCGTCTCGTGAAAGGGTAAACGGAATCCGCAGTCGCCGGAATGTGTGGTGCTACTCTTGAGCCGCTGCAGGCGGTTTTTGCGTTTGAACCTGGACGCTCGAGGCGCTCAGTCGTAGACAGAATCCAGTCCGATTCCGCTCTGGTTAATGTAACGTCTCCACCATGCGCGCGGGCCAGTTCGCGCGCGATGCTCAGCCCCAGACCGTGCCCAGGCGTCTGCTCGTCATCTGGTGCCCGATAGAAGCGGTTAAAAACGTTTGGGGCACATTTCGGTGGAATTCCCACCATTGCACCGTCAGGGAATTATTTCCTTGGCGTCGTTCATCGAAAGATTTCAGGAATATTGCTTTCGACCTGAAGATTATTTCCAGCGCCGAGGATTCGGGCATGTTCCAGGCTTTCGTGGAGTAATTTGCGCAGGTCGAACTCCGTCGTGCGCAATGCCAGGCGACCGGTGTCCTTTACGCATTAAATGCCTAACGACGCGCAACTCGTCACAGGCGCCGCTCTGCCCAACGGGCTCACTTCAGATTTCCCCGATTGGGGATTGTTTTTGTTGCTCATACGAGCATGCATTCGTACAAACCAGAGCTCACTCAACAAAAATAGTAAGAGTTGCTCATACACAGCTTATCGATGTTGATGATGCTGCTAGCTTGTTGGTGCCTAACACGAGTGACAGCCACCAACGCTGCGAAATCACTTGGGGGCCCTAACAAAGGTTAAAGCTGATTAACTTTTCAGGAATAGCAGGCTGACTTCACTTTGGCGAACGTGTCGGCATGAATAATAAAACCATCAACCATTCACATAAACGAATGATGTCCGGCTTTTGCTCGACCGCTGTGGTCGCCTGCTTCGTGCTCGGTGGATCCATTGCTTTCGCGCAGACCAGCTACAAGGTCACTGATCTGGGAGTTCTTCCTAAGAAGGAAGAGAGTGTTCCCGCTGCGATCAACGGCCAGGGGCTTGTCGCCGGAACTTCAATCGCGAAAGCCTCGGGTGAGGCCGCGTTTCGTTACAATCCTAACAGCCCAGCCCCGATGGAAGACATCGGCCAGAGCAGCCGCGGTGTCCTTAGTCGCGGGTTCGGTATTAACAACACCGGCATGGCAGTTGGCGACGCGGCGTTCATTGATGCGTCCACCGCTGATTCGCCCATCCGGCATGCCGCTCTTTTCAATAACGGATCGCTGATCGATCTAGGAACCTTGACAAAGCAAACCTATAGCCGCGCGAATGGCATTAACGGCTTCAACCAGGTGGTCGGTTTCTCCGGCCCCGCGTTGGACACTCCGAAAAGCCGCGCATTTTTCTGGAGTAAGTCCACCGGCATGATAGATCTCGGCACCCTGGGCGGAGCTTACGCGCAGGCGTTTGCGATCAATGATTCCGGTTTCATTACCGGCAATTCGCAACTTCGTGCTACCGACTCTCAAGCTATCCACGCGTTTCTTTCCCCTTCACCGGTGGGAGCTGGGGCGATGGGGATGCGGGATCTCGGCACATTAGGTGGCCCCTTCAGTTATGGAATGGCCATCAATGCCAAAAATCATGTTGTCGGGTATTCGGCAATCAACAAGGTGGACAGTCGCGTGCACGCGTTTTGGTTCGATGGCACCGGCATGAAGGATCTCGGATCGTTAGCGCCGAACTCCGGCAAACTGGAGGACCAAAGCGTTGCTTTGGGCGTCAACAGCTCCGACAGGGTAGTAGGTTATACTTACCTCCCAGCAGTTAACCCGACCATCGATCCGGCGGTCCAGCCTGGGACGAGTTCCGTTCGGCAGGTCGCGTTTGTGTGGTCTGAGGGGACAATGACAGATCTCAACAAGCTGATTGGGACAGCTGCGGAAACGTACCACCTCAATTCAGCTGTGGCGATCAATGATAATGGACAGATTGTTGCGACGGCATTGTCCACAGCCACTGGAACACGTCGCGCTGTTCTATTGACACCGGCCAAGTAACTTAAGGAACTCAAAATACAATAAAGTAGTCAAAACCGCCTCCGAGTTACTCTCCAGTAGCCGGAGGCGGTTTTTCCGTCTGCGGGTGAACGCTCGCGCCGAGTTGCAGGCTGACGACATCGCGCGCGTGACTGTGAACGGCCACTTCACGCTCCGCGGCAGATTCCAAGTCCATTAATCTCCGTTCCCTTCAATCTCGAGGAGGGAGGCCGGCACCATTCGCCGGCCTTTTTTTCCGGCTCGCGAAGAGGTAAGCGCACTCGGCCATCGCGAATGTGCCGCGCTACTCTTGGGACGCTAGCGGCGGGTTTTGCGTTTGAACGTGGATGTTTGAGGCGCTCAGTCGTAGACAGAATTCGGTCCAGTCCGGTTCCGCTCTGGTTAATGTAAGGTCGCCACCATGCGCGCGGGCCAGTTCGCGCGCGATGCTCAGCCCGAGACCGTGCCCCGGCGTCTGCTCGTCACCTCGTGCCCGATAGAAGCGCTTAAAAACGTTTGGGGCACGTTCCGATGGAATTCCGGGGCCGTTGTTGCCGACGCAAATTTGCACCACCTGATTATGTTTTCCGGCCGAGACCAGAACCTTACCGCCAGGTCGATTGTATTTTACGGCATTCTCCACCAGGTTTTGCACTGTCAGCGAAATCATTTCCTGATCGCCGATCATCGGAAGAGTTTCAGGAATATTAGTTTCGATCTGAAGATTATTCCCGGCGCCCAGGATCCGCGCGTCTTCCAAACTTCCATCGAGCAACTTGCGCAGGTCGAACTCCGTGGCGCGCAGAGCCAGGCGGCCGGTATCGGCCCGTGAAAGCAGCAGCAAATTTTCGGCTACCGTATTGAGCCGGCGCGTTTGTTGAAGCAGGTCGGCTACACTCTCTCGATGTTCGTCGGATAATCGCGGTTGAGCGAGAATCTCTTCGATGCCGGCACGCAACACCGCGATCGGGGTTTTTAATTGATGCGACGCATCGGCTGAGAAGCGAGCCGCTTGTTCAAAGCTCCCTTGTAGTCGCTCGAACGTCGCGTTTAACACGTTGATCAATCGACCTATCTCATCGGAGGGGCCATGCGATGGAATGCGCTCGTCCAATCGTTCCGCCGTAATGTGCTCAGCTGCGCGCCGAATACTTTCAATCGGTGTGAGCGCAACCGATCCGAGCCACCAGCTGCCGGCAGCAGTCAGAAGTAGAACGATAGGTATTACAACCACCAGACTGCGCGAAATTTCCCACCCGAGTTGCTGTATCTCCTTTAACTCCGCGCCGACGTGCAGTGTTAGTTCCTGATCGCGAAACACTCCTATTCGAATGGCTTTTCCGGCGATGTGGCGAGTGTGAAAGGCTTCTATTCCATCACTCAGGACGGGTTCACTCAAATTAGGTGACATGTAGAGAATATTGCCCTCAAGCCCTCGCACTTCGACCAGTCGATCGCGTAAAGCCAGAGGCACAAACCGTTCCGTCACGTCGCGGCGCTTGTTAGTCCCTTGAAAATTTTCGATGTCGCGAAACAGCTCCCGTGCATCTGTTGCCAGACGTCGGTCGAGCGCCTGGAGTTCCTGGGCACGCACAAGAATCCACGTCGTCCATAGGCAGATAACCGAGGCGCTGAAAGCAAATAATGCCGCCCATGCCACCAGCTTCCAGCGAAGCGAATATCGTCTCATGCTGAACTGTCGCCGCGAACAGCATAACCCAGATGGCGCACCGTTTTGATAAACGGCTGAGTTGAACCTTCATCGATCTTTTTGCGAAGCCGGCCAATATAAATTTCAATCAATTTTGTATCGTACTCGTGCGCCCGTTCCCACACGCGCTCGCTCAATTCCATTCTCGAAAAAGCCCGACCAGGTTCCCTCATTAACACTTTCAAAAGCGCACATTCTCGCTCCGATAGCTCGATGCATCGCTCCCCACGACATACCTCACGCGTTTCGACGTTTAATGTCACATCTCCGGCGCGAAGAATTCTGCTCGGAGGCGCGGCAAACCGGCGACCCAATGCATTGACCCGGGCCAGAAGTTCGTTCATCGCGAAGGGTTTCGTCAGATAATCATCTGCTCCACCGGTTAGGCCGGCGATCTTATCGGGGTTCTCACTTCGGGCAGTCAGCATCAGGATTCGGGTCGCCACCCCAGCCGAGCGCAGTTGTTTTAAAATCTCGAACCCATCCATGCGTGGGAGTTCCACGTCGAGCAGGAGCAAGTCATAGTTTCCGTCGCGCGCTTCGACTAAGGCCACTTTGCCGTCATGTACTACCCGGGCTTCGTGACCTTCCGCTTCCAAAGCCCGCGACAAATGCGTCGCAAGTTTGACCTCGTCTTCTATCACTAGAACTCGCATGAACTAATTTCCCGTCCCGCCCTGACAGAACGCGACACTGCAGAGTAGTGGCGCACGATTGGGCAGCTTTGGCAAGGACTAGGCGAAGGGAAGTATTTGTGCACAATGTTTCACACAGTCCTAGCTAGATAACTGCCTGCAATTCTCGGCATGATTGTCCAAATCTACGAAGTTACCACCCCCGCGGAAGCTTGTGCACTCAGTGCAATGGGTGTCGATCACATTGGTGTGTTGGTCGGCGAGGGCGCGTTTCCGCGCGAACAAACGATCGAAACTGCGCGCCAGATTTTTGCGGCGATTCCCGCAAAGTCAAAAGCATCTGCGTTGTCGCTTTCTCGTGATATGGATCTCGTGGTGCGGATCACCGCCGCGCTGCGGCCAGACGTCTTGCATCTTGGGGCAGCACCGCAGCATTTCTCGCCAGCGGAATTGCGAACACTCAAAGCGGAGTTTCCTAAAGTCTCGCTGATGCGGAGCATTCCCGTAGTTGACGACAGCAGCATTGCTCTCGCTCGTTCGTATGATGGAATCGCCGATTGGCTTCTTCTCGACAGCTACGAATCCGGCGATCGGCAGATCGGAGCCCTGGGCGTCACACACAGCTGGGAATTAGATCGGCGCATTATCGAAAGTGTTCGCGTCCCCACAATCATCGCCGGAGGACTAGGACCAGCGAATGTTCAGGAGGCTATTCGTGTCGCACGTCCAGCAGGCGTCGATTCGAAGACAAAAACTGATAAGAGCGACGGCAGTCACAGAAAAGATTTGCAGACGGTGTCGGCATTGGTGAAGGCGGCGCGCGGCTCGGTTTTTGCCAGTTAGCAACTCGTTTTACTCCGCGTTAAAAGAAGTGCTAAGCGCCAGAAAAGTGTTGATTAGATCCGCGAGCGCTCGTGGATATTGCGCCATGAAGGCATGACCTCCGTGAGGAAATTGAGCAAGCCAGGCGCCATGAATTGCGTTTGCGAGTTTCATGGCATTTGAAGCAGGAATCACGATGTCCTCCATTCCGGCAGCAATCAGCACCGGCACACGTATCTCTCCCAATTGGCTGGCGAGGCCGTTGCGATGCCATGCGTCCATCGCCGCTGCCTGACGGTTCAGGAGCTCAGGCGGTAATTGCGCGCGCGCCGCAGCTACAATGTCGCCGAATTGGCGGTAGGAGGATTCGGCGACGTCGATTGGAAAAAGCAGGAACAGCAAACGCCGCGCCTGCTCGTTAGGCGTGCCGGAAGTATCAACAAGCTTGGACCAAACGTCAGGCGAGGCGAGATCGGCTTCAATTCCTCCCGAATCCGTCGACAACAGCACGAGCTTGTCAACGCGGTCCGCGTAGTTCGACGCGAGCGCTTGCGCGATGAACCCGCCCATTGACCAACCGATCACATTGACACGCCCAATACCAAGGCTCTCGATGACACGCGCGGCATCAGTCGCGAGCTTCGCGATGGCAAATGATTGTCCGTCTTCTGTGGAGCCGCCGATGCCGCGATTGTTCAGCAGGATGAGTTCGTTCGACCCCGCGAGTCGATTAATGAAGGACGGATCCCAGTCTGCACTTGTCGCTCCGAAGCCATTCAAGACCAGAAGCGGCCGGCCTTTCCCGATTCGGCGATAAACAATTCGAGCGCCATCAACCGCAACGGTTGTTAATGACTCACCTTCCATTCGGGCGCACTCGGTCATTCAGCGTCGCGTTACTACGCCGAAAATGTCAATGCCCAACTGTCGTTGATCAAAACGCAAGGCATGCGCACCAGAAAAAAGAAACGCATAAACCGCTCGCGTACCGTCAGGTAACATTTGCGTAAACATTTGGCCCTCGCGGAATCGGCATAGGCCGAGCGAATGCTCTCATGTCATGAAAACATCACGGATTCTCTTCGCGGGCATTCTTCTGGCGCCGACCGTCGTTCAATTCATCGCAAACAGCGAATCGGATCGATTCGCGCCGGCACCACAGAGTGAGACTTCGGCAGGTTTAGGAGCGGCTACCACTCGGCAGTTATCTGGTCCGTTCACTTTCGAGGTGCTCGCCACCACCCATGAGGCACCTCTCCCACTCCGATTTTTTTCTACGGCAGTCAAAACCGATTCTCGCGGACGAATCATCACCGGTCCCACCAGTGACCCGGTCAAAAACATCGTTGGCCCGGAGCCGGCAGGTATGCGAGCGGGGATCGCACGATTCACAAAAATCATGTTTGGCGCCGGCTACATTGATGGGCGGCCTGATCCTGGAACGCGGATAAACCCTAACAATCCCCAAGTAAGCAGCGGAAACGAGCTGTGGCCAAATCGCTCGCAGCCATTTCGAAGTCATCCGCGCGCGCTGTCGATCACGCCGGACGGGAGAAAGCTGTATGTGGCGCTTCCCGGGCGCGAAGGTTATCCCGATTGGCGGGTCGCCGTGGTGGACACCGCACAGCGGCGCGTCCTGCGATGGATCGACCTGCGGCCGTCCGGGCAAACACGCGGGCTTCGCCCGATTGGCGTGAAGGTTTCGCCGCTCAACACATCGATTTACCCGCGTCCTTACGCAGTTGTGCTCAACCAATACGGGAACTTCGGTACCGTAATCGACACCGGAACCGATTCCGTGATCGGTCATTTCGAAACCGGGTTTTACGGTGAGAAAGCGCTGTTCAATGGCACTGGCACGCGGCTGTACATCACAGACCGGGCGAAGGATGAGGTGCGCGCATTTCGCGTTGATCCGGGGCCGACATTTACTCAGATTGCTGAGATCCCCACTGGAACGACGGAGCTTGAGCGGACAAATCCGCGCGATCTAGCGCTCAGCGCTAATGGCAACACGTTGTACGTTGCAAATACCCTCGGGCATACAATTGCTGCAATTAACATCGCCAACGACGCCAATACCCTAACGAGAGTATTGCCCGTCGGCGGGCTTTCAACCGATGTAAAAGTCGCCGGGCGCTGGGGAATCGTGTCCGGCCACAGCACCAATACTGCCCTGAATGGCCGCGAGACGGGACACGGGCTCCCCACGCGTAATGCACAGGGTGTGGTGATCAAGAATGACGGCACACCGCTCGGTTACACGCCGGTTATGACTGACGCGACCAAAGCGACCACCTTCGATGATATTGGAAGCGAGCTGAATATTTTCGACACCAGCACCAATTCATTCGTCTATCGCTACGTTGATAAAGGACGCGATTTTTCGCAACTCGTTAGGCCTCTCGAGATAGTCGATCTGCATGATCACACTGCGACGCAGCGTTTGATTCGTGGCAGCGGTCCCGAACAGATGGTGATCAAGAACAACATGCTTTTCGTCACTATGCTTCACTCGGAGAGGGTCGAGGCATTCCGAATCAATCAACAACCCGCTGACCCCTCGCAAATCCTTTCTCCTCTAGGTTTCGAGTTTACCGGCGGCATCACGCCACAGGGAGTGGAGGCGTCGCCGGATGGGCGTACGGTTTACGTAGCAAACATGCAAACCGAGGATGTGTCGATTCTGTCCGTAGACACAAACGGAAATTTCACCCGCAACGGCTACATCGCCGTCGGAGTAACGCCGAGCACGCCCGATCCGACCCGCGGCAACAACGGCGCAGGCCTGTTTGCCACAGACGAAGAAGTCGGGTTGCGTTGGTTCTTCAGTTCGGCGTACGCGGATGATCCGCCAATTCCTGGCTGGACAACGAGCGGATTTGATGCGCAGAAATCGTGCGGTTTCTGTCACTGGGGTGGCCAGCATGATGGCTGCCAATGGAATGTCGCGGCCAACGCGGTTGGCGGCGTAAAAGTTTGTCCACAAAACAAAGACATCTCAGATAATTGGCCTGAATGGTACGAAGGTCTGAACAACGATTTCATGGCCTATGCCTCGGCGTGCAACGGCGAAGTGCTCGGCGTTGAGCGGAATCCAACCGTCCTTTTCCCACAGGCTGCTCAAAGCGATCGCTTCCATGCCCGCGAAGATTACGTGCTTCGGAAAACCGAGGAAAACTCGAACGCGATCGGACGTCCGGAGCTAAACGGCGATGCGAAAAAAGTCGGGTACCATCGGATGGCGTATTTGCAAATCCTATGGTCGCAAAATGAAACACGTCGCCTGCCAAACCCGCTCGCGCAATTTGCGGATCCCACGACTGCCGGCCAGATCACGCGCGGAAGACAAATTTTCACGAATGGAGTTGCTCAAGGCGGCGCTGGTTGCGCGGAGTGCCATCACAATGGGAACAAATCTACGAACGGGGTGCTCGATGATTCGTTCCAGGACTTTAACATCCATGAGCCTGGCGTAATCAGTGAGTCAACGGTGGACGGCAAAGGCCCATTCTATCGGCCGACGAACGATTATTTCTTTACCGAATTCGCTCCACCGCAGGATGTGGGCACACCCCAAAACTTCAGCAGCCGCAACACCAAACATCTTCGCGCGTTCTGGGACGGTGTTCCGCGCTATCTTCACTATGGGTTCGCCCATAACACACGCGAGATTTTGCTAACTCCAGATTCGCCGCTGCTCCGACCGGGCGAGCGCGGCGCGAATTTTCGCACTGTGCGCACCGATCACTCGCGCGCGACCGGAGCGGGCTATCAGGGCACGCCAGCACCGGTGCTGCCAACGCAGGTGCCAATCACATTTGCTGACAGCAGCGGAACCTTGGGCGGCGACGGCAACGGTCCAGTTTACGTGAGCCTCGATAGTCCGTTCATTCAGCAGCCGGACGGCACGGCGCAGATCGATCGTCTTGGCACGAGCAACGTCGCACCCTTGTTAGTCGGTGGGCAGATCAACCCGGCGTTGAGCCAAAATCACATCCAGGTAATCAAGGAAACGCACGGCAAAACCTCGCAATTGTCACAAGCGGACCTCGATGCGCTGGTACTCTATCTGAAGTCTCTGCAGTAATTTATCTGGATCTAGAACTGTAGGGGCGCTTGTGTCAGCCGCCCCTACAGCTCGGTCAACAGTTGAATCTTGAACGTTGAGCGATGAACGTTCCCGTTCATGGGAAACGTTACGGGAGTTCAATTATTCGGGCTGCTCACTCTGTGCGCAGCCGTTTTCGCTGGGTGCGCCTTGAGCAACAAATTGAATGGGACATCTGACAGCAACCAAACCATTCCAGGTGCAACCAAATGGGGGCATTACGACGGCGAACCGGTGACGAAATGGAATCCAGACGGGCGCACGATGACACTTTTAACCGAGTTGCGCTACACTGATCCGCACGGGGAAGTTTGGGTCGCGCCGATTGGTTCGGTCGTCGATGGGGCATCCATTCCGCGGTATCTTTGGTCATTCATGGGTGGGCCCTTTGAAGGCAGATATCGCAACGCTTCGGTGTTGCACGACGTCGCGTACAGCGAGCACAAGCGCCCATGGAAGGATTGCGACCGGATGTTTTATTACGCCATGCGTTGCAGCGGAGTTGGCGCGACCGAGTCGAAGACCATGTATTACGCCCTCTACAAATTCGGGCATCATTGGAAATTTCCCATTAAGCGCGCCAAACCGGTAAAATATGAAGGCGCACTGGTGACGAGAGGCGAAGAAATTCCGCGCGCCATTCCGGTTAATCCAACTCAGATCAATCAGGCACGGGATTGGATCAATAACACCGATCCCAGTTTGGAGCAGATCGAGCAACGAGCTCAAACCGAGGCGTGGTAACGCCGGTGCTGTGTTCTACTGCAACTTCTCATTAGGCTGGACCTGCACCGTAGCGATCGGTGAGGGGTGTTTGGATTAATGCTGCTAACAGTGAGTCAACGCGGTCGCGGAGTTGGGCGAGGTCTCGGCGTAAGGCTAGAACTCGGCGTGGGTGTAGGCGTCGAGGGCGGAGCGATGACTAACCCAACAGCCGCGTGTTCCGCTGAACTGAACACGCAATTCTGGCCGTTGCGAACGGCCGTCGCCACGAATCGCCCGAAGCCGCCGCCGATCACCGGACTTTCCCAATCGACGCTGTCATAGGATGGACCGAGCCGCTGATTGAGGAAATTGCCGATCCCAGTCCATAGCGCGTTATCGGCGGTCACATTGATCCCATTCAGGCAGGGGGTGTATGCAAACGGATCGCAATCGCTGGCAAGCTGACGCGTAAAAGTTTCTGTGTAAGCGTTATTCGCCCACTGCAGAAAATGACCCACACCTGACATGTCTCCCAACACCAGACCGGCGGAACTGGATCGATTGCTAAGTAGCGTTCCATTTGTGTCTTGTCGCAGATTGCGCAATTCCCGGGTTCGAGCGTCCCACGTGTATAAGTCGCCCGTACTCACGAGCGCGGCGATCTCCTTATTGCCATCGCCATTCAGGTCGTCCACGACTAGACCTGTAACCGCATTGAAGTCGCTGGCGAGGTTGACAGAACGCCACGATTGCTGGCCGGATGGATAATCATAAACGTAAACGTAAACACCATCGGAACCTGTATGCGCGACCAAATTTGCCGCAATGATTTTGCGGGTGCCGTTGTTGTCTAGATCAGCGACGTCTACAAAGCTAAATGGATTGCCCTGCGGCCGCGTGGCGTTTGTCCAGATCCGCGTGAACGTATTATTCGAATCGAAGCGATAGATCTCGATCGCTCCGTCGTAATATGAGTCGGCCCCAATCACGATCTGCATTCGGTTATTTCCCTCAACATTGCGCAGCTTAAGATCGTGTACACCCGTCCACGCCCCGTTATCCACGACGGGATCCGATATTGCGCGCAAAGTCAGACTGGCAAAGTCAAACACCAGAATGCGTCCGCTGTCATACCCTGCATTGGAGTGGAATGAACAGATTACCAGTTCTGCTTCACCATCGCCATCGAGGTCGCCAATCGCCGGCCCAAGAAATGGACCTTCCAGATCGATGCTGGCCCATTTGGTATCGTGTGCTCCGGTCGTGCTCGCCACGTACAAGTGATCCGGACCACTGTCACTCCAGCCAGCACCCCAGAGTAATTCAGCGAAACCATCATTATCCACATCGCCAACCGCGATATTCGTGACACCGTGGTCTGGGTTCTTGACCTCCCATTTCAGCGATTGGCTGTTCAAATCGTAGACGTGCACTGATCCCCATTGACCGTCTCCAACGATCACCTCTGGTACGCCGTCATTGTCGACGTCGGCGATCGCCAGGGCGTCATTGTCAAACGTCGAAATAGACCAGCGTGGCAGCTGTCGGCCAACGTCATACGAGTAAACAACGTCCCATGGCTCAGCCGCGATTAGTTGCTGATAATTCTCGCCCGGAAATGGTGCGAGTTTAAGTCTGAATCCAAACCCGTTTGGATGATTCCACACGACCGCGTGCGTAACGGCGTCAATAACTTTGCCACCTGTTGTTGCGATCTTAAGCGATCCGCTGTTGTCCATCATTCCTGCAACCACATCCCCCGCCCCAGCGTCTGGAACTTGCCAAAGCAACTGGCCGGCTCCGTCGAAAACGTACAGATTGTAATCGTCGGTCACGATCAGTTCCACAAGCCCGTCGCCGTCAATGTCGGTCAGGCTAAGCGCTCTAAATCCAGAAATGCCAGTATCCAAGTGCCCAAGTTCTGCCTTTGTGGCGAAGTCGTAGAGATAAATGCGCCCGTCATCGAGCATGACAACGATCTGCCAGTTGGACGTGCTCGTCACGTGTGCAACCCCGATTCGTGCGATGTCTACAAAAGGATTGCCATTTACCGGCTGGTACATCGGGCTGACGAACACCTGATCGTAGTTGCCGGTTACGGCGTTGTACCGGATTACCTGCCAGAAATTATCCGTGCTGTATCCATTCGGTAACTTGGCAAAACCGCTATATGCGTAGCCCCCGATAATAATCTCTGGAGGGCTATTTGGCGATGTCGGACCGATAACGATATTGGTTGATCCGATATCACCGCCAAAGACGGCGTATTGCCAAAATGGGTGCGGACCGACAGGCGGCGGCATTGGCGTGGGGCGTGGCGGCGGCGTTGGGCGTGGTCTCGGTGTGGGCGAGGTACTCCCGGTGCGCCGGGGCACACGTTTTAAACGAACGTCTGCCGAATTCGCCTGCGCGCGTGCCATTCGCTCCAGGCTTTTGCGGTCATAATTAATCTTGCGCCCTTCAGCGTCCATTACTGGCGCGCCGTAGTGATTAACGCGCAACCGGTTCCGATCAGCCGCCTTCATCAATCCTGGTGCACAGAGGAGAAACACGGCAGCGACACCGATGTAGGACCGAACAAACCAGACGAGCGCAGCCGAAGAGTTTTTCATACGGGTTTTAGGGATAAAGGGGCGCCTTTTCTACGGTGCAGGAGTACTGTTTGCAAGAAATATTTCTCACCCTCGAACAATCGTGGAAACTTGCTGGACAGTGCGCGACGTTTACGCCTGATTCCTGCTGGATTTTTCTGATGGCAGGGCGACATGTTTCCGTCGGTTATCTCTGCGCCCGTAGCTCAGCCGGATAGAGCAACGGATTTCTAATCCGTAGGTCGAAGGTTCGAGTCCTTCCGGGCGCGCTTGCGTCGCTTCGTGAATCGTTAAATGGTCGAATCGTTACAATGGAGACATCTGTTTCGATTCGGTTCTCGACTCACTGACTGAACCGTTGCTCGTGATCGAGCAGCCATTTCTTGCGCCACAAACCGCCGCCGTACCCGCAGAGCGTTCCGTCGGCTCGAATTACGCGGTGGCATGGGATCACAATGCAAATCATGTTCGTGCCATTCGCGCGGCCAACCGCCCGACGCGCATTTTCATCGCCCAGGCGCTTTGCCATCCAGGAATACGAACGCGTTTCACCAACTGGAATCGACTGCAAGATTTTCCACGCGCTTAATTGAAAGGCGGATCCGACCGGAGCCAGCGGAACTTCAAATTCGAGCTTCTTGCCCGCGAAATAATCCTTCAGTTCGGAACCAACACTGTCGAGATATCGATGTTTCCCGGGCACGACATTCGTTTGCAACCGTTTGCGCAAAATCGACAACTCGCGTTCTGTCGCGCGCCGGTCGATGAATTCTAGCAATCTCAAGCCTTGATCGTCAGCGACAGCAATCATTGGCCCGAGCGGCGAATCGATTCGCTCCGCAAGCAGTGGTGCATGGTTCCTGGCGTTTGTTGGCGATTCGCCAAAGATCTTTGTGAACGCGTCGCGGAAACCGCTCTCAGATTCAAAGCCACTCCCGTTTCTCGCCTGATCCACCCGTTCCCCTTGCCGCACCTGGCTCAAAGCAAGACCCATCCGGCGCGCGCGATGATACGCCTGAAATGTCATTCCATAATGACGCTTGAACTGTCGCCGCGCGCTTGAAGGATCGATGGAGAGCGCAGCCAGTTCCTTGTCCGTCAAGCGTCCGTCCGGCGCGCGCTCCACTTCCGCACGCAAACGCTCGATCAGCTTCGGCGGATGCGCGTTTGGATCGAGCGGATGGCATCGCAAGCAAGGCCGATAACCGTTTTCCAGCGCATCGCTTGATGTTGCAAAAAAATCGACGTTTTCGCGTGCCGGTTTTTTTGCCGAGCATGTGGGCCGGCAGAAAATTCCGGTCGTGCGCACACCGATGTAAAAGATTCCCTCGAAGCTCGGGTCACGGTTCACTAGTGCGCGATACATCGTCTCGGTGGGCGGCAGAAGTTCGAGCGTTTTCATGTAAAAAAGCTAAGCACTCACAATTGTTGATGCATCGACGAAATTCGAGCAGCGAATTCAAAGTAGCGCGAGCGTCCTCGCTTGCGAACGCAACAATTCACAGAACGACTCGATCGAATGGCAAGCCGGAGGCATGCCCTACTCTAAGAACTCGGAAGGTAAAGCAGCCGCGGCTAACGCTGCGCACATCCACAAACGCGGTTTCGGCATTTTGGAATAGGCTTTCAATCACGACTTCCGGTTCGCTGCCATTCACAACTTGCGCGTCGATAATATTGAAATTTGAGTCGTAAGCGCGAAGCACGCGCCCATCGCGGAAGTCAACGGGGTATTCGTGGGTCGTGCTGTAGCGCTGGCACACATTCGCGTGAACGAAGATCGGGCCTGTCTCAGAATACGGGTGACCCGACGGAATGGCGGCGTACGGAAACAGAATGACACGATCGCCAGGCTGAGCCCAGCGCAGGCAGTGCCGACAAGGACTACTCTCGGGCGAATCTACCGTGATGAGCGCGTGATCTGCTGAACCTGCCTCTACTGCGCGCCGCGCTGCATCTGCAATTTCGCCGGAAACAGGAATGATGCGAAAGCCCGAGATTTTCATGAGCGATAGTTAAATCAATGCCGCGAACTGCGCATCGGCGAAATTCAGGCAGCGAATTTCTGCTAGGGACGGCGCGCTGCGCCGACCCGACACCGCAGCGCGGAGTCCCTACCATTTATCAGAAGTGGGTTGTGTTTACCGGGACAAAAACTCCACGACGGCGCGCGCTGCTTCCGCCACAATTGCAGTACGATCATCTGCTGAAGATGACGAACCCATCGAGTAAATAGCAACCAAGATCGGTGCACCCACAGGTGGACGAATAATGGCAACATCGTTTGTCGCTCCGTTTGCGCCTCGGCCCGTTTTGTCCCCGACTGTCCACGTTTTTGGAACGCCGGCCCGAATCATCTGCGAGCCAGTCTCGTTTTGCCGCAACCAATCATCGAGCTGCTGCCGTGAAGATTCAGATAATACATTGCCCAGCAGCAACCGTTGCATGTCTGCGCACATCGCCGCAGGAGTTGTGGTATCACGTTCATCGCCGGGACTGGCGCTGTTCAATTCCGGTTCCTTTCGATCAAGTCTCGTCATCTGATCGCCAATGCTGCGCGCGAAATTTGTCAGTCCAGTCGGTCCACCAATTGTATCCAGCAAAAGATTGCCTGCTGTGTTGTCACTCTGTTCGATTGCCGCCGCGCACAACGCGGCGAGCGTCATGCCGCCGTCTTTGAGGTGAGCTTTGGTGACAGGCGCATATTCCAGGATGTCTTTTGCGGCATACGATACAAACCGGTCCAGTTTCTCTTGTTCCCCATCCACGCGCTTCAAGACCGCCGCTGCAGCGAGAAATTTAAACGTGCTGCACATCGGGAAACGCTCTTCCGATCGATAGGCAAAGCGCTTACCGCTGGCAGTTTCCAGAGCAGCCACACCGATTCGAGCGCCCGTTCGCCGTTCGATCGATAAAATCCGATTCGCAGAATCGTTTGTCGATTGCGGCGTGCTCGCAGCGAGCAAGAAAAGCAAAGCTGCTACCATCGATGATACGCAGGATGGCCTTCCTTCACCGCCACGAATACTCCCCTGCATGTAGCGCAAATCTTTCCGCCGGCGCTCAGTGTTCCCTCGATGGTCGCTCGGTCATGAGTGATGTCGACAACTCTCGCAGACAGAAAAACCGTGCCGTTCGTTGGTGTCGGCCGGAGCAGTTTGATGGCGTATTCCCCAGTGACTGTGCAGGGCGGGCGATTTTCGCCGGCGCGTTTCATCAGATGATATGCCGCCGTCCAGTTGCAATGGCAATCCAGCAGCGTGCCAATGATGCCGCCGTTCAAGACTCCGTCGAACGCTTCATATTTCTTCTCCGGCTTCCATTCAGCGACGACTTCGCCTCCGGCATGCGATTCATCGCTGTTCTTCAGGAAACTGCGAATATGCAAGCCGTCTGGATTTGCCGCGCCGCAGCCGAAGCACATGTTTCGGGGCGCGTATTTTTCCTGTAGCGATTGTTCGGCGGTCATCAATTCTTCCTCTTCCGCTTCCTCTCAATCTTTATCTGCTCTTTGCGCTAGAGAGAAGAGAGCAGAGGAAGAGGTAGCGGAAGATTATTTAGGCGATCCGGGATACGGACGCAGCTCTGGCCCGACGTAAAGTGACCGCGGCCGAATGAGGCGATTATTGTCGTGTTGCTCGACCACATGAGCGCACCAACCTGCTACGCGGGACGCAGCGAAAAGAGGCGTATTCAATTCAGGAGCAAATCCCAAAAGCCAAAACACGGGCGCGGCGTAAAGATCGACGTTGGCGCACAATTGTTTCTCCCGTTCCATCACTTGTTCGAGCGTCTCGCATATCGGCACCCAATTTTCTTTCCCGGTTCGGTTGCCAAGGTCGCGCGCGATCTCACGCATCGCCGGCACCCGAGAATCACCCTTTTTGTAAACGCGATGGCCGAAGCCCATGACCTTGCCTTTCGTCCCCAGCTTTTTCATTAACCATGCTTCGGTACGATCGGGCGTGCCGATTTCTTCAAGCATCTTCATTGACTCCTCGTTGGCGCCGCCGTGCAGCGGCCCCTTTAGAGTGGCAATCGCGGATGTAACCGCAGCATACATGTCCGCCAGCGTCGACGCCGTTACGCGTGCTGCAAATGTGGACGCATTGAATTCGTGGTCGGCGTAGAGATTGAAAATCGTATCGAGCATCCGGACTTGCCATTGCTCGGGAATTTTGCCGTTGAATTTATAGAAGAAATTCGCCGCTTGCGTCAGCTCCGGTTTTTCGGGAAATGGCTGTTCACCCTGCGAGATGCGCCAGCCGTCGGTAATCAAAGTCGAGACGCGTGCGATGAGCCGGATTGCTTTGCGAATGTTCGCGTCATGCGAATTATTGCTAAGATCTTTATCGAAGGCGCTTAACATGGAAACCCCGGTGCGCAACATGTCCATTGGATGCGTGTCCCTTGGGAGAAGTCGCAGCATTTCCGTTACCGGCCCTGGCAAGGCGCGTTCGCTGGCAACTTGTTGCGTGAATTCCTTCAGTTGCTTCGGGCTTGGCAACTCCCCATTGAGCAGCAGATAAGCGACTTCCTCGAAAGTGGCCTTCTCGGCCATCCCATGAATGTCGTAGCCCCGATACATTAACCCGGCAGCGGGATCGACCCAGCAGATCGCCGTCTCACCGGCGATTACCCCGGCAAGTCCCGGGCTGTATTGTGGTTTTGGTTCAGTACCCATCTTGTTCGCTGATTGTAACTACGATATGCGTGCCGACAAATCGTCACTCGCTCTAGCCCAGCCATTTCTTCGCAGTCGGATCGTAGTCGAGCAGTTTGTAAAGCTCCTCACGCGTCTGCATTTTTCCGAGCCATTCTTTTTGCGTCCCACGCTCCTTAAGAGCGCGAAGAAACTCCTCGCTCGCTTTCATAGACACCCGGAACGCGCTCTGAGGAAAAATCACCATGCGGTACCCGAATCCCAGCAAATCCTCGAACGAATGCAGCGGGCTTTTCCCAAACTCCGTCATGTTTGCCAGTAGCGGACAATCGATCCGAGTGGCAAAATTTCGAAACTCGTCGGGAGTTTGTAATGCTTCGGGAAATATTGCGTCGGCGCCCGCTTCAATATAGCGCTGCGCCCGATCAACTGTTCGATCGAAATCCTCGACCGCGCGCGCGTCCGTCCGCGCGATGATCATGAAATCGGGATCGCGTCGTGCAGCGATCGCCGCTTTGATTTTCTCCGTCATCTCTTCAACATCGACAATCGACTTGCCGGAAAGATGTCCGCAGCGCTTCGGAAATTGCTGGTCTTCAATGTGACAACCAGCCAGACCTGCTGTTTCCAGTTCGCGAATGGTCCGCGCGACATTTTCTGAACCGCCAAATCCAGTATCCGCATCGACGATTGCCGGGATCTTCACCGCTCTCGCAATGTATCCAGCCAAATGGGCGACTTCCGTTAGGGTCAACAGACCGATGTCGGGCACGCCGGCTGTTGAGTTCGCCATCCCCGCGCCGCTCACATAAACCGCATCAAATCCGACGCGCTCCACCTGTCGCGCCATCGCCGCGTTGGGTACACCCGGCAGCATGATCGCGCCTTTCGCGATGAGCTCCCGCAGTCTTTTGCTGTTACTCATGCTCGTACTCAAAAAAATGACGAAGAACGAATGACGAATGACGAATGGATGATGAAATGACGAAGGTAAAAATCGGGAGCACTTGCACCTTCACCGTTGGAGTTTCGTCATTCCTTGGTGCTTCGTCATTTGTCATTCGTCATTTTCATCGCCTGCATCAGCGCATCCACGCTTTTGGCTTCGTCCAGTTTCCAAACAAGCTCGATAATCTTTCTCGCGCGGTCCTCCCCAATGATGCGCTCGACGAGGGCGAGGAATTTTCCTTCGACTGCTGAATCTTTGAGCCGGTTCTTCGCATTGCCCAGCGGATAATCGACGCGCTCGGTTAATCGCCGGCCATCGGCAAGATCAACATGCACAATATTGCCGACAGCATCTGGATACATCGCGCTCAATTCCTTGTTTCGCTCCACTTTCACGTTCTCCAAAAACTTCCAGACCTCGGGATCTTTGAATCGCTCCGGCTCGAACTGGCGATCGGTGATTTCGCCGTCAATCAGCGCAATCGCGGTGATGTAAGGCAAACTGTGGTCTGCAGTCTCGCGCGTTTTGGGTTTCCATTTTTCCGGTTCGCTCCCGATGATGTCGACCGAAGCATCGTGACTCTCGATCACCACGCCTTTGATTTTGGAGCGGTCATCAATCTGACTCCGTAGAATAAGCGCCGCTTCAATCGCGCTTTGGCTGTGATATTCCGCCGGCCAATACTTTATGCTCGTCTTCAAAATCATTGTAGGCGCTCCGCGAAATTTCTCACCCACATTGCCCAGCGACACACCGAGTTGTTTCTCGAATCCCATTTCGCCTTCGAAGATCGGCGCAGGGCCGGTCATGCCTCCGCGCGCAAGTAGCGCGGAGAAAACTCCGTGGCGCGCCGCCGTGGCAAAGGCTACGCCCTTCCAGTGTGAGAGTTCGCCTGCGCGCGCCTGCCGCATCGCAGCGCCAGCCACACCAGCGATATTCACAGCGTGCCGAGTATTTGCCGAATCGAGTTTCATCAATTTCGCTGACGCCAACGCAGTTGAGAATGTTCCGTAAGTGACGTGATCCCAGCCGCGCGCACGAATGCTCGCCGCATCGCACAACCGGCATTGCACTTCGTAAGCTAGCGCGATAGCCGTGATCAATTCGCGTCCACCAGCGCTCAGGCTTTCAGCGACGGCGAGCGCTGCCGAAATGTTGTCGCTCGGATGCGCCGGTTCTTTGGACAGATACGTATCGTTGAAATCGAAATAGCGAATACCGCAGCCGTTCGCGAATGCCGCCCAGTCCGGCGGCGCCTTGTGGTCGGTGCCAAAGACTGTCGATCCGTTTTTCGCCGAGAAATCTCCCGCTAGCGTCCGCGCGATGACAAACGGTTCTTCGTTCCACGCGCCGAGCGCGCAGCCTAACGAATCAATCACGCGCCGTTTCACTTCGTGCACGACTTCCTTCGAAAGATCTTCAAAGCGTAGCGCGCACGCGTAATCAGCAAGTTGATGAGCAAGCGTTGTCTTCATTGAAAAAGTTCGGATTTCAATCTGCCGACGATTTACGCAGGAGCAAGGGCAGCACCCATTTGCGGCTATTCAAACTCCGCAACAACCGATTGAACGCCGGTTAACGCGGCGGATTCGTCGGAGCCACCGGAGCCACGGCTTCGGCCATCGATTTCAGCATTCGGCCGAGATCGCTGTTGGTCGAGAGGACTGCCGTGGTGTCCTTTTCAAAAGCGGCGCGCATGACATCGAGGCTGCGCAAAAACGTATAGAGTTCCTGCTGGTCAGGCGTGCCAAAAGCTGCGGCGTAAATCGCTGCGGCTTCGGCGTCGGCTTTGCCTTCAATTTCAAGCGCATTCTTTGTGGCGGTGGAACTGATCGACGCGACATCGCTTTCTTTTTGCCCGTTGATATTCGCCGCCTCACCGCGGCCTTCGGAACGAAAGCGGGCTGCAATTTGGTGTCGCTCGCTCGACATGCGCTCGATGATTTTCTCGGCGACCGCCGGATTGTATTTGCTGCGTTTGAAACGTTCATCGAGCAGTTCGATTCCAAAGTCCGCGATCTTTTGACGCGTGCGCTCGGTGATCTGTTTTTCAATTTCGCCGCGCCCGTACTCAATATCGGGAATTGTGGTTGGCAGAACAGTGCCGGTCTTTTCCAAGTCTTCGTCGCGCACCGGTTTTCGCCCCTTCGTCACGCGGATGATTTCGACCAAATCATGCGTGGCGACAGCAGTGCGAGTTTCGCTGCCGAGAATATCGTCCAAGCGCGAGAGAGCGCTCCGCTCGTCATTGAGCCGATTGTAGTAGAGCATCGGATCGCTGATCCGCCATCGAGCAAAACAATCGACGATAATGTATAGCTTATCCTTGGTTGGACATTCGATTGGCGGCCCGTCCCACGCGAGAATGCGTTTGTCGAACCGCTGTAACTTATCGAAAAAAGGCAGCTTCATCTTCAATCCAGGCGTGGTGATTGTTCGAACGATTTTGCCGAATCGCGTGATGATCACCGTCTGGTACTGCGGCACAACAAACAGCAACGTTCCCCATTTCAATGCAGTCAGAATGAAAAGAATGCCCAGGATCGACATGAGCGGGCTCTGCAAAAAACGGAGTCCAGCAGTTATGACAGCGGGTCGCGGAGTCACGTCGATCACATTCATGGTGTGCCCCTCGACTCGCCGGGCACCTGAAGCGGCAGCGTCTGGAGAATGTTCTTCAAGCTGTCATCCACAATGATCTTCCTTTGCAAATTCGGCAGAATGGCTTGCATCGCCTCAAGATAAAGACGTCGGCGCGTCACCTCAGGCGCCTTCCGATACTCGGTGAGTAACAACGAAAATTTTTGAGCTTCACCTTTGGCTTCGTTCACGCGTCGAAACGCGTACGCTTCTGCCTGTTTCTCGCGCTCTTTTGCCTGGCCGCGCGCGTTGGGAACAGCGTCATTATAAACCGACCACGCCTGGTTGATAGCGGTCTGTTTTTCCTGTTGCGCCTGATTGACATCGTTGAACGCGGCCTGCACAGCTGACGGCGGACGAACGCTGGTGAGCTGAACCTGTTGAATCTGGATTCCCAGGTCGTACTGCGAACACAGATCAGCCAAACGTTTCAGCGTTGACGTCTCGACATCGTGGCGTCCGATCGTCAGCACTTCGTCAACGGTTCGGTCGCCGATGACTTCGCGCATTACGCTTTCCGAAAGGTCGCGCAAGGTCTTTTCCGGTTCGCGCGCCCCGAACAAATACATTTTCGGATCGGTAATCCGATACTGCACCACCCACGGCACGAGCGCGGTATTCAGATCGCCCGTGATCATCGTCTCAGTTTCCTGGGGTTCGACATCGCCCTGATAAGCATTCGTCGTGTTTGGCGTCGAAAACCCAAATTCGAGTTTCAGCAAACGCTGCGTGGGCACGACGAAAATTTCGTCGACGTACGGAATTGCGTAAGTCAGACCCGGATTGACGTTGTCGTGATACGCGCCGAACCGCGTCTTCACGCCAAGCGAGTTTGCGGGAATCGTGGTGAAACCAAACAGCAGCGTGAATAATGTGATTGCGATCCCGATGCAGGCGACCACACCCAATATCAGCCGCAACGGTTTGATAGGAAGATGTTCGGCAACGTCCGGCCTAGGCATTAGATGTTTATTGATTCAAAAGCTGTCGCCAAGAGCAAGCTTTCATTCTGGGGAGCGCACGCCTCTGGCGTGTTGGCGATCGCATTTTGCGATCGCGAACTTTTGCTGGTCTTTTTCATTGCCTGCGCGTTCTGATTGAAAGAAAAGTTCGTCGCCGCAGAACTCGGGCACCAGCACGCTGCAAGCGTGCGCTCCCCAGAGGTTTCTTGACTCGCTGCGTCTACGCTTCAACACTGAACCATGAAAATCAAAAACACGGTCTTGTCAGCGATCATTGGTTTTGCGACGTTCACCTGCATGGCTGCAACAGAATCTCAAACGCAGCCCGCAGTCGGCAAGCCGGCGCCCGATTTCAGCCTCACCACCGGAGATGGTTCGCAGGTAAGCTTGAAGGATTATCGCGGTAAATGGGTAGTTCTTTACTTCTATCCCAAAGATTTCACCAGTGGTTGCACGCTGGAGGCGCACAATTTCCAGCGAGACATCGCGAAATACGGTGATGTCGGCGCAGTCATTCTCGGAGTGAGCGTCGACACCGCGCAATCGCACAAAGATTTTTGCGCGAAAGAAGGCCTCAATTTCAAATTGCTCGCCGACCCCGACGCGAAAGTGTCTACCGAATACGGTTCGATGATGGATTACAAAGGCCAAAAGCTTGCCGCGCGCAACACGTTCATCATTAATCCTGATGGCGAGCTCGTGAAGGTGTATACCAGCGTCAAACCCGCCGAGCACAGCGAGCAAGTTTTAAAAGATTTGGCGGACTTAAAGAAGAGCTGAACTAAACTGGATATCACCAATGGCAGCACAGAGAAAATCCATCGATTGCAGGGATTATCCGAGCGAAAACAATTGCTCGCTCAAGATTTCCGGTACGGAAGAGGAAGTGCTCGACGCCGCGGTGCAGCATGCCGCTTCTGTTCACGGCCACGAGAACACGCCGGAGTTGCGCGAGCAAATTCGCTCGATGCTTAAAGATTCAGACGGCTAGTCGATTATCTGCGAGTAATCGACCTGCGATGCCGGAAAGTTACTGGACCACGCAACACGCACGACCAGGGCCGAAATCCGATAACGGAAGTTCAGCGCCCATCGCAGAAAAGCTCGCGGCTTTGCATTTGTCGCGACGTGTCTCGATTATTCGAAAAGTGGCCGTGCACCTCTTCAGGCAAAACTCCGTCTGAACAATACTTG
>JBJMXF010000075.1:0-3438 GCA_045809725.1 Candidatus Udaeobacter sp. | reverse complement strand
TGGCGGACCGGATGAATAGCACTGGAATCGCTACTCTCCTGAATACGAGTGGCGCCGCGATTGGCCCTTTAGTGGCAACTTTCGTCCTGCTGCCGTGTTTCGGCTACCAAACAAGTCTCATTAGCTGCGCTGCCGGGTACGGTTTGCTGAGCATCGTCGTCACCGAACGGACACTCTTCTCGCTGCGCCGGCCGACTGGCATCATCCTCGCCACGCTTTGGATGGCATTGCTCCTTGGCTTTGTATTTTTTCCGTATCGACGCACCGAGGCGCATTTCGACCATGCGAGCCGTCCATACGTGACGGACGATCAGGGCCACGTGCTGGCGCGCGTGGTGAAACGGATCGAGGGAACATCGGACACCTGGCAATTGCTGCGGCGCGATTTGTTTGGCCAGGCGTACTATTACCGGCTGCTGAGCGACTCGTTCTCGATGTCGGCCACAAGTCCGCGCAATCAGCGCTACATGCGATTATTCGCTTATCTTCCGCTGGCGTTGCATCCGGCAGCGAGAGACGTGCTGCTCATTTGTTACGGGTGCGGAGTGACGGCCGATGCCCTTACTCACAAATCAAGTGTCGAAAGAATCGATATCGTGGACATCTCGAAGGAGGTGTTTTCCCTGGCGGATTCTTATTCCGGAATCAATTACTCAAACCCGCTTCGTGATCCGCGCGTGCACGCCATCGTGCAGGATGGGCGATTCTTCCTACAGGCGAGCGCGAAAAAATACGACATCATCTCCGGCGAACCGCCGCCGCCGAAAGTCGCCGGCGCGGTAAATCTGTACACTCAGCAGTTTTTTTCGCTCATGCGAACTCGCCTAAACGAAGGCGGAATCGCGACATTTTGGCTTCCGATCAATCAATTAAAAGTGGACGAGGCCAAAGCAATACTGCGTGCCTTCCACAACGCCTTTCCAAACGCCTCGGTGTGGGGCTGCGCCGATCAGGACTGGATCATGATGGGCATCAACGGGCCGATCCGCAGAGCGACTGAAGACGAACTTCGTCAACTTTGGAAGGATCAAGGGACCGGCGCAGATTTGCGACGGATTGGAATTGAGGTTCCCCAGCAACTAGGCGCACTCTTTTTGATGGACGGCGACGAAATCGATCGAATTACGCACAACGTAGCGCCACTCACCGACGTTCATCCGAAGCGCCTAACGGATGGTCCGTGGGATAACGAGGCAAGTCACCGGTTCGCGTTAACATATTTTACGGCACCCGCAGCCTATCAACGTTTTGTTCACTCATCATTCATCAATCAAATCTGGCCCGAGACGTTGAATCCGGCGGCTGCTGAGCTCGAGTCATTTTTCACCATCAGGCAGACGCGCTATCTTTCGGAAATCGTTGGAAGCAACAAGCTCGCTGAGCTCGATCTTTATCTCCGCCATTCGCGTCTCAGGATACCCGTCTTGGAAGTGTTAGGCAGCGATGCATTCAGGGTTTCGATTGCCGACCGAGTAGCGAGGACTTCCGAAACGCCGCCGCTGGAAGTGATGCCTGACTTGATCGCGGCAGCATTGGCACAGCGGAATGTCGACCGAGCGATTAAATTGTTGGAGGACGAGAAAGATCGCGGCGGGTTCGGCGCTAACGAGATTTACCTGCTCAGCTATCTCTATTGCTTGAACGGCAGTGTTGAAAGAGCGGAGACGTTGGTTGCCGAGAACGCTGCTCTAATCAAGCAGGATTGGTTTGTCGATTGGCTGTGGGAAAAACTGCAAACCGATTTCGGATTCCATCCGCGTGGCAATTGATGCGCCGTTCGCCAGTCAATTAATTTTGATACGTCGCCACGGCTTTTTTATAGGATTATTCGTCGTCGTTGCGGCGACGCGCTTCGCGATTCTGTTCGCATCGCAGACCCATGTGCATAGCGATGAAGCCATCATTGGCCTCATGGGTAAACACATTCTAGAGGGGCGCCACTTCCCTTTCTATATGTATGGTCAGCCGTACAATGCCGGCGCGGCATGGGAAGCTTACCTGGCCTCGCTTGCATTCGCGTTGTTCGGCGTCGGCGTCCTTCCGTTAAAAGCCTGCATCGTAGTCTTATCGCTGCTGTGTCTGTTTCTGTTTTATCGAATGAGCTGCGCGCTTTACGATCGGCGCACGGCCATTTTCGCAACGCTCGCCTTTGCGGTAACGCCATCGCTTCTCAAATGGCACTTTCAGGTGCGAGGGTATTCCTGGTATTTGCTGTCGATTCCTGTCCTAACGCTCCTTTTTGCATCCGTCGAGTCGACATCTATTCCGAAGCGAAGAACGCTCCTACTTTTTGGACTTGCCTCTGGCCTGAGCATCTGGTGCCTGGAATTGGCTGTCCCGTTGGTCACCGCGTTGTGGCTGCTGCTGATCTTGCGTCGCAGGGTTTCGGTCAGGAGTGCACCAGCCGGTTTGATCGGGTTCCTGCTGGGCTATGCGCCGGTGATTGTGTTTAACCTCCTCTACCGGTTCAGCAACTGGCGATATATTGTCATTGAAAGACCAGGCGGTGGATTCTTGGCCCCGTTTCAGCTGTCGAATTGGCGACGAATTTTCCTGGATGAAATGCCGAAGTTCTTCGGACCGGATACGGTTCTTTGGTACTATGCCGAGAAGCCGGCAACCGGCTACGTTTTCTACGCAATCGCCTGCTTCGCTCTCGGCGTGGGGATCTGGCCTTTCGTGAAATCACCTCGAAAAATTCTGCGCGCGATGCGCGGTGGTTTAGCAGATTCCCGGCAAAAATCGGATTTTGACATGGTCGTGCTCACGGCAGCTTGTTTCATCCCTTATGTGAGTCGGGCTCCCGGTGTGCCCAGCTATTTGTTTGGGGCGTGTTTTTTCCTGTCGATCCTTACGGGGAGACTATTGCAACGTGGCTTTTCTTCCTCGATACCGTTGGCGCGCCTTGGCGCGACCGCTGCGCTCGCCGCGATCTTGGTAACGGGAATTCTTGTTCTTGTACGCGTGGGCCACGCAAACCAGATCGAAACGCTCTCTCTGTGCGAGGACAGGAGAACGTACTGTATGACACGAATTGCCTCAGTGGACATTGACGCGGTTCATCGCGATTTGAAGCAACGCAATGTGACCTCAGTCTGGACCACGATCTCTTTTGTTTATCCATTGCTGTTCGAGAGCGGCGAAACGCTGGCCGTCTCAAACGAGATATTCGAGACGCCATTTCGTGTGTATCCGGAGGACACGGTGTGGCGCGAGCCCAAACGAGACCGGGAGGCGGCATTCGTCCTCGAAACCAATGGTCCTATTCGATCCCTCGTGGAAATGCGTTACGAGCAGGTCTTCGGCTCACCGCCATTCGTCCGTGAATACGGCAAACTCACTGTAATCACGAATCGCTGAACTCTGATCTGTCGATTCGGAGCTGAAAGGGCGCCTAAAAAAATCTCGCTTCTCGATCGCCAGTTTTGGCGTGGCGAA
>JBJMXF010000074.1:0-3696 GCA_045809725.1 Candidatus Udaeobacter sp. | reverse complement strand
TTATCCCGGTCATCACGTTTACAATTTGCTGCTGGAAAAGAACCTGGTCCGCGATCGCGGCTGGGTGGAGTTTTCGGTTTACGCTCTCTTCTCACCGCAATCGCTCGTCGCGGAAGGGACGGCGAACTTCGGGCGGGAGGTCGCGTTCCGGTCCAGAGCTGAGCGAATGAAATTCGAAAAGGAAGTGTTGTTTCCCGCGGCGGGAATCGATGCATCGCGCGCAGACGAATACTACGCAGTGCAGGATTTGATGAAGCAGCTCGATTATGCGGTAAACGAGGCCGCGCGAAGATTGGTCAATGGCGAGATCGACGAGAGTGCCGCGGTCCAATGGTTGCAAAAGTATGCAGTGATGGAACCAGCTCGCGCTCAGCAGCGGGTGAAATTCATCCAGCGTTACCGAAGTTATGTCATCAATTACAATCTTGGTGAAGACATGGTGCGCCGTTACATCGAGAAACGAAGCGGCACCGATCCCGAGAAACGGTGGAACGAATTTGGCAAACTGCTGTCGTCGCCCCGATTACCGAGCGGATTAACCACGAATGGACACGAATAGACACTAATTCTCCGGGATTCATGCTTTCCTGACTTCGTGATTGAATGTTTTTTTCTCTGCGAACTCTGTGTCCTCTGTGGTGAATCTGAAGTGAACAATGACAACTGGTGGAACGCGTTGTCCCTAACGCGTTAGGAAAACAATCGGACAAGGCACTGTCCGATCCACCTCGTTAGTGTTCATTCGTGTCCATTCGTGGTTACAGTTTCCCTGAATGAAGAAGATTCCGATTCTGGGCGAACTGACGCCCGGTAAAACGCAGCGGCACCGGATTAAATTGCCAGGCGCGGCGTTAGCGAACGATGAGCCGCGGTCGGTAATTTCAGTCGCGGGCGCCAAGCCGGGGCCGGTGTTATTCGTCAACGCAGGCGTGCACGGCGGCGAGTACCCTGCGGTCGAAGCGGTGATCCGATTGGGCCAAGTGCTCGATCCAAAAAAGATTTCAGGCACGGTGATTTTGATGCCGGTGTTGAACCTGCCGGCGTTTCGGACGCGGACGCCGTTTGTTTGTCCGATCGACAACGTTAACCCGAACCGCGTGTTCCCCGGCTGCCCCGGCGGCAGCTATTCGGAGCAAATGACGCATGCCTTAATTAACGAATTCGTCGTCCACGCTGATGCATACATCGACCTTCACGGCGGCGATATCCCGGAAGCACTCGTGCCGTTTGTAATCTGCAGGTCCGAGGGCGGAGTGGCCGATTCCAAAGCTCGCGATGTCCCCGCGCGCTCTAAACAAATGGCGCTCGCGTTCGAGTTGCCGTACGTCCTGACGATCAGTAAGCCCGTTCAACCAGCGAAAGGTCTATCGAGCTACGCCGCTGCTGCAGAAAAAGGAATTCCAGCTGTGCTTGCCGAAGCTGGCGGAGTTGGACAAATGCAGGAAGACGCGGTCGAGCTTCTTTCTCGTGGAGTGATCAATGTGATGCGCCATTTAGAGATGATCGAAAGCGTCGCCGACGCCACAGCGCCTGTGAATGAGGAAGCACGAATGACGAATGACGAAGCACGAATCACGAATGACGAAGGAAATCCCACTGCGAAGAAAACGGCCCGCAGGGCCGTGGCTACAACAAAGGCGTCCGCGGCCAACACAGCGGCGTCTACAGTTTTGACGAAGTTTGAGTGGCTTTACACCAAGAGCACTGGCGTGTGGTATCCGAAAATCGCGGCGGGTGATGCCGTGAGAGAAGGAGAACAGGTCGGTACGGTAGGAGATTTGTTTGGCGACACTCTGGAAGAAATTGTTTCGCCCGTGAACGGCGTTGTACTTTTTCTGACGATCAATCCGTCCGTGCTCGAGAAAGGGTTACTCATGGGAATCGGAGCGGCCTAACGAGTAACTAGCATCTCCAACGCCTACAAGCATTCAGAGGAGTGGCAGCAAAGTGCCGAGCTTCTGCGCTATTCAGGCATCGTTTCGCCGGAGCCTGCGATATCCGCCGGAAAATCTTTCAGTTTCAGTAAGCCGTCTTTCATCGGAAGGACGGTTTGATTCGTGCGCTCCCGCGCAGCTCACCTGCGGCCCCCGCAGGTCACCATCTATCCGCCGGCTCCCAGCCGGACCGTATTCCGCGCAGTTGAAGTGCTACTCAGGCAGTGTTTCACCCGATCCACCAATGGCAGCCGGAAAGTCTTTAAGCTTGGGTAGCCCGTCTTTCATCGGCAGAACCGTTTCCCCGTAATTGAGGTGCACCGTTGGTTGGAACCGAAAATTCCGAAGAGCGCCGATGCGAACATCGATCAAGCCGAGCGTCGGATGATCAACGCTGATGTGGCTACCGCACTTCGTGCAATAGCGTCGGTCGCTGATGTCGCTGCTCTTGAATTTGCCGAGGAACTCCGCGCCTTTAGTCAGCGCCACGTTGTCTTTCTTCCACAACGTGAAGGCGCTCACCGGCGCGGCGGAATAACGCCGGCAGTTCTCGCAATGGCAGTAACCCATCTCCAGCGGTTCGCCGTGCACCTCCATCTCCACCGCTCCGCAGTAACATCCGCCTTTGTGTGTGTTCGCCATGATCAAGATATTTACTCAGGAAAGCAGGAACGCAGGAAGAGAATTATTATCGGCGATTGATTTGTTCGCTGTCACTTTCTCATCCAAACGGGTCGCTCGGTGTCTCGTGGATTTATTCTGTGAATCCCAAACGTTTTCGCGATTGGCACAGACACCCGACAAGATGCAGTGAAATTTTCGTTATTGCGGTTCCGTATTTTCCTTCATTCCTGCTTTCCTCAGCCTCTACTCATGCTGTCGTGATCAGCAGAGCGACTCCACCGCTGCGACGACGCCACCCACGATTCCGCCTACCACGCCGCCGATCGGATTCCAGCCGCTCATTCGCAGACCGCCGAATGCGCCACCGGCGACACCGAGTAGAATATTACGGATTGGATGTTTTGCCGCTCTCGCCATGGCCCGGCCGCGGCGGCCAAGGTTAGAAGGAATAGTATAGTTGGCAATCGCTCCGATAATTGCCAGCGCGACTGGGCTTGCGCTGCGATCGGTCAACATTCGCTTGTGCAAACCTTGCACGTAAGCGACGAACTTTTCGGCCTCGCGGTCTGAGCCGACTGCGAAACCGCGCTTACCCAATTCGAGTAGCCCGTCCTGTTCTTCCTCCGATACAGCTCCGCCTCGGGCGAGCTGGCGAATGATTTCGTAATATGCTTTTTGATGATCAGGTCCGAGCTTCTCGCGCAATCGAAACGCTTCAGTCTGAAGATCGCCAAACTGGATTCCAGCCGACGCTGCCAACGCCCGAACCGAATCCCCGCATCCGCAATTGTTATCACGCTTATTTTTCATAGCCGAACGTCAACCGCTCGATTGAATGGGCAACAACGAAATCGGCAAATCCGGAATGAGAAAACGGCAAGATTAATTAGGAAAGCAGGAACGCAGGAAGATTTAGAATCTGAAACTGAGAAGGGGAGAGTTTGTCTGAAGATTCCATCGTTCTCGATGTTCGAGAGGGCTGTTGTTGCAGCCGGTGTTCTGCGACTGCGAAAAGGTTCGTGAAAAATCCGTGCCGGATGATCTTCTCCTGAGT
This sequence comes from Candidatus Udaeobacter sp., assembly GCA_045809725.1. Taxonomy (GTDB): domain Bacteria; phylum Verrucomicrobiota; class Verrucomicrobiia; order Chthoniobacterales; family UBA10450; genus Udaeobacter. Next base: position 84 of record JBJMXF010000074.1, on the reverse strand, counting down.
TCCTGCTTTCCTAATTCACTCAATATCCGAGCGCTTTTTTCCGGTCGTTCGCGGTGGGTAAAGCATCCTTTTTCACTGTGATTG
>JBJMXF010000073.1:0-24111 GCA_045809725.1 Candidatus Udaeobacter sp. | reverse complement strand
GGAGCGGCGGACGGATGTAACGGTGGAACGTCTTAACAGCTTAACGGGCGCAAGCCGCTACGTGCCGCGTTTGAAAAGAAATCGATAGAGCAGCAACAGGATCATGGCGCCGACGACCGACATGATCCAGCCGGCGATGTAATTCTCACCCGCGAACACGCGGCCGATCCACGTCCCCACGAACGCGCCGGCTATACCGAGCAAAATCGTTATGATGCAACCACCGGGATCTTTTCCCGGCATCAATAATTTTGCGATCGCACCGACAATAAGACCGATAAACAGGGTCCAAATGATTGAATGAGCACTGAAGTCCATAAGCCGAGTTGTATCGAGTTGATTCGCGCTCGGCAAGAAAATTGGTTTGCATTAAAATAATCGATCGTTAGCCAACGCGCCGGTAGGGCGGGCAGTCCTCTGCCCTCCGCCTGCAATTTCCAAACTCGGCGCGCACGGAGTGACGCGGCCCACCTTTCGACGGCCCACAGGGCCGTGGCTACAGCTGGATCACTTGCGCCGACTGAATGTCCTCGCTCGCATGAATTTCGCGGAGCAACTCTTCGCTCGGGGCGGTGTCGAGATTCAAAACCGTGAGTGCGGTACCGCCTGCCTGATTTCGACTGAGTGACATCGTGGCGATATTGACGCCGTACCCGCCGAGCAGCATTCCGATCCGCCCGACCATTCCAGGACGATCTGTGTTTTCTAGCACGAGCACCACGCCCTGTGGTCGGGCCTCCACCGGACGGCTGTTGATGCTCACAATTCGCGGCGTCGCGCCGAAAAATGCGCCACCCACTGAAACAGTTCTGCCTTCGCCAGCGGCGGAGAGTTCGAGCATGTCGGTGTAATCGCCAGGCGCGCTCAGCCGTGATTCGCTCACTTTCAATCCGAGTGTCTCGGCGAACGCGGGTGCGTTCACTTCATTGACTTCGCTGCCACCGGCGATTTGCAGAAAGCCTTTCAGCGCGGCGCGCGTGATCGCGGTCGTATCAACTTCGTTCACCTTGCCGCTGTAGTTGATGTTTAATGACTCGGCGCGTTTCGGCGCAATTTGCGAGAGAAATTTGCCCAGCTTTTCGCCGAAACGGAGATGCGGTCCGATGATCGCCAGCGTCTTCGCGTCGAGGTTCGGCATGTTCACGGCATTACGAATCGTACCTTCGAGCAGCACGGCTCGGATCGATTGCGCGATTTCAATGCCGACGCTCTCCTGCGCTTCGGCGGTCGACGCGCCGAGATGCGGCGTAAGAACAACATTAGGCGCACCGCGCAAAGGCGAATCACCCGGCAGCGGTTCAATTTCGAAAACATCCAGCGCGGCGCCCGCAACTTGGCCGTCTTGCAGCGCCTGCGCCAGTGCCGCTTCATCAATCAGACCGCCGCGAGCACAATTGATAATGCGGACGCCGCGTTTTGTCTTTTTCAACCGTGCGGCGTCAAGAATGTGATGTGTCTCAGCAGTAAACGGCGTGTGCAGCGAGATAAAATCGGCACCGGCAAGCAAATCGCCGAGTTCATCCACCAGTTCTACTTGCAAACTACGAGCGCGCGTGACCGACAGATAAGGATCGTAAGCAACCACTCGCATACCGAAACTGATTGCGCGCCGGCTCAGTTCGCTGCCGATGCGGCCCATGCCGATTACACCCAGCGTTTTGTTGTACAGTTCGACGCCTTCGAAATTCTTTTTGTCCCAATGTTCACGGCGAACGTTTGCGTCCGCCTGCGGAATTTTGCGAGCGGCTGAGAGCAACAACGAAAACGCATGTTCGGCGGTCGAGATGGTGTTTCCACCCGGCGCGTTCAACACGACGACCCCCCGACGAGTCGCTGTCTCCACATCGACGTTATCCACTCCAACACCGGCGCGACCGACAACACGCAGTTTGGTACCAGCATTCAAAATTGCGGCTGTGACTTTGGTCTGACTCCGTACCACCATGCCCGCGAACTCTGGAATAACGTCGGTTAGCTCCTTTTCGCTTAAGCCGCTCCTAATCGTGACATCGAGCGCGCCCTCACGCGCGAGTTCATCGATGCCGCGTTGCGAAATCGAATCGGCAATCAGGACCTTCGGCGGAGTCACGGCAGTTTAACTTTTAAGCGCTCGATCAAATCTCACAATGTCATTCTGAGCGAAGCGAAGAATCTCTGACTATTTTCTGTAGTCGGCTTCTCGCAAATGAATCGGACTTGAGATGTTTCGCTTCGCTCAATATGACAGATGTTTTTTGAGCAGGCGCACTTAAATCTTAAAACTCAAACTTTTCGGTTTAAGCTGCGGGCGCATGCAAGAGCGCAGAGCGTTCTACGTAATTTTCGCCATCGCAGCCGCGCTTATCATTCCGGCGGCGCTCACCTTGCGGACGGTTGTTCACCCCGTCGTTTTGCAGGCGACGTCGGGTAATCCGACACCGCTGGGATACACGTGGAGCCTGCTGTTATTCATCATTCCGATCGGCGTGCTCGGTTGGTGGTTTGCCTCTCGACCAGATTTGCAGTTTCCCAGAAAAGCATTCTGGCGAACGATCGCGGTGCTAACGCCACTCGGTTTTCTGCTCGACCTCCTGTTTGGCAACGCGTTTTTCGTCTTCCCTAACAAGTTAGCCACACTGGGTTTGGGAGTGCCGGCGTTTGGCGGAGCGATTCCCATCGAAGAATTCGTTTTCTATCTCGCCGGATTCATGCTGGTGCTGCTGAGTTACATTTGGTGCGATGAATATTGGATGGGGGCGTACAACGTGCGCGATTACGCGGCGACGGCCGAAAACATACCGCGCATCGTTCGTTTTCATTTTGCGTCTGTGGTGCTGGGTATTTTGCTGATCGCAGCTGCGATTGTTTATCGAAAGTTTTTGTCAGGCGCGCCAGAAGGTTTCCCCTGGTATTTCGTTTATCTCGTGTGCGCGTCGCTGATCCCGTCGGCTGGCTTTTTCCACACGGTCCGGCCATTCATTAACTGGCGCGCATTCAGTTTTACATTTTTTCTGCTGCTGCTGATCAGCTTGCTTTGGGAAGCGACGCTCGCCTTGCCTTATGGCTGGTGGGAATACCGGCCGAGAACCATGATGGGGCTGCACATTGGAGCATGGTCCGGCCTGCCGATTGAAGCAGTTTTTGTTTGGTTCGCTGTGACCTTCACCACGGTCATCACTTATGAGGTAATAAAGATCTGGAAAGCACTGGGAACGCGTGCGCTCGAAGCGTTTTTCGGAATTCGGAAATAACTCCTCTGCGCCTGTAGCCACGGCCCTGCAGGCCGTTTATTTTCTTTTGGTAAGCAGACCGGCCACAGGCCGCTGGCTACAGGTCACCCGTAGATGATCAGATGAATCGATTCGGGTAATTGCTGGGCGACATTCGTGACTACGCTTCCACGAAGCAACTTCGACATGGCGTTGCGCTGTGATGCCCCGATGACGAGATAATCCACACCTAGCGTGGCCGTGAGGTCAAGGATGGTTGTCGCAGCGTCCTCGCTCACCGCATATACCGGTAGCACATAAACATTCCGTTCAGCGCCCAACTTCAGCATTGTCGACATGATCGCTGCCGCCTCAGGATCATCCTGCCATTTGGGACGGCTCGGCGCGGTTGGGTTACCCGCGTAGAAGACAACGATTTCCTTCACGAACAAGACATACAAGGTCGCGTTGCGCAGTTGCGCTTCGTCCAACGCGAATCCTAGCACGCTGGTAATACCGCGCGCTGCGACCATGATCCTGTGGCCCTCTTGAATACGTGTTTGCACGGTTGAAGCCAGATCGGGCGTTACCATGGCTGCAACTTCGCGTCTTAGAGTGAGCGTTTTTAGCCCCGCGATCTTGTGCGAGTAGGCGCGGAACCCAAGGCCTACGCCCAATACGCAGACAGCAAAAAAGAGCGCGTCAGGTTTTGTTTTGGCGATGGTAATTTCGACCAACGCGAGCACCAGGAATGTGGCTCCCATGATAATACGTTCGTAGGCTCGCAGTCCCAAATGCTTGTTAAATGTGCACGCACCGAGGTTAACTGCGATCGCGCCTACAACACCGATAGCATACAGACCGGCGAGACTTTCGAATTGCCTCATGATCGCGAGCACCAGGATCGGAATTGCGACCGCGACAATCAACGGAATTCGGGGTACCCCGTGTTTGTTGAGGCGGGCGAATTGCCCCGGCATCTCGCCGTCCTGAGCCATCATATACATCACGCCGATCAAGGCGACTATGGCGGTATTAACTGCGCTGAGGAGCAACAGGCCAAAGACGACGCCGACGAAAATAGAAAAGGCCTGTCCGAACCACACGCCTCCGATATTTTCGGCGTATCGCTCGCCAAGAAAGCGCAACATATCCTCCTTGTGCGAGATTAAATCCGGCGCGAAGGATTTCGGCAGCGACAGCATTGCCCAGCCGAGCAACGCCGTTCCCAAGACGACTTCGATCGCCACGGGTAGAATGGCCTTTGTTGCCGTGCGCGTGACTTTTGGTCGATCAGGAGTGGCATCGGGATCGAGCTTCATCACTCCGGTAAGATTGGCGATTGCTTCCACGCCGCTCAAAGCGAGGATCACTCCGACAAACTGCACCCAGACTGTCTCCAAATTAGTATGACGCGGCTCGAGGTGGGCCAAATTTAGATGGGGCGTGCTAAAAGCGATGATCGCTACAACCACAATCACAGCCGGCACAGCGAGCCAGATGGAGACGCTACCGCTGTGTTTTGGGCCGAAATAATTGAGAATACCGAGGGCGAGAATGACTGCCATCGTCGCTTCTGGCGCATACTGCGTCGGCTCGCCGAAATAACTGACGCCAGCCCAGCCGCTCAATGCCGCTGTGACAAGAAAATTCGCAATTAGCAAAAGCGCTCCGACCGATGCCAGAAAGCGGCTCTGTTGCCGCGCGGCAGAATAGACTCCGCCGCCGTCCGGAAAATGCGCACAAACAATAAGATAATTGAACCCAACGACCGCTGTCAGAAGGCAAACGGCGAGAATGATCGGACCCGATGCGAAGCCAGCCGCGACAAACGCCAGGCCAAGCACGTATGCCTTGCTCGTTCCCCAGTCACCGTAAAGCAGCGCCGCGGCGCGCTGCCAATCGACGTTGCGCGGCCGATGGACTCCTGCGGAAATAATCTCGGCCATCGCTGTAGGGTGCAACTTTCAATTGCCCCAGCGCGTGCTGGCAAGTTCTTTCTCAAACGCCGACGGCGGCTTCGAAGTGACTGTATCGGAACGTTTGCTCGCGCGATTTGCTCGTCAAACTTCTACACGTGCGCCTAATTCCACTACGCCATTCGGTGGCAGACAGAAATATGAAGTAACGTCACCGGCATTGCGCGTCATCCAGGCGAAAAAGGAACCGCGCCATGAAGAAAGACCACGTTTGCGCGTGGCAAGGATCGTCTCACGTCCGATGAAGTACGTGGTACGCATGGGATCAAAACGAAGACCGGTTTGTTTTATGCGTTCGAGGGCGACAGGCACATTTGGCTTTTCCATGAATCCGAAATGGATCTGTGCGCGCCAGAATCCTTCACGCAAATTCTCCAACGCGACGCGATCTCTTGGGTTCGTAAGATAGGGAACTTCTTCCGTCCGGACGGTGAGCAATACGACTTCCTCGTGCAGAACTTTGTTATGCTTGAGATTGTGAAGCAAAGCGAGCGGCGTCCCATATCGATTTCCTGACATGTAAACGGCAGTCCCTGGCACCCGTCTGATATTCTGAGTTTTCAATTCAGAGATGAAATCATTAAGTGGAATGCAAATCTCGCCGAGCCGACTGCGAAGGACGCGGCGTCCCTTCCTCCACGTTAGCATTAGGAAAAGAATCGCCGCTGAGATTAACAGCGGGAACCACCCGCCATGCGCGATTTTCAGCATATTAGCGCCGAAAAATGCGAGGTCGACCGTGATAAAAAATACAGCGATCGGCAGAGCCGCTGCGGCAGGCCAGTGCCATCGTCGACGAGCCACGACATAAAACAAAACTGTAGTGATCAGCATGGTAGTCGTAATCGCCACCCCGTAAGCTGCCGCTAGATTACTCGACGTTCGAAAGCCCAGGACCAGAGCAACGCATGCGAGCATCAATCCCCAATTCACCACCGGCACATAGATCTGTCCGATGACCCGCTCCGAGGTATAGATGGCCCTCAGACGCGGGCTGTATCCGAGCTGGATCGCTTGCATGGTAAGCGAAAACGCGCCGCTAATGATCGCTTGAGAGGCGATGACCGCTGCAGCTGTCGCCAACACCACTAATGGATAAAGCGCCCACGGCGGCGCCATTCGGTAAAAAGGATTAACCGCTGCGTCTGGTTCGATAAGCAGAAGCGCTCCCTGCCCAAGGTAGTTCAATGTGAGCGCCGGCAATACGACCGCAAACCAGGTCAGGCGAATCGGCGCCGTTCCGAAATGACCGATGTCCGCGTAAAGTGCTTCGCCACCCGTAACGACTAGAAACACGGCGCCCAGCACCACGAAGCCGCGCCAGCCATTCATCATGAAAAATTCGAACCCGTGAATGGGATTAATGGCAGCAAGCACTTGAGGCGCGCGAATGATATGCGCGATCCCGAGTAGGCTAATCGCAACAAACCAAATCACCGTAATCGGGCCGAACACCGCGCCCACGCCAGCGGTACCGCGCGACTGAAAGAAGAAAAGTCCAATCAGAACGATGACGGCGATCGGCACGACATAATGATCGAACAAAGGTGTGGCAACGTGTAACCCTTCCACTGCGCTCATGACCGAAATCGCCGGAGTGATCATCCCATCTGCGTAAAGCAACGCAGCCCCAAAGAGACCCAGCAAAAAGAGCAATTTTCCGCGCCTCAACACGTCGCTCACCAGCGTCGCCAAAGCGAGAATTCCACCTTCACCGCGATTATCGGCGCGCAGAATGAGGGTGAGATATTTAACGGAGATTATCAGGATCAGGGACCAAAGGATGAGTGACAGAACACCGAGCACGTTCGCGTGGGTTGGAGGAACGCCATGCTGTCCATAAAAGCACTCTCGCATCGCGTAGAGCGGACTAGTGCCGATGTCACCGTAAACAATTCCAAGACTGCCAAGACAGAGTAACGCGAGGCTTCTCTTCCGCCACTGGGACGAGGCAGGCGCTGGGGAAACGCGAGCTGAACTTGCAACGGGAGGCAGTAAAGATGGGGGTCCAGCATTCACCTGTTGTGAAAACCTTAGAATTGCGCGCCAGCCGGGAATAATTAAAACGGTACTAAAATTTGAGGGGCGTATTTTCGCGCGAATTTGGATGAGCTACATTATGCCTGTGATAGGTCGGTCCATTTCGCGCGCCGGCGGGCAGCAATCGTCCGATCCTCTTTATACGACGGCGACGCACGGCGAGGAGCATGTCTCGTCCTCACCAGCTTTTGCGCCATTAAAGGAATACCTAACGGCAGTGGTTGGTGTAGTAGCCCTCACCATCGGGTGTTGGTTACTAACACCGCTAACCGGATACGGAGCGATCTCGCTGATCTTCCTGCTTGGTGTGCTGCTGGCTGGAATGGTTCTCAGTCGCGGTCCCGTTCTTCTGGTTGCAGCACTCAGTGCAATTTCGTGGAATTTTTTGTTTATCCCGCCGTTGTTTACATTCCACATCGAAAAGGTCGAAGACGCGTTGACGTTTGCAGCCTACTTCATAATAGCCATCACTGTCGGCGGTCTGACTGCACAGTTGAAGGCGCGTGAGCACCTCGCTGCCCAAGTACAAGTGGCGCAGGAATCGGAGCGGCTCCGTAAAACACTGCTCGATTGCGTGTCACACGAATTGAAGACTCCGCTCGCAGCCATCGGCGCCGCAAGCCAGGAACTGTCACGCCAGACAGCGAGCGTTCAGGATTCACAAATCCTCAAGGAGCTCGCGGACGAAATTCGTGACGGATCTCACCGACTCAATCGGGTAGTGAACAATCTGCTGGATATGAATCGACTTGAGAGCGGAGTGATCCGACCGAAGCGCGAATGGTGCGAGGTTCGCGAACTACTCCAGTCGGCGGTGGACACCGAGCAGGAATCGCTCAACGGTCGAGATATCCGGTTAGACGTGCCGGACGAAATTCCCCTGGCGCTGGTGGATCATGCATTGATCGAGCAGGCTGTAGCCAAACTGCTCGCCAATGCCGGAAGTCACACTGCGCCTAACCTTCCGATCGAAATTGATGCCGAGTACACGAACGAAAATCTGCTGATCAGTGTGAGCGATCGCGGGCCCGGGATTCCACCGGAGACAACTGAACGCTTGTTCGAAAAATTCTATCGCGGCGATGATCGCAAAACCGGTGGTCTCGGTCTTGGGTTGTCAATCGCACGAGGACTAATCGAAGCGCATGGCGGAAAACTTACGGTGGAGAATCGGGACGGCGGCGGCGCGCGCTTCGTTATCAGGCTGCCAGTTCGGGTGACGAACATGAACGGAATGGAAGCAACTTGATGAAATCAGCTCGCAGCGCGCTGATCATCGATGACGAAAAGCAGATCCGCCGGCTGCTCCGCATCGCCCTTGAAGGAGCAGATCACAAAGTCTACGAAGCCGACACTGGACAAGCCGGCCTTGCCGAAATCGTCAACCGCCGCCCCGATATTGTTTTGCTCGACCTCGGTCTACCGGACATGGAAGGCGCAAAGGTGCTGCGCCGTTTGCGAGAGTGGTCAGACGTGCCGGTGCTGATCCTCTCCGTCCGCGACGATGCGGATGAAAAGGTCGCCGCACTCGATGCCGGCGCGGACGATTACGTAACCAAGCCATTCGATACCGCGGAGTTATTAGCTCGCGTCCGCGCAGCGCAACGCCGCTCGCTAACAGAAACTGGAGATCCGCTTTTTAACTCCGGAGCCCTTTACGTCGATTTTGCAGCGCGCCAGGTGAAGGTCGGTGGTGTCGAGGTCAAGCTAACGCCGACCGAGTACTCATTGTTGCGTGTGCTGGTGCAAAACGCCGGGAAAGTGGTAACCCATCGGCAATTACTTCGCACCGTTTGGGGAGAGAAGGCTGAAAGTCAGGCTCAGTATCTTCGCGTGTACGTCACACACTTGCGCAAGAAGCTCGAGCCGCGGGACGATGTTCCCCGGCTCATTAAAACAGAAGTCGGAATCGGTTACCGGCTGTCGACCGAGCAATAACGAGACGGCGCGGAGCTCTCGGTCGTTAACAATCTTTTAGCATTTCAGAGCAACATTTTAATTAACGGTTCATGCGAAGCTCAGGCGACGCTTACGCATGCAAACGATCGTCATATCTGTCCAAACCCGTGATGTGGATTTGGCGGCACGCGAACCGCTCGTCATCACGATAAACCAACGCTTTCACGACGTTGCGATCCCAGGCGGGGACAAAACGAACCGCGCAGACAACTCGAGAATCCATAATGAGTCGGCACCGGCGTTCTGGACCTGGTTTGTCGAAAACCCGCGCCCCACTTGTCGAGGCTACCTCGGTAAGGCGTGATGCTGCAGAGTAACGTTGATTTGGACGCCACACTTGGCGGCTCGCGAGCCTGCTCGTCTACACGTGAAGCTGGGCAAGCACTTCGATTTCCGCAGTCTGCGGAAACATGTCGAGCGGTGTGACCGATTCAATGGCAAATCTGTGCTGTAACTCTTTCAGGTCACGCGCAAGAGTCGGCGGACTGCACGACACGTAAATCAATGTCTCCGGCGCGAGATCCATTATGGCCGCGCGAACTCCTTCGCTGAGTCCCGTTGCGGGTGGATCGATAATGACTGTCATGGAACGACGGCTTTCCAGCCGTCGCGTTTCACCCTCCACGGCTACGAAGCGGTCGCCCCTTGTTAGTTCAGCTTCCACATCGCCGGCTATGTACGTCTCTTTCTCGCTCGCGTTCTTTTTCGCGGCGGCGATAGCGAACCGATCCCAATCGATCCCAATGACGCGGTCGAATTTGTCGACCAACGCTTTGGCGAAAAATCCTGCGCCGCAGTAAGCGTCGACTAACAATTCCTGATTTGGCGGAACGAGATCGACAATCAAATCCCGCAGCGCCTGTGCGACCTCGTCGTTGACTTGCGAAAAAACGCGCGGCTCGGACCCCGCACGCAGTGTGTAATGTCCGTCGCGTACACGTTTTTCTTCGCGCAACTCCGCGAGGGCGTGATTGACTTGGTCGCGAGAGATCGGGCAACGCTCGATGTCAATCAATCGATGCGAATCGCGCCGAAAAAAACCGATCACGCCGTCCAGCGCGTGCACAGTGATGCGATTGCGATATGCATACTGCCTCGGCGACGCGATTATCGGACGCATGGGAACATCCTGCAGTTTGCCGATCCTCTGGAGCGCGTCGCGCACCTGTCGCGATTTAATCTCGAGCTGATATTGGTAATCGATGTGCTGATACGCGCAGCCGCCGCACCGGCCGAAATATGGACACTGTGGTGCGACTCGATTCGCGGAACTCTGCTTAACTTCGACCAGTTCCGCTTCCGCGAACTGCTTCTTTTCCCGGACGATTTCAGCCGAAACCAGCTCTTGCTCAATCGTATAAGGAACAAAGACAGCCTTACCTTGGTCCCGCGCCACGCCTTTGCCGCCGAAAGCAATGTCTTCAATTTTCAAATCGACAACGCGCATACCAATAACATCCTGCTCCAGCTGGGCGTGTGCGGCAACGACACAGCCACTAACTGCTTTATTGGTTTTGCGAATGCGCCGATGAGCAGCAGCTCGGAAAAAGCTCGCGATTGTATCGTCCCAACCGCCTCACCTCAGCGATTTTGCTCCTGACAATAAGGCGGATCAACGCCTTGATTCCTGCGACTTTGCTTAACCGGCTCAAAAGCGTGACTATTTCTCTGCCAGGAACTGTATCTGATTTTCCCCTAGATAACCGTACTCCAAAGAATAATAGTACAGCGCTGAAACACTCGAAAAACCCGCCTGCTTCATCTCTTCCAGCATCTCCCAACCAAAGTGTTGAAAGCAGAGGCAGCCCTCAGGATTTCGTGGGTCATCGTGATACTCAGGCGGCAGCAAATGGTCGATAGTTCCGTCCTTCCGCAATCGCGCGCGTATCTGGTTGTGTTGGCTGTTTGCTTCGAACGGCACGGAAAAAAGCATTTTGCCGGCAGGCTTCAGTGTGCGCGCGCACTCAGCAAATGCACTGCGATAATCCGGAATGTGTTCCAGCACGTCAAAGCTCAGAATGGCGTCAAAACTGTGACTCGCGAACGAAAGCTGGGTCAGATCCTCGTGCCGCAGTTTCTTGGAGTCATTTTCGCTCATCAACGCAACATCCTGCACAAATTCGCTTCCTTGCAGGAAGGGAAAACGCTTCTGCAAATAAGTAAACAGCGGGCTTGATTGCTCCGTCGCATAAATCCGGGATTCGGTTGTCGGAGCGATAATGTCCATAAGCAAATGAATGCTGGCCCGCATTCTGTTGTTCAGCCGGCATCGTGGGCACTGCATGTGTTCGCGCCAGTTCATCTCCACATGACCGCCGGTATTAAAAGCCAATTCCCAGGAGCTCAAAAAATGGCTGCGTTTCTGGCACACGAAACAAAACCCAGACGTAGTAAAAGACGGATACGGTTGAGCAAGTTCGCGCTCCGCCTCCCGCCGAGCAGCCAATTCCGCATTGAACTGCGCCCGATATTCCTGAAACTCTCGGTGACTCCGGATCCGCGTAATCACGAGCGGCGCAGGAATCTCCATAGGACCGGACCAGCCAGCCGCCTCATTCGGTAAGGGCGATCGTGCGCGCTTGGAGAAGCCTCGAAAGATTTCTTTTACGCGCACCTCTGCGAGCCCGACCGGATTGATCCTCCCGCCCCTAAGCTATCCCTCGATATCGAAGCGACGCTAGTTGAAATCGTGGTGCGTGTCGCGCACGTACGGGTATTTCGACTCGTTACCGACTTCAGGCGGAAATTCCGCGTACCCGCCATGGATGTAAGGAATGTCTGAGGGCAGCAAAGGTTGATAGCTGTCGCGCCAGATTGGAAACGGAAAGGTCAGGATCTCAACAAGACCAGCTATCTGGCGCGCCGCTGTCCGTCCCGCTCCCTTCCAAACGCCATAGCCGGCACCAGCGGAATTACCTTCGGTTTGGTTGATTTGGTTAACAGTCGTAAAGAACTCAGTCGGGGCGATGATAAGGTTCGAGATGCCGCGGCCGAGTTTGCGAGTCGGACCGTAATCATTCCCGGGCGGGTCTTGAATATCAGCGAACGCTCCGATGGCAAGGATAACGATCGCTGCGGAAGCAAGGATAGTTTTCATAGGGGTTCGTTTGCAGTTAAAAGATTTAGAATGGCAAAGGCAATACTTTATTTTGGGTGTTCCGAGGCAGCGTCGTTTTTCGTTTTCAACATCGAAAGCCAGATAGTAATTCCCAGAATAAGCACAATCATTCCCAGTGAGATGATTCGGGGAAACGGCAGAAATTCTGCGGTAATCATTTTGAGGCCCACGAATCCGAGCACTAATGCCAGTCCGGTTCTGAGATAAATGAACCGGTTCATGAGACCTGCCAGCAGAAAGTAAAGCGATCGCAAGCCAAGGATCGCGCAGATGTTGGATGTATAAACAATGAACGGATCCTGACTGATCGCGAAGATGGCTGGAATCGAATCCACTGCGAACGCAAGATCAGTGATTTCAATCACGATCATGGTCAGAGCAAGCGGCGTGAACATCCACCGACCATCCACGCGCACTCTGAAGTCTTGATTGTGAAATTCGTTTGTGATCGGAAGAATTCGGCGACAAAACCGCATCACACGCGTTTCGCGAAAATCTTCGCCAAGATGTTTCCCAAAAAGCATGCGCGCTGCGGTGATCAGCAGGAAAAGCCCAAAGATGTACAGAACGAAATGAAACCGCCGCACCAAAGCGATGCCGAACAGGATCATGGTGCCGCGCATGACGAGAGCACCGATAATTCCCCAGACCAATACCCGGTGTTGTGCGCGAGGTGGAACCCGGAAATGCGTGAAGATGAGCACGAACACAAAAATGTTGTCCATGCTCAGGGAGTACTCGATCAGGTAGCCGGTAAGAAAATCGAGGCCGTGATGCGGCCCTTTTACACGCCAGACGACAGCATTAAACGCGAGCGAGACGATCACCCAAAGAAGGCTGCGCCGGGCGGCGGCAGCCATGCTCAATTCGCGGCCGCGCCGACGAAACGTCAATAGATCGACCCCAATGGCAACGAACACGCCAACGTGAAAGGCGATCCAGAACCAGATGCTCGTCGTCACGCGGGGGAGAGTTTCATGCGCAAAGCCGTGCGGCAATCGCAAATTGCGCGACGCGCCGAAGGGACCTATACGTCAGAGGGGCGCATTTGTCCCCGCCAATGGATGCTGAATTAGAAAAACTCGTCGAAGCCGGCAAGCTCACCACGAAATCTGCCGGCCAACTGGAAAAGTTAACACCGGGTACATTTTGCCTGCACAAAAGTTGGGGTTTCGGTCGCGTCCGCGAATGGAACCTGTTGCTAAATCAAATCGTCATCGATTTCGCAACCAAGAAGTCTCATCCGATGCAGGCGCAATACGCGGCAGAGAATCTGATGCCGCTACCGCCGGAACATTTTCTAGTGCGCAAGTCAACGGACATCGGATCGATAAAAAAACTGGCGAAGGAGAATCCGGTAGCTCTGGTGCAAAACATTTTGGAAAGCATCGACGGGGGGGCCAGCGCACAGCAGATCGGAGAATGGCTCATCGGCGATATCTTTACCGAAGCGGAGTGGAAACGCTGGTGGGAATCAACGAGAAAAGCGCTTAAAACAAGCGGAGGATTTTCGATTCCTGCAAAAAAGACCGACCCGATCCAAATTCGCGGCGAAGGAGTGTCGCACGCCGACGAGCTGCTGGCGGCATTCAATAAAGCCAAGCAGCCAAAGCAACAAATCGCGGCATTCGAGCAAATCGTAAATTCTTACGAACAATTCAAGGAACCTGAAAAACAACTTCAGCCGATCGTCGTCGCGATCGAGAACGCAGCGGCCCGCAACCAGAGATTACACCCTGAGCTGGCATTCCAGCTCATCATTGCGCGGGATGATTTGCTCGCCGCGATTCCGTCACTGCACACAACACACATCGGTTTGACTCTTCACAAAATGATTGTGGACGAAGAAAAGCGTCTGAGCTCGATCCTGCCAAATTTGCCGGCAGCAAAAGAGAAACGCGTTTTGCAGGCGCTACCCGCCGCGCTGGGAACCGGCTGGACGGAGCGGGCTTTGCGTCTCATGGAAGCGAGGCACGGTCGAATGGTGGCGCAAATTCCACGCATTTTGAATGAAACCGGACAACACGCTGAGCTTCGGACGATGTTGGAACGAAGTATCCGCGAACATTCAGCCACGAGTGAGATGCTCATTTGGTTGTGCGGCGAAAAAAAGAATTGGGGCGACCTGATTACTCCGGATTTGCTATGGGCGATCCTTGCCGCGCTCGAGCGCGAGCAGCATTTTGCTACTCCTCGCGCCAGCAGATTGTTGAAGGCATTAGTTGATGACCGGGAATTACTTGGAGAGATGTTCAAAAAGGTCGATGTCAGTTTGGCGCGCGATGCGATGCGACGTCTCCAAGTCACGCCATTGTTCGATGAATTGACCAAACGATCGCTGCTGGCGCGAATGGTCAAAGTTTATCCAGAACTGGAAACCATGATCGCCGGCGCAGAAACGCAGGAAAAGGCCGCGCTCATTGTGTCCTGGAGCAGTCTGGAAAAACGCCGAGCGGAATACGAAGAGATCGTGAAAGTAAAAATTCCAGAGAACACCAAGGAGATCGCGATTGCCCGGTCTTACGGCGATCTAAGTGAGAATTTTGAATTCAAGGCGGCCAAGCAAATGCAAAGCGTGTTGATGCGCCGCAAATCCGAGCTGGAGCAAATGTTACACGACGCGCGCGGCACATCATTCGAAAATCCCGATACCTCGCGCGTGTCGATCGGCACAGTCGTGACGTTGCACAGCACGGAAGGAAACAAGGACGAGACGTACACCATTCTCGGAGCATGGGACGGAGATCCCGATCGTCACATCATTTCGTACCAAACCGCCATCGGACAGGCGCTGCTAGGTCATGAAGTTGGCGAGACTATTTCGCTGAACAGAGATGAGGGCACTGCTCAATTTACCATCGCCTCAATCCAACCGGCGCCGCCGGACCAAACCGCGCCCGCCCCTACTCTCCCCACCGAAGCGACTGTCGAAGCGGCGATAGCGGAATAAAAAGCGCTTAGGGGTAGCCAGGCTGCCAGCGTGACAATCTGTGCGCCGAGGCTCAATAACTAGATCAACAGTTCGTACGAGAGAACACTTAGGCAATAAATTGCCGCGGTTTCTACTCGCAGGATGATTGGGCCGAGCGTAATTGGCTCGCAGCCGTAACGTCGCGCGAGCGCAAGCTCGGCGGGTGTGAAGTCGCCTTCCGGCCCTACAAGCATCAAAACGCTTCGAGGACGATCACCATGTTCGCTCGAATAAGTTTCGAGAATTCTTTTTAATTGCTGCGCATCAGGCTGAAGCGATCCGATCAGACGAAGATCAAATGGCTGGTCCGACGTTGAAAAGAATTCGGCTAATTTTTTCGGGGCGTGAACGCGCGGCAGCCAGTTCTGGCCACATTGCTTGGCGGCTTCGACAGCCATCTGCTGCCATTTTGTTTGTTTTTGCCAGGCGTTTTCGGAATCGAGCTGCACGATGGTGCGGTCGGACATGATCGGCGCAATTTCGGCTGCACCAATTTCGACGGCCTTCTGCACGATCAGGTCCATGTTTTTTCCTTTCGGAATTGCCTGTCCCAAAACTATCCGGCATCGCAGCGGCGGTGTTTCTGCTTCGTGTAATTTCCGTAATCGGATCTCGTGATCGGCGACATTTGTTATTTCTGCGGTGAGTTCGCGACCTTCTCCGTTGAACAGGACAAGCTTGTCTCCGGCTTTCATGCGCAGGACGTTCCGCGCGTGGTGCGCTTCGGACCCGCGCAACGCGAGGCCCTTAGGATCCCAATTCTCCGGCGCAACGTAGAAGCGATGCATGTGAAGCTATTGCGCTACTGTCATTCTGAGCGAAGCGAAGAATCTCTGATGACCTTCTGAGCCAATCCCGCACAAACGAGACATAGAGATGTTTCGCTCGCTCAACATGGCAACACAATATAGCGCGGTCCTAACACGACTGATGCGAGTGGCAGTCAATGTCTACTGATATTCTGCTGCGATGCGCGAGTTTAGCGACAAAACCGTGTGGAATGCATTGCTGATAGGCAGCTCTACGCCGCGGGTTTTCAAAGCGGCGAGCAGGCGTTCTGTAGGAATGTTTCCGACCAGTGCGTCCTGCGCGAAAGGGCAGCCGCCTAGCCCCCCGACGGCAGAATCAAAACGGCGGCAGCCGGCGTCATACGCGGCGAGTATCTTCGATTCAGCCTTGCCGGGCGCGCTGTGGAGGTGCACGCCAACGTCACGGTCGGGGAACTCGCTTGTAACTGATTCAAATACGATTTGAATCAAATCAGGACCCGCCATGCCTACGGTGTCAGCAAGCGAAACGACCCGTATACCAATATCGAAAAGTTTCTTGAGCGCCTCGCGAATTCTCGCCTGATCCCACGGATCGCCATAGGGGTTTCCAAACGCCATCGAAATGTAAGCCGCAGTGTTCAGCCCCGCGTCGTCTGCTTCTCTTTTGATCGAGTGCAAAACTTTGTAGCACTCTTCCATCGTCTGATTCTGATTCTTGCGCAGAAAAGTTTCGGAGATGGAGAAAGGGAAACCAAGAGTCGAAACGCTTCGAGTGGCAATGCCGCGCTCAGCGCCTTTTTCGTTCACCACGATCCCGATGATATCGACATCGTCAGGCAGGGTTATTGATTCGAGCACTTTTTCGCTATCGGCCATTTGCGGAACGGCTTTGGGAGAAACAAAGCTGACCGCATCAATGTGGTTGAACCCCGCGTCAATCAGCGCGGCGAGGTAACGGGTTTTCAGTTCGGTGGGAACTCGCCGGCTGAGGCCCTGCCACGCGTCGCGCGGACATTCAATCTGTGTGACGCCGTTGCGAACCACGGGAATTGCGGTGCTTATTTAAAAAATTCCTTTGCGCGGTCGAAGAAACTTTTGCGCATCGGAGTATTTTCCTCACCGCAAAGTGCGGCGAATTCCTCGAGCTTGCGGCGTTGCTCTGAATTCAGGCGCGAAGGCACTTCCACGATCAGGCGCGCGAATAAATCTCCCTGACTCCGGCCATTCACGTTGGATATGCCTTTGCCACGCAGCTTGAACATTTGTCCGCTTTGCGTGCCGGCGGGAACTTTAACAGAGGCCTTGCCCTCAAGCGTCGGCACATCGATCTCCCCGCCTAACGCCGCAACGGAAAACGGGATTGGCACCTCGCAATACAGATCGTCGGCTTCGCGATGGAAGATGTTGTGCTCCTTGATGTGGATCACAACGTAAAGATCACCGGCTGCACCCCCGCCGATGCCAGCCTCGCCGTTTCCCGGCGAACGCAATCGAGTGCCCTCCCGGATTCCCGCGGGAATCTTGAGTTTGATTCGGCTTGGCTTTTCAACACGCCCTTCGCCGCCGCATTTTTGGCAGGGCTTTTCGATGATTTCGCCGGCGCCGTGGCAACGTGGACATGTTTGCGAGACATGAAAGAAGCCACGCGAACTGATCACCTGTCCGCGCCCACCACACGTTGTACAACTTGTTTTGTGCGAGCCTGGTTCGGCGCCGCTACCATGGCACTTATCGCACGCATCAAGCTTCTCAATCTCAATTGTCTTCTCTGCGCCGAAAGCCGCCTCCTCTAACTTGATTTCCATGTCGTACCGCAGATCCGATCCACGATGCCGATCGTCGGAGCGCGCTCCGGAGCTACCGCCAAAGAAGGTGTCGAAAATTCCGCCGCCAAAACCGCCGCCGCCGAACACTTCGCGGAAGATTTCGAATGGATCATGAAAACCGCCGCCACCGAAACCCGCATTGCCTTGCGCGAACGCGGCGTGCCCGAAGCGATCGTACGCCGCGCGTTTGTCTGGATCCATTAGGACGTCGTACGCTTCGCCCAGTTCTTTAAATTTCTCTTCGGCGTGCGGATCGTCCGGATTTTTGTCAGGATGGAATTTTACCGCGAGCTTGCGATAGGCTCGTTTGATATCCTCACCGGCAGCAGTGCGGCCCACGCCGAGCACTTCGTAATAATCGCGTTTCTCAGTAGCCATTTTCGGGAGTTGTCAACCTGAGCGGAGCGAAGCGGAGTCGAAGGATCCCGGTGCGCGACCGCGTGACAATGTCACGGGATTCCTCGACTTCGCTCGGAATGACACATACTCACTACTTAGCCGGGCCGCTGGAAACAACGACGCGCGCAGGTCGCAGCAGGCGATCCTTAAATCGGTAACCTCGCCGGGCCTGGCGAATGACTGTTCCTTCGGCGGTCTCGCTCGGCTCGTGGGCAATCGCTTCGTGCAGGTTCGGATCGAACTGTTTGTTCTCGGCTTCGATCGCTTGTAGCCCGTTTTCCTCGAGCAAATCGTTTAGTTGTTTTTGAACGAGAACCATTCCGGAATAGATCGGAGAATGTGTGCCCTCCGTTTTCGCCGCTGCCAAGCCCAACTCAAAGTTGTCGAGAATGGAGACCAAACGTTGGAGCAACGAACTGTTGGCATATTTCACCGCATCCTCTTTTTCGCGGGCAGCGCGTTTTTTGTAGTTGTCGAAATCAGCCTGGCTGCGTAGCGCGAGATCGCGGAATCGCTCGAGATCGGCTTGCAACCCTGCCATTGGATCGTCGGAATCGGCGTCGCCGGCAGCCGTGGGAGAGGCTTGCTTCGTCTGCACTGACGAATTCATTTCTTCTTCGCGTTCACGGGAAGGGGTCTTTTTCATGTTTTGCGGATGGCTATCACAGTAATGTCATCGTTTTGCGGCACCGAACCGGTAAACTCGCGCACGTCCTCGATAATCGTCTTTACAATCGCTGGCGCGCCATCGTTCGCGCTGGCGCGAACCGACTGCATCATGCGATCAACGCCATACTCGTCACCCTCGGAGTTAAGCGTCTCAGTCACACCGTCGGTGTAGAGAACGAGGCAATCGTTGCGCTCGAGCGGTACCGAAAAGTCGACGGTAAGCCTATCAAACACACTTCCGCTGTCAATTCCCACCACCATTCCTGGCGACTTTATCGGCGTTATTGTTTGCGACTGCTGCCGATACAATAACGGCGCATCATGTCCGGCCCGTGCAAGCGTTACTCCATCGTTCTGATGATCCAGAACCAGGTATGCCATGCTGATGAACATGTCTTCTTTGATGTCGGGATAAAGCTGCCGGTTAACTTTTCTTAACACATCCGCCGGCGACGGATTGCGGGCCGCCTCTGCACGCAACACGCTGCGGCAGATGGCCATGATCAGAGATGCAGGGACGCCTTTTCCGGAAACGTCTGCGATTGCAACACCCAGCCGCTCTTTATCCACATGGATGTAGTCGAAATAATCGCCGCTCACCTGGCGAGCTGGCACATTAATCCCGCTGATTTGGAACCCATTGATGGCCGGCGCTTCAGATGGGAGCAGGATGCGCTGAATGTCTCGCGCGATTTCGAGGTCGTGATCCAGCCGTTTCTTTTCGTTCGCCATCGAATAAATGATCGCGTTGTAGAGCGCAAAAGCCGACTGCTCGGCGATGGATTTAAAAACCACAAAGTCAGCCGGGGAAAAAGGGGCACCCGTTGGACCGTTGGCGACCGCCAGAACACCGAGGTTTTGGTCGCCATACTGGAGCGCCGTAGCCATGACCGAGAGACTGCCAAAGGCGCTTCCTCGCAATTTCGCCAACTCCGGCGCTTCCGAGAATTCGTCGATATGGACAGCCTGACCTGTTTTCCAAACGCGCCCGATCAATCCTTCATTGGCATCAAGCATGTGGAGCCGCAGAAAGCTCTCAAGGACGACGGGATTTGCAGCGGCTTGTTGTAAAATATCTTGCGGGATATCTACCAGCGGCGGACAGCCTTTCGAAATAAATCCCGGCATGAGCTTTCCACCTGTCCGGTCTGCAACGTAAAGCGTGCCGCCGTGGGCGTCGAGAATGCGCACGGCCCCCTCGACAATGAGCCGATGCAGTTCCTGAGGCCGAATTGTCCCGCGGAACGCTTCCCCCAACCCGTGGAGGAAATCAAAGACAAGCGTCTCCTCGACCTGAATTTCCTCATGCGAGCGCTCTAGTCTGCGAATCTGCCGCCTCTGGAGATAGGCAGTCATACCCCAGCCAGCCAGAGACGCGACAAGCAGTCCAAGGAGAAAAGTCGGCCACATTGCGGGAGGCCAGCTTACTTCGAAGACGTCTCGTGATGAAGATCTTGTCTTAGGAAATCGAGAACGTCCTTGAAGCGAAAGATATTTTCGGGCGCAGCCTCGCAAAGCGCTTCATGCGCTTGGAGCATCGTCTCTGTCTGCGCCTTTTTTCGAGAATCGACCGTGTTGTTTTTAGAGGCTTCGAGCGCTTCACAGTCAGGTGCGCCACTGCCATCGCTGTGGATGTCGAATATCTGATCCAATCCGAGCCCGGAAAGAAGTTGCTGACTGCGATTGCCGCAATGAACAATGTGAAGGTGGCCGCGCCCGAGTTCCTTTAGCCGCAAGGCTACGCTGGCCATAGTTCCCATAAACGTGGAATCCATCATGGCGCAATCCGCCAGGTCGACCACAAATTCGCGATACCCGCGGTCCAACATTTCGCGCGAGAACTCCTTGAGGTTGCCGCTATTGAGGAAACTACCTTTTCCCTCCACTTTGACCCATACGGCCGGCCCTCTTACCCCAACTTGAATAGACGAGTCCACAGTTACCGTTGAAACGATACCAGCCCGAAACCCATGCTGTCAAACCTGCCGACGCTTGGGAAAATCTCTTATCGACTGATTCCGAACACAGTTCCTGATGGGCCGCATTGCTTGGGATGTTGGAGATACCGGCTGCGGTAGCAAACACCAGCCGCGCCATTTATTCCCAAAGAAACGACCGGTTTTCCGCCACGATTCGGCCATTCGCGATTAAGAGACAGCGCCATGCGATGACGCGGCCATCATCGAGATAATCGTCGCCGATTACCTTGAATTCGGTCTTGTTAGTGCCGCGCGCGTTTCTATATGTGATTTCCTGCGCCTGGACGTGTTCATGCAATTTCTCCTGGCGATATTCCAGACGCACCGTGACGTCTGAAGGGCGCTTGGTTCGCCAAAAAAAATCGAAGTAATCACCGAAACGCTGCCGTTGATCGACCGCGGTGACTGCGCCGTAAAGACGATATTGCCTCTCAAAAACGATCGGCGCATCCTGAAGTACAGAGGTTTTCTGATTCGGCGTATTTGACTTCCCGCCAACCTTGCTGGTGGAATCGTGCGCTCTCTCGCTCGGCTTTAGCCCTTTTTCACTCATGAAGAAGAGCTTGGTCTTTCGAAACTCGAAATTTGGATCCAATGCCACCGGCAGCGCCGTCACTTTCTCGAGCACTTTGGGTTCCTCGCGTGCGCTCTTGCCGGGAGCGGAAACAACCAGGCCACTGAAAATTACAAGCGCGACGGCAAATCTCACTTCCGTAATAAAGCGGGTTATTCAGGTAAGTGTCAACGCACAACACAACAGTGCCGATGGTAGGAGCCCTGCTATGGAACTCACGCAATTGCGAAGTAATTTTCTGCGTGATCGAAGTTCGCTATGAGCGCGGTGTCTACTTGCCGCAACAGGATTTGTGGCTGGACCCATGGGACGCAAAACGTTTCGCGTTCGTTTCCCACGCGCACAGTGATCACATCGCGCCGCATCAGGAGGTCATCGTTTCCGACCGCACCGCACGTCTAATGCGAGCTCGTCTACCCGGCTCGCGGGTCGAGCATCCACTGCCATTCGGGGAAAGGCGATGTATTCGCGGCGTTGATGTGATGTTATTGCCCGCCGGGCATATCTTTGGGTCAGCGCAGTGCCTTGTTTTCGCTGGTGAGGAAACCCTCCTCTATACTGGCGACTTCAAGCTGCGTCGGGGCAATTCCGCCGAGCAGGCGGAGTGGCGTCATGCTGACACGCTTGTGATGGAAACAACGTTTGGTATGCCGCGCTACCGGTTTCCGCCCACTAAAGAGGTAGTTGATCGGATGGTCGCATTCTGCAGCGAAACGATTGAGGCGGGTGAAGTGCCGGTGCTGCTCGGTTACTCGTTAGGCAAGGCGCAGGAAATCCTCTGTGCGCTCGAGGGCGGCGGCTTGACTCCCATGCTCCATGGCTCGGTTTATCAAATGACGCGCATTTACGAACAGCTGGGTCAATCGTTTTGCAAATACGAGCGCTATAACGGGAACGACGTCGCCGGCAAAGTGTTGATCTGTCCGCCTAGCGCGAATCGCTCAACCATGCTGGAGAACATTCCACGCAAACGTGTGGCGTTCATCAGTGGATGGGCTGTCGATCCTAACGCGGTGTATCGGTATCAGGTCGATGCGGCATTTCCCCTTTCGGATCACGCGGATTACGACGATTTGCTTCGGTACGTCGAACTGGTGCAGCCACGCCGGGTATTAACGCTCCATGGTTTCGCCGCAGCGTTCGCGTCGGATCTTCGCGCGCGCGGGCTCGAGGCATGGGCGCTAAGCGAGGAAAATCAAATGGAGTTGCACCTCGGACGAAAAGAGATTGCTCTGCAACCTTTGCCGAGCAATTCCGCCACAGCGCCGGTCCCCGGCGAGTCTATCCAGCAGTCGGAGTTCTTCGATTTCGCGAGTGTCGGTGAAGACATCAGTGCAACTCCCGCAAAACTGGAGAAGGTCCGATTATTGTCCGATTACCTTCGCAGCCTAACAACTGAGCAGCTTCCAATTGCCACGACGTACTTCACCGGAAGAGCATTTGCCCAAAGCGATCCGCGTACACTGCAGGTCGGATGGGCCGTAATTTTCCGCGCGCTGCAGGATGCGACGAAAATCGAGGATTCCGAGTTTCATGAAATCGCCGGCAAATACGGTGACGCCGGCAAGAGCACGTTTGAAGTTCTTGATCGCCGAACGGCGCCGCAACCATTCACCATTCTTGAATCAGCTGAATTGTTCCAGCGTCTTCAGCGCGCGCGCGGCCCGATTGCCAAAGCAAAGCTGCTGCGAGATCGATTTTCGATTTTGTCAGCACGTGAAGGCGAGTACGTGGTCAAAATTTTGACCGGCGACCTGCGCATCGGTTTGCGCGAGGGCCTTGTAGAGGAAGCCATTGCGAAGGCGTTTGATGTTTCGCTCGAAGAAGTGAAGCAGGCCAACATGTTGTTAGGCGACATTGGCCGGACGGCGCTCCTGGCCTCACGGAAACAGCTGCACGCTGCCGAGCTATCAATGTTTCGTCCCATCAAATGCATGCTCGCTACCCCCGAACCGACCGCGGACGCGGTGTGGAACCGCTTTATTGAAGTCGCCGACCGCGACGGTTCGGGTTCGTCGATTTCAGGGACAGTCTACGTTGAAGATAAATTCGACGGAATTCGTGCACAGCTTCACCGCAGCGGAGATAGAGTGGAAATTTTCTCGCGTGATTTGCGACGAATTACCGGGCAATTTCCGGAATTGGTCGATCAAGCCAGGAAATTCGACAAGGAGCTGATTGCTGACGGCGAAATCATCGCTTTTGACGAAGCGCGGCGACTGACCTTCTTCGATTTGCAGAGGCGTCTTGGCCGCAAGGAGCACACCGGTGATCTGTTTGCCGGAGCGGCAGCGGATGTCCCGGTCACTTTTGTGATTTTTGATCTTCTTTGGGTGAACGGACGCTCCCTCTTGAAAACTCCGCTTCGTGAACGGCGCGAAGAACTCGGCACACTCATATTGCCGTCCCAATTTCAGAGAGCAAACGTGACGCCAGCGCGTTCTGCCGCCGAGGTTGACCGAATTTTCCAGGAGGCGCGTCAGCGTTTGAATGAAGGTTTGATGATCAAAGACGCGGAAAGCTTTTATCTTCCCGGCAGCCGCGGAATGTTTTGGTTCAAACTGAAACGCGAATTAGCCACTCTGGATGTAGTGGTTGTCGCAGCGGAACTTGGCCATGGAAAACGCAACAATGTGTTA
>JBJMXF010000072.1:0-3601 GCA_045809725.1 Candidatus Udaeobacter sp. | reverse complement strand
GGCCGCGTTCGGGTAACTGCTGCAATCGCGACGGATCCAAGCCTGCCGCGATCAGGCCGGACGCGTCGAACTCGTAAACAACGTCTTCAGCCGTGCCTTCCGGTTCCGTGGCGAAGTGAACCATCGTGCCTTGGCCGCTGTTGAAACAATATTCGCCGCTCGCGGCAGTCTGATCGACCGCGATCCTGGGTTTCGCACGGAGAATTCTAGCGATGGCGAGGATCTCCCCTTTCGCGGTACCCTCAAGAGCCAAGACGTCGGCGTACTCGTGTTTGAATTTCGTGAATTCGTCTCCCGAATCCGGTTTGTCACCGGCAAGGAGAGGACAGGTTAGAGCTAACGCGTGTGCAGCAACAATTAGAAGAACGATGCGACGCATGATGATACCTCAGTTATGGGTTGTTTAGCGGATGATTGAACCGTGATCTCTAATTTGCAATCCGACACCGAAGCGGGCAAGCAGAAGCGACAAGTGCGCTGAATCGAAAACTGTTATCGTGCATGTTCCGGGCGGCAACTTGGAATTCGAAATGCTCGCTCGACTTTGGAGCGCAGGATTTTAATTTCAGTGGGCGATACGCATGGCCGACGACGAATTTCCAAAGAACGAAGTAGAAGCGCTCTGGGCTCCGTGGCGCGTGCAGTATTTCGAGAAAGAACCGCGCGACCGCGATTTTCTAACAACGGCGGGGCGTACCAGCGATGACGCAGAGCATCTGGTGATCACGCGCAGGAAAAACGCCTTCCTGATGATGAACCGGTATCCTTACACGGTCGGACATCTGATGGTGGTGCCGTACCGGAAAATCGCAGAGCTTTCGGCGCTCGGGGAGAATGAGGTCGTTGAGCTATGGAGTTTGGTGATCCACGCGCAAGCGCTTCTGCGCGCGGCCGTGAAAGCACAGGGATTCAACATCGGTCTCAATCTCGGTGAGTGTGCGGGCGCGGGTGTGCCTGATCACTTGCACATCCACGTCGTGCCGCGTTGGAGCGGCGACACCAACTTCATGCCAATCATCAACGGCACACGCGTGCTCTCGGACGGTTTGCGCGGCTTATATGACAAACTGATGGAAGCGCAGGCGAAGATGGCTTCGCCACGTTAAATCGTTAAGGCGTTAAAGCGTTCAAGCGTTGACTCGATGTGAAGGATCGCACGGCTTAGAAATGACGGACGGCGTCTGACACAGACGCCCTACAGTTATGAACACCTGGGTTGAAGCGCCCCCGCGGAAAAAAAGCCTGGGCTGTTTCGCACGGGGTTGCCTGGTCCTTTTGATATTCGCGATCGTGCTGGCGATTGCTGGGTTTGCCGGATTGTATTGGGGTCTTCAACGCAACTCCGCATTGTTCTACGGCAGTTATTGGCTGGCCAAAACGAGGTCGCTTGCCGAAGCACCAACGCCCGTTCCACCATTCAACGTTTCGGACCAACAGATTCAGGTTGTCCAGGAACGCTGGCAGGATTTCGAACAGAAAACGCGCGCAGGCCAGGCAGCGGAAATTGAATTAACTGCCGATGATGTAAATGCATTGATCGCTACGAGCGAGGACGCGCGCGGAAAAGTGTTTGCCTCCATCGACGGGAATCAGCTCCGCTTACAACTGAGTGTGTCGATCGGAGCATTTCTCGGCAGACCCGGTTATTATTTTAATGCCGACGTCATCATCGAACCAGACGGCGTGCAGTCATCTGATGGCCCGCGACTCACT
The DNA here is from genome assembly GCA_045809725.1 of Candidatus Udaeobacter sp. Taxonomy (GTDB): domain Bacteria; phylum Verrucomicrobiota; class Verrucomicrobiia; order Chthoniobacterales; family UBA10450; genus Udaeobacter. The sequence continues at coordinate 1,888 of JBJMXF010000072.1, read as the reverse complement.
CGAGTTACAATTAATGGCGAGCAGGTGCCGACTGATTTTTTAAAGTGGAAGTATCGTTACAGAGAACTGCGCGAGTACCTCGCTGACCAAGGAAACGCGTACGATATCGGCACGATTGAAATACGAGGCGGCAAAGTAATCCTCCGCTCACGCACCGGCTAGAGTACGCGTCTGACACAGACGCGTTGCAGTAAGATTCGAAGCGCAGCGAGCCGATCAATTCGGCTGCATGATCTCGCGCACGAAGACGTTCAGTTGTCCGTCTTCTTGTTTGCGAACTTCGGTGATTTCAAAGGGCCGCGTCTCGTCCCGATTGACGACGGCGCCCTGGGGCGGGGGAGTATAACCACGGGGAAATTCCACAATGATTCGCGTCGACGAACCGCCACCGAGGTGGAGCACTTTGCTTGTTAATGTTGTGCGCGGCCGCAGGACTGCCTTGTTCGCATCGGCGAAATTCACCACGAACTGGCCTTTCAAATAAATCCGTTCGCCGGCGACTCCATGATCGGCTACGTCATTCAAATCGCTGGTAGCGATGAGCCTTCCGAGCGGCATCTTGCCTGGCGCAAAGGTTTTCCAGCTGCCGCCGCCTGCATTCGAAGCAAGAGCCACATTCGGAGTAGTGGCCGGAGCAGGTTGAGCAGGAAGAACGGGGACCGGCGTCGCTGCAGCAACCGGCGAACTCTGTGCCATCGATCCAGTTCCAATATCTGAAGGTTTAGACCCCGGCATCGGCGTCGCAACAGCAAGGTTTAAGGCGCTTGGAGGAGCAACGGCTGAGGCGACAGTGATTGGTGTACCAGCCGGCGCAGGTTTGTTCTGAGCGGCCACTGCCTGCGCGGGGCTCGCTGCCGGCGGCGGAGACTCGAGCTTTTGCTTTTTGCCTTTTTTTCCTTTCGGCGCGGGCGTTGCTTTCGCCAATTTGTCATTACTTGCGACAAGTGGTGGAGTGATTGCGAGCGGCGAGACAGGTCTGGCTTGTTCGATGCGCACCAGTTCATTTTTTGCGGGCGGCGGAGTAGCGCTCGCGCCCGGTATCGCAATGGGACCGCCTTGCGCTGCTGCCATTTTCGCTCGGTATTCGGCAAGGCGTTGTTCGATGGAAGCGCGTTCCTGCGATTTAAACAATGGCCAACCTCCCACCAAGTTAAGACTAAGCGGCGGTTCGAGGCGGAAGGTGCCGAGACCGCGTGTAACTGTGTAGCTTCCGTATAGCAAAGGAACTGTTGTCACCAGAATTCGGCCATCGATTAATCGCTCGGCGTGAATCACCGCAGAAATGTCGTGTGTGCGCTCCAATTTCACTTCCAATCCGACGGTGAGCGTTTGCTTCATCAGAGGCAGGGCTTCGGGCTTGGCTGGATAAATGTGTTCCATCAGCAGCTCACCACTGTCGACGGCAGCGGTCAGTGCAGCCATACCGGTGGTAAACACATCGTCAGGGCGGAGTTCGCGCACTCCAATGATCGAAAACCGGCCTACGACGTACGGAACCAGGCCGCGCACCTGCTGAAAATTTCGAATGTAGTTGCGCAACAGCTCAGCGTTGGTTTTCGCGAGCTCGGCGGCGCCCATTCCAACGTAGCGGTCGTAAAGCTCGCTGGCGTTAAGAAATTCGCCCGGCGGCGCAGCCGTTAATTCGAATCGTTTCGGCTGCTCAATCTTGTGCAGCTTTTGGAGAATTCGGTTACTGTCAGGTCGCTCCGGTTGATTGAAGATGTAAAAACTTCCGAGCCACGCCGCGAGTGCGAACCCTGTCAAAAGTAAGATCGCAACCGTCCACGCGAAATAATTGATGCGCTCTGGCGGACGCGTGTACAGCTCGTAGTACGGATCGTTCGGTTGAGTGCCATAGTCCATCAGTTCAGCGCGACGATTCCCGGTT
>JBJMXF010000071.1:0-3681 GCA_045809725.1 Candidatus Udaeobacter sp. | reverse complement strand
GAATTGTGTGCGGACGCGAATAGTTGCTGCGCGCGAAAACTTCCTCCGGCTCGATGACTTTGACGATCTGCGGTTTTCGCGGGTCGGGCTTGGTATCGATGATGTGAATACGGGACGAGCGGATACCAGGCACGACCAGGTAACGGCGTTCGACATGCGGGTGCGGCGCGTACGGACACAGCGCCGAGCTGCACGCATTCCAACCAAAATGGTGCAGTTCATCGCCAAAATTTGGCATCTTCACCTCGCCGACACGCTGACCGAACGTGCGCGATTTGGAATCAACATCAACAACCAGCAGCGCATCGTTCAGTTTGCTGCCGGGCGGATTTAGCGCGGCGACAAACGCGTGTTTCTCCGGCGGAGCCTGCATCGCAAGCCGCGGTGAAGGGTAAAATGTCGGGTCTGGCTTTAACAGTGGCATAACACTTTCTGCCTGGACTTAAATTTTTAATACTGCTTCAGCTGCGAAAGCTCAAGGACCAATCGCAAAACACCACATTGCGTTTCATTAGCTGAAACGTGCCACCATGCCACATCTGTCGCATGACAATCTGTTCTACCGATTTTGGCGTCAATCAATGTTTTGAAACTTTTGTTTCTTCCAGCAAGAGCGTTTTCACGTCGGCTAGGACGAGCCGTGGATCGAGTGTCGCGGAGCTGTAAATGTTTCGGATACGACTTTCGCGATCGATGAGAAAGACCCGCAGAATGTGATACAACGGGCCTTGCGGATCAGTAGCATTCGAGCGCTTGTCCACGGCTTGACCGTAGCCGTTCAGGATAGGGTCTAACTCCGCGCGCGATTTCGTTGTGGCAAAACGCCATTCGCAGCCCGCTTTTTGTTCGCGCATCGCTTCCGAATACTCGGCAAGCCGTTGCGGCGTGTCGTGATCGGGATCGAAGCTTAAGCTGACAAGGCGCATGTTTTTTGCCAACCCCTCATCTCCTGCGCTGAGCGCGTGCAGATCATAAAACACTCCGGTGGCGTAAGGGCACGCTTTCGGCGCCGCGCACCGAGTGTAGATGAAGCTCAACACGGTGATACGCCCATATGTGAGCTCGCGCAGGTTTAATGCTTCGCCAGCTGAATCAATAATCGCGCCGTCGGGTGCGACCTTGATAACAGGCAAGGCGTAGCTGCCCGGGACCGGCGGATCGTAATCGTAGTCGCTGTCGTGCGGAACCGCACCGTCAGCGGCGATGGACACAACGTGGGTAGCCAGCCAAAGCGTAACTACGAGTGCCACTCCTCGAGTCCGATTACGACCCTTGAAGGGGCGAGTTCCAGCCAGCCAGCGTTTGACGTCGCCGCAGCTCCGCGCTCCATCAATAAATTGCACCTTCATCGCGCTGGCTCCTGCACCGATGCCACTACGCGATTCGCACCGAGTTTTGCCGCCCCAAAGAGCATGTGATGTGGTCGGCCGAGTTTCAGAGCAGCAAAATCGAGTTCGAAGGTCGACTTCAGTTCTTTGCCGTCCCATGCATAGGCCCGCAAGAACTGATCGTTATCTTCGCCTTTCTTGTCCCAGCGAGCCAGGAGCGAACTGGTAAAGTACAATCGTTTCCCGTCCCAGCTTTGCGATACCATGTTTACCTGCCGCCCGATTTGCTTCTCGTAAATCTGTTTCGGCTTTTGCGGATCGGAAACATCGAACACGCGGCACTTACCATCACCAAAGCCATCGACGAACAATGTTTTGTCGTCGGCGCTAAGGCTAATATCCACAGGCAGCACGCCGCCTTTGACGTTGCCGACGTTTGCAATTTCCTTGGCCTGCCATTCACCGTGGTCATCTTGATAGACCAGCCAGAGCTTTGATGTTAGCGCCGTGGCAGTGAAAGCGTAATTATGTTTGTCACCCCACGCCCAGCGAATTTCCAGCGGCGCACCTGGCACCTCGAAGACTTTCTTCGGCTGACGCGCATGGAAATCCCACATGACCATGGTCGAACCGAAATGCTTCATTGCCTCCGGATCGGCACTCAGTTTGCCGAAGTCCATCGTGTAATTATTCCAGCCGGTAAAAGATGAGGTAAGTAGCGCATTCTTTCTGGGCAACACACGCGCGTCATACCCATAGCCGTCTGCGGAGTTCGCATTCGCTGCGCCGCGAGCGTCATCACTTGTCGGCAACCAGTGAGTGGTGATGTAGTTACCGTCATTGCTGTATTCGACCAATGCCGTCCGGCCTCCGTGATCTTTTTCGTTCGAGAGACAGGGAATCAAAACTCGACCCGGCAATGCGTATGCGCCATGAGGTCCGATCGCGCCGCCTGTCGTCTGCGCAAAATCGTCGATGGTTTTTACATGCTGCGGCTTGGCCGGATCAGTGTGCACGTCGAAAATAAACAAGCGACTGTTTTCTATCCCAGCCAGCCATAGTTGGCGACGGTCGTCGGTGAAACCGCCGTGGTGCGCTTCGTTGCGGCCACCAACTGAGGTGGAGCTAATTACCTTGCCGTAGTTAGGCGATCCGGGTTTTACATCGACGGTGACCAGTTTGTCCGAGCCATCGCCGAGACCTTCTACACCGAGCGTCCACACATACACGAACTCTTCCTGGCCTTCGATGCGTGCGAGGTAAGGTGAAGAGCAAGTCTCGTCAGCGCGCACAGCACTAAGGCTGCAGGTGAGAACCAAGCCGAGCGCGCCGGCGAGGATTAGGTTTGAGATTTTAGCGAGATGTAACTGACTATCCATAGGTGCTTTCATGTTTCGTTTCTTGTTGGTAGTTTTACGGATTGATTACAATTTGCGGTGTTGGATTTCGTATTTCGATCTGAGCGCTAACCTTTACGATTTGCGCTGCCTGCTCCTTGACCTGTGCCGTTAACGCCTCCATTCCCTTTTGTTGCTGCACAACGGTTGATTTCAACTCAGTGATGGTCGCTTGCTGTTCCTCGACCTTCTTGTGCTCTTTGAGGAACTCATTGAGCAGCATTGTATTGATCTGCTCGTATCGAACGGATTCCGCCTGGCCTTCCCGATTGCGTCCTACCAGGTCGGGATACACATCGGCTACTTCCTCGGCGATCAGGCCAAAAGCAAGCGTCTGTGTGACATCATACTCTTTGTGGTACCGGAAGCTGACCGGCTTGAGCTTGTAGAGCGCTTCGCTGGCTTTATCCATCGGCTGAATGTCGTGTTTATACCGGCGCGAGGATACGTTGCCGCGGCCAAGTCTTCCGGCGCTGGTGATCGTGACCGAGTCCGGATCGGGCCCAACAATGGGCTGCACGTTGGAGTAGATGCGTCCGATAAAACAACTGTCGCTTACGTTCGCGCCGGCGGAGCCGATAGCGATGACGTTATTGGCCGTGGTAACGTAATCGCCTGCAGAAGCGCCCAAGGCCGTGTTACCGTTGCCGGTGCTATAATAGAGCGCGCCTTGACCGATCGCGGTGTTGTTATTGCCACTGATGTTGTTCTGAAGCGCTGCATTTCCGGTCGCCGTGTTGGAGGAGCCGTCGCTGTTTCCAAGCTGCGCGGCATTTCCTGTGGCCGTGTTGGAGGTGCCGGTGGTGTTCCAAAGGAGCGCTTCTTCACCCATTGCGGTGTTGCCGGAGCCGGTGTTGTTACTAAAGAGCGCTCGATCACCAACGGCTGTGTTGAGAGAGCCGGCGGTGTTGCTAAAGAGCGCTTGAGTACCAACGGCTGTGTTGAGAGAGCCGGCG
>JBJMXF010000070.1:0-8409 GCA_045809725.1 Candidatus Udaeobacter sp. | reverse complement strand
TGGAGAGTCGCAGACGTCTAATCAACGTGATTGAACTCAAAGAGTGGTCCTATTTTCCCGATGAGAGTCATCCAACGGAGATCCGCGTGAATGCGATCGTCCATCAATCAGGCAGGTTCGCTGGGAACGTGACTGGCGAACTAACGGATTCGTCAGGCTCCTCGAAAACCATTTTCGAATCCATCAATGGACCCGAGAGCCAGCGTCAGGTGGATACTGGCGAGGCTTTCACCTACGCATTCCCGCTAAAATTCCTGACCGCAGGTCGCGCTGATGATGTGCGTGTTACATTGTATCTTTTCAAGGCTCCGAGTGGACCTGCGGCGGGAGACATTACAAAGGTGTTTATGAAAGCGCCGGAGCGTAACGACGACGGCGAGAACTTTTACGGTGTGCTGCCGCCACCCTCTCAAGCGGTCCCTGAACCGAGCGTGCCTTCTGCCGGTGAGTGAACGATTGCCTTACTGAAGGCGATCGCAGTCGTATGAGATACTCGGATGTTGCCGTTTCAACACATCCAGCGTTTTTATCAGACGCGCCTCGTAAGAATCACACGTGGGGCATTCGCCGTTTGGCTGGACCCATTCGGGATGTTGGATTCGCAGATCGTCGTGAATCTGTCTCCGCAGTTCTGTGTAAGTGTGGGGTGCGTAAAGCATGGCCGTTCCTCCTTTTTGGGTTATCTCGGTGACACGGCCATCGCGTGAGCAACTAAAATAATTGGCCACGCGGCTATGAACACAATCATGCCGAAGGCAACCAGCTCGGATGAGTATCCAGGTTGTGTCCGGTAAGCATATCGATCACTGAAGAAACGAGAGACGCGAACGAGCAGCGAGTTAGTAGTTTCTATGTTCATGTCGACAATAGACAACCCGTTAGTCTCCGCGTTTACCCAGCAAAAGTAACGCTGCTGTCACTTTGGCCAGCGGCGGCGAGGGAATCGATGTATTGGCGGCTTACTCGCCGTAGTAGTACGCGCCGCCGTAGTAAGCGTCCCACGGATAGTACGGGTAATAATCAGGCGCGTAGTAAGTATTATAAGGCGCCTCGGGTGTGCGAATTCGGGTACCGGCGTACTCAACGCTGGCGCAAGCGCCAAGCAGGAGGGCAAAAGCGACGACACCGACCAGCAAAAAGATCGTAATCACGTTCTGACTCGTTTTTTGTTTAGCTGCCACGCGTTTGGGGCGCTCATTTGACAGGACGCCCTCCGCGAACGCAAGCTAAAAAGATCAAACGCATCGACGCAGCCGCCAAAGCGCGCATGCGTCGATGCGTTAGCCAACCGCGAGTCGCAAATCAATTACCAGTCGCCGTAAATGGTCCTGGTGCGGTAATAGCGTGGGCCATACGCATCGCTATAGCGGACGCCTGAGCGTACGACCGTATCCGTGGCCGGCCCGTAGTAGGCATACGGGTATGCGTTATAGTCATATGTGTAGCCCGTATAATATCCCGTTGGATAATAACCGGTGTTGTATGCCACGTATGGACTCTCTGCACATCCCCCAAGAAAAGTTGCTACGAGGCCTGCGCAAAGGATCGATAACAGTACTGGAATACGACACTTGGATTTCGTTGTCGCTTTCATCAGATATCTCCCTTTGTTGAATTTCCCTTTCCAATTAATGAGCCGTTCACCGGCTCTGTCTGGCCTATAGTTTCCCTCACGAAACACGAGGTATCAGACTTCACTGTACGATTCGAATGCGACGCCTCGAGCGGTCGCCGGAGCTGGCGAAATCAAGGGCACGTTTTGGGTTGGCGCGAGGTACTCTCTTAACCACTTTGCATCGATAGCCATGTTCGTTACCGTCAGCCGCCCATGAAACAAAATGTCTTTTGGCTCGGTGCGTTCCTGACGGTTGTCTTCTCCATGTTTGGGGCGCAGCCATCTCCCTCCACACATGAGGGGAACTTTGATGTGATCATCCGCAACGGGACAATTTACGACGGCACCGGTGCCGAGCCGCAACAGGCCGATATTGCGATTCATGGTGATAAGATCGCAGGTGTTGGCGACTTCAAATCAGCGAAAGCGAACACGATCATCGATGCGAAGGGCCTTGCTGTTGCGCCGGGCTTTATCAACATGCTTTCGTGGTCAACGGAGTCGCTGATCCAGGATGGCCGTTCACAAAGCGAAATTCGGCAAGGAGTCACGACTGAGATCATGGGCGAAGGCGAATCGATGGGCCCTGTGAACGATCGGGTGCGCGAGCACAAAATTCGCGAGCAAACCGACATCAAATACGACATCCCGTGGAACACGTTGGCCCAGTATCTTCAGTATCTCGAAAAACGCGGCGTGTCGTGCAATGTGGCCTCATTCATTGGCGCGACGACGATCCGCGAATACGTGATTGGATACGAAGATAAACAACCGACTCCGGAGCAGCTCGAGCAAATGCGCGACCTGGTACGGAAAGAAATGGAAGCCGGCGCACTCGGAATCGGCACTTCACTGATTTATCCCCCGGCGTTCTACGCGAAAACCGAAGAGCTGATTGAGCTGTGCAAGGTCGCGGCAAAATACCAGGGCAAATACATTTCGCATATGCGCAGCGAAGGGAATCAACTGTCCCAAGCCCTCGACGAACTCTTGCGGATCGCCCGTGAAGCGAACATTCCGGCGGAGCTTTATCACATCAAGGCCGCCGGCAAAAAAAATTGGCCGAAAGTCGATGAACTACTGGCGCGAATCGAACGCGCGCAAAACGAGGGATTGAACGTCCGCGCTAACATGTACACTTACACCGCTGCCGGCACAGGCCTCGACGCGTGTCTGCCGCCGTGGACGGAAGACGGCGGGTATCCGGAATTATTCAAACGTCTCCGCGACCCAGCTACGCGCGAGAAAATCAAAGCGGAAGTACAGGTGGACAGCGACAAATGGGAGAATCTTTATCTCGCGGCCGGTTCACCGGACAAAATTTTGTTAGTAGGATTCAAATCAGAAAAGCTGAAGCCGCTCACGGGCAAGACGCTTGCTGAAGTGGCGAAAATCCGTGGCAAGGATCCTATTGATACGGCCATGGATTTGATCGCCGAAGACGAATCACGCATAAGCACCGTCTATCATGTAATGTCCGAGGAGAACGTGAAGAAGGAACTACGGAAGCCGTGGATTTCCTTTGGTTCGGATGAAGCATCGCAAGTGCCCGAGTCGCCATTCACAAAATCCAATCCGCATCCGCGCGCTTACGGGAATTTTGCCCGCGTCCTTGGTAAATATGTGCGCGACGAAAAGGTGCTTTCAATGAGCGATGCTATTCATCGATTGAGCGGGCTACCGGCGACTAACCTCGGGCTCGATCGCCGTGGATTTCTCAAAGAAGGAATGTTCGCTGACGTGGTGGTGTTCGATCCGGCGACGATCACCGACCACGCCACCTTTGAAAAGCCGCATCAATACGCGACCGGTGTGAAACATGTTTTCGTGAACGGTGTGCAGGTCATCAAAAACGGCGAACACACCGGTGGGAAACCGGGTCGCGCGTTATCGGGACCGGGTAAGACAAAGTAGCGCATGCCTCTGGCTTGCGGGGCGCAGGCTGGATGCAATGCTCTGCTTTCTCTGTCGAAACAAACATGCGATTGCCATTCCCAGCGCGTATAGTTGGAGACCCCGGTGGCGTTCGGATTTAAAACCGACAGCCCGAGTAAGATTTGTTTCAATGGATCCGATCAAAAGCATCAAATTACGTTGGCTTCAGAATGCTCTGCACGACGTCACCTACGAATTGTCGCGCTCGCAATTTTCCAGGTTTGCGCCGCAAGCGTGGCAACCGGCGATTAACGCGTATCGATGCGATACGTGCATTCGCATCTGTGTTGATCTCGCGGGCGTTGAACGTTCGCTGATCGATCTGAGCGTCGAGCCGCGGCGCCTGGTGATTCGCGGCACGCGCGAGCTTCCGGAGCCGACAGGCGAAGAGGAGTCTGCACAGCAATTACTCGCGATGGAGATCGATTACGGGCCGTTTGAACGCGAGATCACTTTTCCCGTTGACGTGGAAATCGACAAGGCCCACGCCGAGCAGCGTAACGGATTACTTTGGATTTCGATGCCGGTAAAAAAACCGTCATGAGCACAGAAAACCTCAAAACGTTGCAATCCGGGACTGATTCCAAGCCAAAAACTCAGGGAACCATCGCGCTGGGTGTGGGCGAAAGCAGCACGCCACGAATTCCGGAGGAGTTGTCGATTCTGCCAGTGCGCGGCTTCGTCATTTTTCCGGGCACAGTTCTTCCACTAAACGTTCAGCGCGCTGCATCGCTCAAACTGCTCGATGACACTTTGCCGCGCACGAAGGTCATTGGATTACTCACGCAGCGTGACGAGACGAAAGAAGATCCGTCACCTCAAGATCTATACTCCGTGGGGACGGCTGCGCTCGTCCTCAAACTCGTTAGGCAATCAGAGGACAACGTGCTTGTGATTGTGCAGGGGTTGCGCCGTTTTTCGCTGCGCAAAATAATCGCGACAGGCCCCTTTCTACGCGCCGAGATCGATCTACCGCAGTCGATCCTGCCGCCGCCAAGCAAAGAGTGGGAAGCTACGTTCCGGAATTTGCGCGATTCGGCTTCGCGTTTGTTCGAGCTGACTCCGGACGCGCCGGAACAGGCGCGCATGATGATCATGAACATTGAGAATCCCGAGCAGCTCTCGGATTTTGTGGCGCCGAACCTCAATATAGACGTCGCGCAAAAGCAGGCGTTACTCGAAGAGCTCGACGTCGAGAAACGGGTCTCGGCTGTGCAACAGCACATTTCGGCGCAGCTCGAGATCGCCCAGATCCAACAGCGGCTACAAAAAGATGTCGCCTCGCAATTTTCCGATGCGCAGCGGCGCGCGTATCTGCGATCGCAACTCAAGGCGATCCAGCATGAGCTCGGTGAGACCGAAGGCGGCGGTGAGGAACAAGCGGAACAGCTGCGCGCGCGCCTTCAGGAAGCGAATCCACCTGAAGAAGTGATGAAACAGGCCGAGCGCGAATTGAAGCGGCTGGATTTCATTCCGCCGGCAAGTCCCGAGTTCTCGGTGATCGTGAGTTACATCGAAATCATTGCCGACTTGCCGTGGAATAAATTTAGCAACGACAACCTCGATCTCGAGCAGGCGCAGCAAGTTCTTGATCGCGATCACTACGATCTGGAAAAAGTTAAGAAGCGACTCATCGAATATCTTGCGGTACGAAAACTCAATCCGCAGGGCCACGGCGCGATCCTCTGTTTTCTCGGACCGCCCGGCGTCGGCAAAACTAGCTTGGGGCAATCCATCGCCGACGCATTGGGCCGCAAATTTGTGCGGATCAGCCTGGGTGGAATGCGCGATGAAGCAGAAATTCGCGGTCATCGCCGCACCTATATCGGTTCAATGCCCGGACGCATAATTCAAGAGCTGCGGCGCTGCGGCACGCGCAATCCTGTCTTTATGCTCGACGAGATCGACAAAATTGGTGCGGATTTTCGCGGTGATCCGGCGAGCGCGTTGCTCGAAGTGCTCGATCCGCGACAAAATAACGCGTTTGTCGATCGTTATTTGGATCTGCCGTTTGATCTTTCGCAGATCATTTTCATCGGCACGGCAAATTACATCGACGGCATACCGGAGCCGTTGCGCGACCGGATCGAAGTGATTTCACTTCCTGGTTACACCGAGCGCGAGAAACTCGAGATTGCGAAGCGTTATCTTGTCCCGCGACAATTGGAGGAGAACGGACTTAAAGCTGAGCAATGCGAATTCCAGGAGGACGCGCTCCGGCGCATAATTAGCGATTACACGCATGAAGCCGGCGTTCGTGAGCTCGAGCGTCAAATCGGAGCGGTGTGCCGGGGCATCGCAGCACAAGTCGCGCGCGGCAAGATCGATCGCGCAACGGTCGTACCGCAAACCGTGGCGGAAATGCTTGGCCCCGCTAAATACGTTCGCGAAACAAAACTGCAGAGCAGTAAACCCGGCGTTGTCACCGGATTGGCTTACACGCCGGCTGGTGGCGAGGTATTGCACATCGAAGCGACACGTTATCCCGGCAAGGGGAATATCACGCTTACCGGGCAGATTGGAAACGTGATGAAAGAATCTGTGCAAGCCGCGCTGAGTCTCCTGCGCAGCCGAGACGGTCAGCTAGACGTTAAGCCCGAAGATTTTCGAAAGATGGACGTGCACGTGCACGTGCCCGCTGGGGCGGTGCCAAAAGATGGGCCGTCAGCTGGCATCGCGATGTTTACGGCGCTCGCTTCGCTCTTCAGCAACAAACCGGTTCGTTCTGATGTCGCCATGACGGGCGAGATTACTTTGCGCGGTCTCGTGCTACCGATCGGCGGATTGAAAGAAAAGAGTCTGGCTGCGATGCGCGCCGGAATTACCACCGTCATCATTCCCAAGCTGAACGAAAAAGATCTCGTCGATGTGCCCGAAGAAGCGAAACAAAAACTAAAATTCGTCCCGGTGGAAAACGTAGATGAAGTTTTGACGGTCGCGCTGGGGGAAGACGGCGCTGTTCAACCGGCCTCCAAAAACCCGTCTGCCTGATATCGAGGTTAGACCTTGCAGAAGCAGTCTTAACAAGGCCGTTTGGGGTTAGTTTTTCTTCTCTCGTGACCAGACCTGCAGGATGTAGCCACTCCCAGGTGCGGAACCCAACTTGGTGGGACGTGGCTGGCCAGGCGGGGCGAAGCAGACCTTGTAACCGGCTTCATCCAGCGCGTAAATGCCGAGCATGACTTCTTTCTCAGTCGAGATGGCATCCATCTCCTTTGGCGTTTTCGTTTCGTCGAGCTTGATCGTGCCGGACTTGCTCGTGGCATACTCCGCTGACCCCGGGAAGCGGAAGGTGTCGCCCTTAAAGACGATCGTCGTTTCTTTCACCTTGTCCTCGGGCAAGGTTTTTCCATCTTGCATCGCCAGTACGAGATACCAGGTGCCCTGAAATCTTTCCAAATCCGACTTTGGCGCCGACGGCACCGGCTCCTGCCGGTTGCAGGCGGCGATCAACAAGCCGGCGGCTGCGATCATTAACAACGGCGTTTTCATACGACCGGAAGAGTGAACGCCGGTGCGACAGAACGCAAGCCGGAAACGCAAAACTGCGGCGCACCGGCGAACGTAGTGCCGCAGTTTGCCTTCTATGATTGTCCTTCTCTCTATTTTACTTTTTCGAATGCAAGAATCCTGCGCGTCATTCCTTTGTCGGGCCAGTTGGGATGAACGCCCCACGTTGTGCGAACCTGAAGACGATCTCCCTCCAGTTTGAAGAAACGTTTCTGTTCGGTGCCGATCCATTCAGGATTCCACGCAACGTCCACGGTGGTAACCCATTCATCTCCTTCCAAGCGATACGTGCCGGTGTACGCAACCAGCGTGTTCAGCAGTTCAGCACGTTCCTGCGCAGTTTTCGCTGGCTTCCGTTCTCCTCCCGTCAGGAGGAAAAACGCTCGTGTCTCGGTAAAGATTGCGTATCCCGTGGGGTTCTCTCCCATAACAGGCTCTTTTTGGCCTGTGGCTTGAATCTCTGCTTCGAACGAAACCAGTCTCCATTCTCCGAGAATTTTGCTGCGATCGTTACTACTGTCTGTCACGCGCGTGATGACGATTGAGGTCAATGGCCGCTACGTTGCCTACTTCCATTCCCAGTATTCGGAGTGTGTGTTGCCTTCTGCGTCTACTGCGTACTCGAATAGCACTGCGACCTTGTTTAGCCGTGACCATTTCGGAGGCATGGTTTGAAAATAAAGAGCGCCGCGATAAGTCGCGGTCCCATCTTTTTTCATTGCGCCAACACCATGGCCGGTCCAAGTAGCCGTCTTGCCGTCTTTCGTTATCATCACGCCTTGACCTTCGCCATATTGTGTCCCGTCCGGACGGAAAATGGTCGTGTACGTGCCTGTGTCTTTTACGCTTGTGCCCAGTAGTGAACCGGTTGCCTGAAAAGAGGATTCCATTTTTGGGTCGCCACCGAGATTCGGCAAAACACGCTGCATCGTAATTTTGCCTGATATCTCACCAATCTTCTCGCCTAGCATAAATCTCCTCCTTTTGGGTTTTTTGTGAGTTATCGGATTCCACGCAGAAATTCTAGCGAAAAGATTTGTGCTTTTTCCAACGGAATCCGAACCAGAAACGTTTGCGATCCCCGAGGTGGCTCTGAACTCGACTAGTCCAAATCGTAGACTTCGACCAGAGCAACTCCGGCGGTGTTGTTCACACCCTGCACAATTGCCGTGTAGTTCCCCGGTAGCAGGTCAGCGATAATCGCTGATTCGCTTGCCGCGGTAGGAGCGTGGCCGCTGTTCTGGATATCGCTCACCTGATTGCTGGTGATAATCCCGCCGAGTATCGTCGTCTGCCAATTGTCGTTGGAACCAATCAATGCTCCGCTGCCGTTGTGCAGTTCCAATCGC